>JALDXQ010000003.1:0-99995 GCA_032156805.1 Acidobacteriota bacterium
TCCGTTCTGAACCATGCGCGTGCTGGCGCTGAGGACGTAGCCATTCAGGTACTGCGCGCCTGCGTTGCCGAAGTACTTGCCGTACTTGAGCGCCGCGTCGTGGACCTTGACGAGAGCGTCCTGATAGCGGGGATCGTTCTGCGGCCAACCCGAGAAACTCGACAAATCGTTATTGCCCATGAGCACGACGTCGACGCCATGCGTAGCGGCGATTTCTTCAGCATTCGCCACGCCCTCGAGCGTCTCGATCATGACGGTGACCAGCATGTTGTCGTTGACGGTGGCGCGATAGTTCACACCCGGCCACACTTGGCCGAACGACCCGCCGCCCGCACTGCGGCGGCCGACCGGCGGGTAGCGTGAAAAGCGCGCAGCGTCGCGCGCTTCCAGCGCATCGTCAACGGTTGGCACGATGATGCCGATGGCGCCCAGATCCGTGGCTTTCTGAATGCTGGATTCGAGCGCGTCGGGCATACGGATCATTGGCGCCGCGCCAACGCCCGGGCACGCAAGGATCATCCGGCGCACCTCGTCGTACGACATGGTGCTGTGCTGCATCTCGAACCAGACGTAGTCGTAGTGTTTGCCGACCTCGCAGTAGAACTCCGGGTTGTAGGTGGAAATGGTGTAGCTCGTGATCTGCTGCTCCTGGAACAGCAGCTCCTTGGCCTTGTTGTAGAACGGTCGCGGCGTGGCCGGATTGATCGAGGCCTTGACCTGCCAGCCCCAGCCGCGCGCGTCGGGCTTGGCAGGAGTGAGCGTTCCGCCGATCAACTGGCCGGTGGACGCGCCCGCGCGCCCGCCGCCTTGTTGCGCCCCGTCGCCACCGGCTCGTGGAGCGCCGGCCGGTCCTGGCGCGGTGCCCTGTTCGGCGTGGATTACCATGACGAGCGCAGCCGCCACACAGATAGCCAGCACGAGACGCGGCGATGTCATTGAGGGCTCCCTTTCTCGATCGACAGGCGTTGCGCCTCGGCGCAGTTGCCGGTCATCTCGAAGTAGCGCTGCACAGTGGGGACGTCGCTTTCGTATGGGTGCTTCTCGCCTGCCGCTCGCGGTAATTGCGCGATACGGGCGCGATCGTAGGCGCGGTCGAACTCGGTGTGGTTGGACATCAGGACTGTGGCTCCCGCCAGCCGCGCGGCCTCGGCGATCTTTTTCTGGCTATCGCGGTACATGGCGAACGTCTGTGCCTGCCGGGGGAAGTTGAACGCGGTTCCGCCGGAATAGGTCACGGTCAGCGTGCGCCCACCGTCCTTCACCGGGAAAACGTACGAGAGCGTGCCTGGCGTGTGGCCCGGCGTAGCGACGACGTTCACTGTGGTATCGCCCAATGTGATCTCGAGGCCTTCCGGCCCCACGGCGACGTCCCGCTTCGGCACGCCACCTGCAGCGGTGGTGGGACGCAGCAGAGTGGAGTCCCAGTCCGTCGCGCCCATTACGACCTTCGCGCCGTAGCGACTCTGGAGCAGCGCTGCGCCCTGGTCGTGGTCGCCGTGGGCGTGGCTGATCAGGACGTATTTGATGTCACTCGGATTCAGACCGAGCTGTGTCAGGCCCTCCACGATCTCCGGCTCGATGGCGTAGGCGAAGAGTGTGTCGATGACGATGATGCCTTGACTGGTGGTCAGGGCCCAGGCTGAGTGGATCCTGGTCCCGATGAAGTAGAGGTTGTCGAACACCTTGAAAGGCCGGGCGTACCACGTGGCGCGGTCAGGTGCCGCGGGGGCAGTTGCTGTGTTTGCTGCGCCACGGCCCGAACGGCCGCCGAGTCCTCCGCCAAGATTATCGGGCGCGACGCAGATCCGCAGAAACGTCCCGGCATGGTCCTGGCCGGCCGCGCGCTTGGCGGCCGTGATCAAGCCCTCGGATGTGGCCGGCGCAGGTGCCTGCGCTCGAGTTGAAGTCGTGGCGGCGAAAAGAGCGGCGGCGACCAGCGGCCGAAGCCTCATGGCGTTTCTCCTTTGGACCTGGCGAGACCAATCGGCGGCGCGGGCCCGCTGGTGCTAGCGAATCGGGCCGATCATCGTAATCTCACCCGAATTGGCAGACCCTTCGCTGACCCACGTGAACTTCATGACGTTGGTGTTATCCCCTCCAGTAATCGTACCGGTCATGACGTTGCGCTGGATGCCCTTGCGATTGGCGTTTGGCGGCGTGTCGATATGGTTGATGTAGAACATGATGGTGTCGCCGTCGATGCGTCCGTCGATCATCGCCACTACCGCCGGCGTACATGGTCCGCACACCAGTCCCCACACCTCGTTGCCCCGGACCTTGAGAATCCAGTTCTGTTGCGCTGTGCGTCCCACCGACACCCAATGTCCCTCGACGGGCGCGGCTGGTGCTTTCGATGTGGCGGCAGGGGAGGGAGGCAGAGGCTGCGGATTCAACTCGAAGTTCTCGACCACGCGCGCCAGGGATGTCGACGTGGAAGCGGCGCTGGCATCTGCCTCCGGCCGCGCGGACAACGTCATGACGTTGCGGGCAAGCGAGGCATCGACGCGCTCGCGATACGGTCCGTAGCGGCGAAACGCGGGTCCACCGGTGTCGTACCGAATGAAGAACGTGGCACGGTCAGCGTCCAGGATCCGGCCGTCCTCGATCCTGAACACGCTGGCGGGGTCGTCGCAGGGCCCGCACATGATTCCCGTCAGGCGGTCTCCGGATGCTTTGAAGACGTAGATTCGCGTCGTGGTGCCCTCACCCGACGTCCACGTTCCTGAGACGAGATCGGCGGCCTGAAGGCCGGGCGCCTGGAGCACGACGCAGGTGGCACACAGCGCGATGAGTCTCATGGCAGATCCTCCGAAAGCGTGCCAAGCAGACCTGATTCGCGGCCGTGTGTCAACGGCTTCGGCGCGATGACGTGGCGGGCGGGTGGGTGGGCTCCGCCCGCCACATCGAGCTGATGTCATCTCGCGACTTCGACTCGCGAGCCTCCGTCAAATGCCTCTTGCAGTTGCGCGATGTCGAATTTCTTCATCTTCAGGAACGCCTGTGTCACCCGCTTCAGCTGCTCGGGCGTTCCCGTCTCCAACATCTCGTTCATGGCGCGCGGGACGATCTGCCACGACAGACCGTACTTGTCTTTCACCCACCCGCATTGCTCCGCGGCGGGAACAGCGGAAAGTTTCTCCCAATAGCGGTCGATCTCCGCCTGTGTCTCGCACGGCACCATGAACGAGATCGACTCGTTGAACTTGAAGAGCGGTCCCGCGCTGATCGCCATGAACGGTTGACCGTTCAGCTCGAAGGCAACGACATCGCAATCGCCCGAGGGCGTGTCGCGCAGTGTCGTGACGCCGGTGATCTTCGAGTTCGGGAAGACCGAGCAGTAGAACTGCGCGGCGTCCTTGGCTTCCTTGTCGAACCAGAGATGCGGTGTGATTGGCTTCATCGTTCTCTCTCCTCGGTTTGTAATCCCTGTCCAGCTCTCGACAGTCGCGGCCGGCTACACGCCTTTGCTGAACAGTGCATCGAGGAGCTGATAGCTCTGCTCCATGCCGTCGGTCATGCCGGTTGCCACCGCCGCGTCCCGCGCCTCTTTCGACCCGAAGTCGATCAGCGTGGTCACGGTCGTGATGCCACCGTGCTCCGTGAACGTCACCGACACCAGCGCTTCGTTCTGGGGGTGTACGTCGCCCACGGTCCCGGGATCATAGGTCTCGGTGTGCACGAGCTTCGAAGGTGGTGTGACCTCGCGAAACGTGCCGGCGAAGCCGAACTCGCTGGCGTCCTTGTCACTCCGCCAGCGCCACCGGTAACGGCCGCCGACACGCACGTCCATCTCGCACACCGGCATCGACCATCCGGGCGGACCGAGCAGCCAGCGCTGCACCAGCGCAGGTTCCGTGTATGCCCTGTAGACCAGCGGCCGGGCAGCCTTGAACGATCGTGTGACCTTGACCTCTTGATCGCTCGGCAGCGTGACCTGTGCCTTTTCCATCGTCATCGGCATGTCGCCTCCTTCGTGGTGTTCCGATGTCTCCGCGCTAACGTTTTGTCCGTTTCCGCGCGCGCGTCGACGCGGACGTCCTGCGTTGCAACTCCTCCAGAACGCTGTCGAGGCGCTGGAAGTTTTCTTCCCAGCTCGCGCGATATCGCTCGAGCCAGGCACTGACCTCGGCAAGCGGCTTCCCCTCGAAACGGCGGGGTCGCCGCTGTGCATCCTGACCGACCGTGATCAGCCCGGCGCGCTCCAAGATTCTCAGGTGCTTGGAGATCGCGGGCTGACTGATCGCGAATGGTTCCGCGAGCTCCGTCACCGACGCCTCGCCGCGCGTGAGGCGAGCCAAAATGGCGCGCCGCGTCGGATCGGCGAGCGCGAGAAATGTGGCATCGAGGCGATCTGATAGCTGCGTATTCATAGCCTATAGGTTCAATAACCATATAGTTATGTACTCACGGTGCGCCTGTCAAGAACGGGACTGTCGTGCCCGGCCTCTTATCTGGGTAGACTCCGGGGCGCAGCAACAATCATCGCGCCCGCTGCTGGGCCGTGGAGAATTGTTGGGGACAGCGAAGATCGCTCACGGTTAGTGGCTCAGCCCGTGCAGGTGCTCGGGCCGGAGGTTGCTTCCGGTCAGGACCGTAGCCAGACGATCGCCTGCGAGTTTGTGAACCCGAATAGCGGCAAGCCCAGCCGCTCCAGACGGCTCCAACACGAGCCCCAATGTCTGGACCGAGAGCCGCATCGCCTCGAGCAGATCGCTGTCGTGGACAAGGACCATGTCGTCCACCAGCGCCACGAGACGGATGACTGATTCCGGCACGGGGAGTCGTACCTCGATGCCTTCCGCGATGGTGTCCGAATGGTCGGTCGACACAGGCTTTCCTGCTCGCCAGCTCAGGGCCATGGACGGCGCTCCGCTGGCGCACACCCCAATAATGCGGGTGCTGGGCGCACGATCTTTGATCCAGCGCGCAATGCCTGTGATCAGCGCGCCGTCGCCGACGGGTACCACCACCGCATCGAACGGGCCAGCCTTAATCAGCTCGAGGCCGATGGTGCCGGCTCCCTCCGCGATCGCCGTCTCCTTCCCGTCCTCGACGTACACGCAGCCCTCTCTCCCGGCGACGTAGTCGCGAGCGGCGGCTTCGCTGGCGGCCGAATCGGCGCCCACCGGGGTGACGCGCGCGCCGAGCGCTCGCATCCGGGCGAGCTTGACGGGATTCACGTTCTCGGGAACGAACACTTCCACGGCAATGCCACGGCGCCGACCGGCATAGGCCATGGCCTGCCCGAAGTTGCCCGTCGATGAACACACCACCGTCGATCGCGCACCAACTCGCCCCATGAAGAAGTCCGCCCCGCGCCCCTTGAAACTCCGTAGCGGGTTAGCCGTCTCGACTTTCACGACGACGTGGCGGCCAAGTACGGCGTTGAGCTGCGCGTCGGCGTACTGCGGCGTGTTCAGGAAGACCGGATCTATCGTGCGCGAGGCCTCCTCTATACGCCCTACACTGAGATCGAGATCCAAGGATGTCTGAGCGATCGGATGTAGCGTTGTTGCTAGCGTTCTTCCTGCGCCCGCGCCCCGCTCAGGATGCCGCTCAACGAATAGTTGCCTTCGTGACACGCGAACTCGAACAACAGCTCGCCCGTCCGCTTCAGCGGAATCATCAGCGTCCACGGTCGTGACCACACGGTCGCGTCGTCGATCGTGAGGTGGTACTCGATGGTGTCATCGGCGACGCGCGTGAACTTCTCGGTCAGGTGCAGCTTGTCCGTGGCGCCGCGGAAGTTGGCGTTCCTCGAGAAGTTCCTGGTGTCCACGACGAGCGTGTCGCCATCCCAGTGCGCACGCGAGTCGCCGTGGTACTGCGTGATGACCGACGCGACATGCGGGCCGGCATCAATCGGGAAGATGCGGGCGTCGTGGATCATCTCGGTGCGCAGCGCCACCACGCCCGGGCCCTGCGTGATCTCGAAGTAGCTCTGATAGCCGGCACGGATGTTCGGCGTGCCGCCGTGGATGCAGCGCGTGCTGAGTGACAGATCCTGCACGCGGTCGGCCGGGCCGCGCCCTTGCCGCGCCTCGGCCTGCGTCTGCGCGCGCGCGGCCGCGCCCGCGGTCAGAGGCGGGATGCGGCCGTCCGGCGGGTCGATGATGAGCGATGTCCGCTTGTCCCAGATGCGCTCGGACAGCCAGGTCTGGTCGTAGTTGCCGACCTGTGTATCGGCGGACGAAAACGTCGTCTTGCCCTCGATCGCGGCGGTGAAGAGCTCGTCGGCAAAGAATGCGTCGCCGCCGTCCATCATCGCCGTCGCGCGCCTTTTCAGCTCCGCGAACTCGGCGTCGGTCATGGTGGCGCGCAGGCCAAACTGCTTCGGCCGTTCGAGCGGCGTCATGTTGTTGTTCGCCCACACGCCCTGCAGATCGGGGCGTCCATCCGGTGTCCGCGGGACGGTCCAGGCCGACGATGGTCTGGCCGACTGAGCGGGCAGTGCGGCGGTGATCGAAAGGGCGACGCCCAGCGCGAGGCAAGTCAGGGCAGTGGCGCTCGCTGGTTCACGCATGGTCTGACGGCCCCTTCCTTGTCACTGCGTCCCTGTTGGCGGAGCCCCTCGACGGTTGCTCGGGGCGCCCTGAGCCCGGTCGAAGGGTGCGATTCCGAGAATCTTCGCCGGGTTGATCTTGAATAGCAAATCGAGCTCGCGCTCGGTGAATCCGTTCGCGCGCAGCGCTTTTGCCGCGTTGGCCAGCGCGTCGGGCTGCCAGTTCGAGTTGAGCTGGCCCGTATCGCTCGACACGAACGCGTGCTCGACGCCGGCGGCGCGGATGCCCTCGACGTACCGCTTCACGACCTCGGGCCGCGCGTTGGGGTTGCCGAACCCCGACGTGAACTCCGCATAGATCTCGGGGCCGAGTGCAACCGTCTCTTTGATCTCCTCCGCTGTCATGTCCACGATGTCGAGCAGCGGGTGCGTGATGATGATGTGCTTCACCCCCACGCGCACCGCTTCCTTGACGATCAGCTGCACCTCCGGCGGCGAGTTGTGTCCGGTCGCGAGGATGAGATCGCCGTTGCTGTCGCGCGTCTTGGCCTTGGCGATCACCGCGAGGGCCTCTTTCACTTCCGGCAGCAGCTCGCCACCGTCGGGGCACGGCTTCGGATAGTTGATCCAGAAGGGGAGGCCTTTGCACTGCGCCACTGCCACGTACGCCGGCGGCCGGCGCGCCAGCCTGTGGATGCTGTTCTCCGAGTCCCAGCTCGGCATCCAAACGATGCGGCCCCATCCGCCTTTGATCTCGGCCATGTGCGTGATCGCCCAGGGATTGACCTTCGTGCCGGTCGTCAGGTTGGAGCCCATGCCGCCGAAGATCTCCATGTCGGGATGGAGCTTGCGCATGTAGTAGGCCAGCCCCGCGGTCTGATCGAGGTGGCCCTTGATGATGAACCCGCGCATGCCGGACGCTTTCGCTCGCGTGTAGAGATCCAGCGCGTCGATCGATCGCGCAGCCTGCCCGTAACTCGGCCCGAAGCTGTCGGGATCCTGGTGCGCGTGCATGTCGATCGCGCCCTTCAGCGCTGGATCGTTCGGCGCGGGATCGCTCAACGAGTAGTTCGCACGTCCGCGTCCCGCCGGACCGCCCCCCTGCCCGCGATTGCCCTCGCCCGGCTCGCCGCGCTGCTCGGCCGCGCTGTTCTGACCCGTACCGAGCGCCAGAGCCAGGCCGACGACGCATGCGCACACGGTCAGATGTCGTATGGAGCCGATTGATATCCGTGTCTTCATCGTGGTTCCTCTCAGTGGAGCGACATTTCAACTCCCAACTCCCAAGGAACTGCGCATTGGGAGTTGGAGGTTGGAAGTTGGGCGTTGACGGCTTTGGTTCTATCAGAAGTCCACTTGCGCACTGAACTTCACCAGCCGCCCGTCGAGCACTTGCGTCGGCTGTCCCCATCGCGCGTTGTACGTGCCGAACAATGTGACCGGCGTATTGCTGTTGAAGAAATTGTAAGCATCGACATTGAGCTGGAGCCGTGTCCCTCCCATCTGGAAGATCTTGGTGCCGCGCAGGTCGAACTGATTGATGCGCGGGCCGAAGGTCGAGAGCGGCGGGACGAGCGGAATGACGACCGACGTCACTCCTCCCGAGAGTGGCCGTCCCAGCGACGGCTGGATCTCGGCGAGCGTATAGGTGCGGTTGGCGCTGTAGTTCGCGCCCGGGTTGCTCTGGAAAACAGCGGCCACCTGGAGGCCGTACGGGAGCGTGTACGAGCCATTGAGCTTCACCCGGTTCTGATACGGCACGTTCACCTTGCAGTTGAACAGTTGCTGCGGTGAATCGATCACGTAGCAGGTGTCGGTCCCCGCCGAGGCGTTGCCGCCCGCCGCGGTACCGAGTTGCACGGCGTTGCCGATGTTCCAGCCGCCGCCGAGCGTGGCTCTGCCGAGCAGGCGAACCTGGAAATTGAGGTCCACGCCGTTGTAGATCTCCTCCTGCTTCCCGTACGCGTCGTTGCGCGTAATCATGTTGTCCACCTGGCCGAACGCATTGGGGTTGATGTCGTAGAGCCCGCACAGTTGTTGCCCGCTCGTTTGCAGGCGGTCGTCCGCCGGTACCGTCACACAGTAGGGGCTGTAGTCGGCCGGCGTGACCCGCAGATTGTCCGTCACTTGGAAGTTGCCGTACCAGGTTCGGAAATAGCCCGCGTTCACCACCACGTTCGGGATCACCTCGCGATCGATGTTGATCGACGTCTGCCAGTTGTAGGTGCGCTTGCCCCAGCCCGTGATCCAGCCAGGATCAGGCGAATTCACCGGCACGTAGGTACCGAAATTGGGGTTGGCCATGGCGCCGCACTCGCCGTTGGCCGTTGTCGCGACGAGGTCGCAGTCGGGCAGGAAGTTACCGCGGCGCGGATCGCCCACCGGGAACGTCGTGTCGTTCCACGAGCGCGTCGTGCTGTTCACTGCTCCGGCGGCCTGATCGAAGAGTTGCGCCAGACCGGTCGTGTTCGACTGCACGTAGCGGTTGATGCCGAACTTGATCGCCGTCTTCCCGCTGCCAGTTGGATCCCACACGACTGCGAATCGCGGATTGAGGTCTTTCCAGTTGGGCACGTCCGTGCGCGCGGGATAGCTGCGCGCCGGCACCAGCATGCCGGCCGGGACCTCGGTGGCTTTCACCGACTCGCGAAGCCAGTCGAACCGCAGTCCCGCGCTGAACGTGAAACGATCGATGCGCCATTGGTCCTGCACGTAGAGACCGAGATCGGGATTGAGCTGGTCGATGGTGTAGATGGGCGACGCGAACTGCGTGAGCGAACGCGGTGAGCCGTTGAAGAAGCTGTACGACACCGGCAGCCCGTTCACCTGCGTGGGTCCGCGCGTCGTGTACGAGCGATGGCCCCCGCCCAGGCCGTACATCCAGAAGACGCCCGTCTTCACGGTGTGCTGTCCCTTGATGATCGACACGTTGAAGCGCCCGTTCGACTGGTGCGACAGGCTCATGTTCCGGTTGCCGACGCCGTTGTAGGTGAACCCGAGGCCGGTGTCGTTGATCGACACGTTGTCCTGGATCCCTCCGCCGCAGCCTTCGTAATCCGACAGGAACAGATCCTCACCGAAACCGCCGAAGTTGAATTTGCTCACCGTGACGCCGGCGTCGAACAGGAGCGCGTTCGAGTGCGGCCGGCTCCACGATCCCTGGAGCACCTCGTGGCGCTGGCAATAGCCCGGGTTGCCCTCGTTCTTGATGGTGCCGGTCTCGAGCTGCCCGGTCAGCTGGTCCTGGAAATTCCGTTGCTTGTCCCACGAGAAGGAGAGCTTGTCCTTCGAGCTTGCCTGGTAGGTGAGTCGGGCGCCGATGCCCTTGTTCGACTCCTCGGGCTCGATCGGGCTGGTGCTGTCCGGCGTGTAGAGGAAGTCGCTCACGTTCGTGTCCGCAAACAGGTTGGCGACGCCGGTCGTCGTCCCCCATCGGCGCGCCGAGGCAAAGAACCAGAGGCGATCGGCCAGCACGGGGCCCCCGAACGCGACGTTGAAGTCGTAGACCTTCTGGACGCTGTTGACCGACGTCAACCCCTGCGCGATGAGGTCGTCATCGAGGTTGTTGCTCTGAAGGGCATCGCCCGTGCCGGCGACGAAGAACGATCCCGTGAAGCGGTTGCCTCCGTCCCTGGGAATGCTGTTCACCTGCGCGCCGCCGAGCGAATACACGGCCGAGCCCATCGTCCCGAGATCGACAACGACCTCCTGCACGGCGAGCGGATTCACGTAGTAGCCGCGCCCCGTGCCTTCGAGGGTGCCGATGCCTGGCGTCAACGCGTTGTAGCGCATCCCGTCCTGCAGCAGGCGCGAGTCGAACGTCTTGCCGCCGTGCACGGTGATGCGGACGGAACGCTCACCCTTGCTGCCGCCCACGTCCTGCGCATTGGGCGGCTCGACGACCGCGGGAATCAGCGCCGCTATGCCCAGCACGCTCTTGGCGGTGGGCACAGTGTCGAGCACATCTTTCGTGACCGTGCGCTGCTGGGTCGCGCTCTGCACGTCCACCAGTGGCGTGGCACCTGACACGGTGATCGTCTCCTCGAGTTGGCTGAGCGTGAGCTCCGCGTCCACCTGTGCGGTGAAGTTGGTGCGCAGCTCGAGGCCCTCGCGCTTCAGCGTCGAGAAGCCGGTGAGTGAAAACGTGACGGTGTATGTGCCAGGCCTCAGCTCGGGCAACCGATACTGGCCGCCATCGTCGGTGATGGTTGATCGAACTTTTTCGATGAGAGCCGGGCTGGCGGCCTCGATGGTCACGCCGGGAAGCACGGCGCCCGATGCGTCACGAACGACGCCGGAGATAGTGGCCGTACTGGCGCCTTGCGCCAGCGCCGACGCGGGGATCAGGCTCAGAACGACGACCAGGCATGCGCGACGACCGAAAGGTGCCAACAGCACTGCTCCCTCCTTGTGTGATGCGCAACGACAAGCGGCGAAGGAGGCGCGCGGCGGGGGACAGCCCCACAACACGAGCCGCGCGGATTATGAGAAGCGCGCGGGCGGTGACTCAATGCAGGAATTGTCATCAATTGTCATCCTTCGGATGACACGTCACGCGAGTTGGAGTGTGGCGAAGGTGGACGCGCGACACACACAAATCCCGACACGCCTGGAAGCGCGCGATCGATCGCGAGGTCCAACGGGCTGCCGTCTACTTCTTCAACAACGGGTGCACGTACCCTGCGGGCAGCACGTGATCTGGATCCGGCCGCACCGAGACGTACTCGACGTGATCGTCGACGTCGGTGAAGCCGTGATAGACGCCAGGCGGGATGATGACGATGTCACCGGGGCCGACCTTTCGCGTTTGCGCCGCCTGCCGGAACGTGCCCTGGTTGCTGGGGCCAACCGCGATCTTCACGATCTCGCCGTCCGCGGGAAGCGGTTTCGCGCCGTCCACGGCCCCGCCCGTCAGCAGCGTCCCCGATCCCGAGATGACGTAATAAACCTCGGTCACGTGTTCGTGGTTGATCGCGCTCACTGGAGCGCCAGGCTTCGTCCTGCCGCGGCGCAGCACACCGACGCTGACGTTGTACTTGCCCATGTCCACGACTTTCATCTGCCGATCCCCGCCACCGGTCGGCGCCGTGATGACGGTTTGCACGTCGGCGGCGGTGATGTCGGTCGCCAGTGTTGGTGGTTGTCCGCCCTGAGTGAGCGTGCCGGCCTGCGACAGCATGACGAGGACGAAGACGATGGCAAGCGCAATGCGATTCATGAAGGAACCTCCCATTACTTCTTCACCCATTTCTGCAGGCACCCGCCTGATGGACTGGCGTCGCATCCTCCCGTGAGTCCCGCGAAGACGTTGCCCTCGTTGTCGGCGCCCATGCCCTCGGGCCGGGTGCCCTGGACGTAGTAGCGGAGCGATCCGTCCTTCGCGCTGCCGATCCTGATGCCGTTGCCCCACCCGGGATTACGCACCACGCTCCCGCCACCCTCGGGCGCCTGCGGCGGACCGCCGATGAACTGGCTCGATTCGGAGTCGGCCACGATGATCGTGTCGTCTTTGAGGATCGCGATGCCGCTCGGCCGGCCGAAGTGGCGCCATTCGTCGACGAACTGCATGTCGCGATCGAAGACCTGCACGCGGTTGTTCGAGCGGTCCGCGACGAACAGCCGTCCCTGCGAGTCGAACGCGAGCGCGTGAGGCCCCATGAACTCGCCCGGTGCCGTTCCCATCCTGCCGTACTGCGCGACGAAGGTTCCGTCGGTCTTGAGCCGCACCAGCCGATCGCCATCCTGCTGGGCGTCGGTCGGCCGCGGCCAGTGCCCGTCGGCGACGATGATGTCGCCGTTTGGTGCGATCGCGCACGCGGTTGGCCCGATGAACGTGTCGGTGCCGGCCCGCGAAACGCCGGCCTTACCGAGCGACAGCAGCACTTTCCCGTCGGGACTGAACTTGAACAACTGGAAGCCACGCCCCTTGGTTGCGGGGTTGTCCGCGAACGGGCCGCTGTCGCCGGCCCAGAAGTTCCCGTCGCGGTCCTGACAGAATCCGTGCGCCTGCACGAACATGCCGTTGCCGAACCGGCGATCGACTGCACCCGACGCGTCGATGTGCAGAATCGGCGGTTCCGATCGATGGTGCAGCCACGTGCCGCCCTTGCCGTCAGGGATGATGCCGATGGCGGCGCCCGGCTTGATGTCGCCGAGTCGCGGCCAATTCGGGGTCACTTGGTACGGGCTCGCCATCGTGCTCGTCCAGGGCGGATAGCCGCCGCGTGCCTGGCCGGGCGGTGGAAACCCGCGCGGACCGCTGCTCTGGGGTGACGCAGCAGCGGGCGCCGGCGCGGCCTGCCCTGATGCGGTCGGCGTCGCGGCGAGTTGCGCAGGCGTCAATGCGTTTGGCGGGAGCGTGCTCGAGAGTCCTTTGAACATGAATCGCTGCGCGCGCGCCCCCGGCGCGACCTCACCGGTGTAGAGGTTGCCCCTGGAATCGATCGCGAGGTGATGCAAGCCCTGAAAGTCTCCCGGCTTTTCGCTCCGTTGCCCGAACTGATAGAGAAGTTGAAGGCTTCTGCGATCGAGCACCGCAATGTGCGAGTTGCCGTAGTCGGCGACATAGAGAAAGTCCTGCTGCGCGTCGGGGGAGAACGCCAGCCCCGCTGCCGACTGCGGAGACGGCCCGGATCGATTGATGAACGTTTGCGTGACGAACTTTCCGTCCGGCGTGAAGACCTGCACACGGCGGTTCGGACGGTCGGCCACGTAGACGAGTCCGTCGTTGGAGACCTTCACGGCGTGCACGGGCCCGCCGAACTGCTGCGAGCCGGTGCCTTCGGTATCGAGAGCCGGAGTCGCGCCACGGCCGCCGCCCGCATTCGCGCCGCCGCGAGCGCCTCCTGTTCCTCCTCCACGTGGCGCGGCCGGCACGTCGATCGGCACATTGCCGAATGCGCCCCACTGCCGTTTGAATGCTCCGGTGTCGGCGTCGAAGACGATGACGCGACGGTTGCCATAGCCGTCGGCGACAAACGCCTCGTTTGTCTTGGGCCACACGAAGACGTCAGCCGACTGGTGGACGGTCTTCGTATCAGCGTTGCCCGTGCTCTTGCTCCTGCCGCCGATCTGCAGCACGAACTTTCCCTTGTTGTCGAATTTGAGGAGCATGTCGTCGTCGAGATTCCGAAGCGACGGTGCGATCGGTGCGCTGCCGCCGATCCATACGTTGTCCTTGTAATCGACCGCGATGCCGTGTTCGCTGTCCGGCCAGTCGTAGCCCGAACCGGGGCCGCCCCACGCGTTGACGAATTTCCCCGATGCATCGAACTCCAGCACCGGTGGCGCCGCATGGCTGCGGCGATCCTCAGGAATCGTGTTCGGGCGGTGCAGCATCCAGACGTGATCGCGCCGATCCACAGCTACCGACGCGACGTGTCCCACGACCCAGTTGGTCGGCAGCTTCGGCCATGCCGGGTCGACTTCGAAGACGGGGACCTGTCTCGCACCCGAAGACGATTGCGCGTGCGCGCCAGAGTTCGAGAGCGTTACCACTGCCGCCATCAGCACGAGACCGACAACGACGACGCTGAAATTCCGCCAGGTTGATCTATGCATTGGACTCGCCTCAGTCAACGCCCAACTCCGCTATGGAACGGCGCGAGCCGTTCCATAGTTGTCGTCCCAGCGGATGTTCAGCCAGAAGATGTCAGGCGACACCTGGCTGAAGCCGTGGTAGAAGTTCGACGGGTGGAAGAACACGTCGCCCGGTTTGGTCACCACTGACACGCCCGTATTGGGTACGCGTTCGCCGTCCTTGACCTGATACCCCGTGTTCACAGTGGCGCCGCCGGCCAGCACGTACCACGTGTCGATCGTCTGCTCGTGCGACTCCACCGACGGCGTGCCGTTCCATCGCAGGTTCACGTTGTAGCGCCCACCCTCGATCAGCCGTGTATTACCGGACTTCTTCAGGCGCATGCCTGCCATGATCTGCTCGAGCTGCTGCTTCGAGAAGAACAGCTCGCCGCTGCCGCCGTAGCTGTAGGGCAGTGCCTGCTGGCTGCCTGGCGGCAGTGAGGGACCGCGTCCGCGGCCGCCACCCGCGCGGCCGAGGAGGCCATTCAATGTGCCAGCCCCCATCGGAGAATCGGGCGGCCAGTCCGTGTCCCACCGCACGTTCAGCCACGTGATGTTCTTGTCGACACCGCTCACGCCGTGCGGCAGTCCTGAGGGGATGTAGACGATGTCGCCCGTCTTGATCTGGCGGCTCTGACCGCCATTGATCTTGCCCTTCTCGAGCACGCCTCCGGTGGTCAGCGTGCCGCCGCCCTCGAGCACGACCCAGAGGTCCGCAGTGATCGGGTGGACCAGCCCTGTCTCGGCGGCAGTGATGCGGCGGATGTTCACGTTGTACTTGCCGCCTTCAATCATGCGAAGCGTCTGGAGCTTCTTCGCATCCATGTCCTTCAGGTGCTGCGCCAGCTGTTCTCTGGGAATGGCGATCGAGTGGTCCCTGGGCGCCTGCTGCAGGATGACCGTTCGCCCCTCGCCGCCTCGTCCGCGGCCCGCTCCGTCGGCCGGCGCCTGTGCGCCGCCCTGTGCGAGCCCGATGGACCCGCAGGCCACGATGAGTGCCGCCCGGATCGCCGTGTTCCGCATGACTGCTCCTTTACCGCCGCGCATTATGAGCGGCGGCGCCCGGGCTGCAGCCGTGGCATTTGTCATCAATTGTCACTGAGGGAGGGAGACGCATCCGAACAGTTGGCGTTCCCGTATAATCCCGGTTCGTTCGCGGGGAGAGGGCCTGTGACCACGACGTCATCCCGTTTTCGATCCGGTCGTCGTGCGAGCGCAGCGTCTGGCAAACCGGCTGGACGCCGGTTCACGATCGCTGGCAAACCGGCTGGGCGCCGGTTCACGATCGCTGGCAAACCAGCTGGGCCCTGGTTTGCTGTAGCGACGTTGCTGGTTTCGCTGTGCACGGCCTGCTCGTCGGGGGCAGCGGCTCCGCAGCCACAACAGCTCAGGCTGTGGTCCGGCATCGCGCCGCGGTTCACCAACGATTTGATCCAGCGCTTCAACAGCGCGCTTCCCCAGACCTACATCAGCCTGCAGCCAACCTCGGGCGGCGTCGTCGCCGTGTCAGCGGTGGACGGCGGGGAAGGGCAGTTGGGGCTCGCCCAGGCCGATGTCGTGTACCTCGCCTACCGGCGCGGCATCGAGCGCAACCAGTATCCGCACAAGAACCTTCGCGCGATCGCGGTCCTGTGGGTGAACACTTTTCACGTGCTGGTCAGGCGTGACAGCTCCTTCATGTCGATCGAGGATCTGAAGGGCCAACGCGTCGGCATCATCCCGCCGGGGACGTCGGGCGAGTTCTCGACGCGGATCGTGCTGAGCGCCCACGGTCTCAGCTACGCGGACATGCAGCCGATCTTCGAGCCCACCGACAGCCTCGTGCCGAAGCTCGCGTCGGGCCAGATCGACGCGGTGTTCAGCGCGAACCCGCTCATGCTGACCGCCACCCGTACGCTCAGCCAGAGCGTCCCGCTCCGCCTGTTGCCAATCGGCCGCACCGTGACCAACCGGCTGCGCGGCAGCTATCCGTTCCTCAGGCCAGTGACGGTTGCCGCCAACCAACTCACGGGTCAGAGTCGGCCGATTGAGACGCTCGGCGCGGAGTGGCTGCTCGTCTGTCGCAGCGATCTGTCCGAGGATCTCGTCTATCAGTTGACGCGAGCGTTCTTCGATCAGCTGCCTGCGCTGGCGCGCGATCACGGTGAAGCCGCGCTCATCGATCCCGATCAGGCACCTGCGGCTCCGATCCCCCTGCATGCCGGCGCGGCCCGCTATTATCGCGAGCGCGAGATCCTGCGATGATCGAGACAGGATCCGCTTCGGATCAGGCTGCGGCGGACAAGCCGCAGGCCGTGGTTGGCGCCGAGCTGAACCAACCCAATGCTGGTGTGTTCGGGTGGCTTCACCGGCATGTGACGTTCGGCCGGCGGCGAGTTGCCGATGGCGCCGTCCGTCTTCCAACCATCATGACGTTCGTTGTCGCAATGTTCGCAGCGACCGTCGCGCTGGTGTGGTTCGGGTACGTGGCCACTCGCGAGTGGCGGAGCGGTACGAATCTGCTCCTCGAACGGCGCGCCAACGAGGCACTGGCGCTCGTGCGCGCGGCGCTCAGTGCCGACATGAAGGGAGCCTGGATTACGACTCTCGTCCCCTTCAACACCACGATGCTGGACGAGGATCCGCCGTACAACATGTTTCAGGTCTCTGCGCGCAGCTTTGCGCGGTTCCCTTATCCTGAGTCGTTCGTGCTGTGGAAAAACACCAGCCCTCGGCAAGGCTTCGGCGAGGCCGAAGGCAATACCTACGTGTTCAATCGCGCCGATCGCCCACCGCCGTGGGACACGCGGCCGTCGTCGGACGATCCTTTCCCGGTCGTGCTGGTGCGCGACCCGCCCGTGCTGGCTGGGCTCGTCGCGGATATCCGAAAGCATGCGACGGCGGCGTCGCCGTTCATCATGCTGGAGCGACCAATCGAGGGGACGCCCTACCAGATCGTCGCGCACGCGATCTTTGCGTCAGGTCCGTCTCACACACTCCTGGGATTCATGGCCTTCACGGTCAACGAGCGGTGGCTGCACACGCAGTATTTCGATCCCCTGGTCGAACAGGTCGAGAAGATCGGTGGAGGACAGGGCCTCTCGATTACGGTGTCCGACGATGAGGGCCAGGTGGTGACGAAGACCGCGCCGGTGGAGCCTCACGACGGCGACCTGCACACGCGATTCCCACTCCTGTTCATCGATCCGGCGCTCGTCAAGTCGATCCCGGCGCGACCGGCACGCGTCCGCGAGTGGACGGTGCACGTACGGTCGCTGCCGGATCAGACGCTCGTTGCGACGCTCCAGGGCGCACGGCGGATGTTCATCCTGATTTCGATTGCGGCGGGCGCGAGTCTGCTGGCACTCGTCCTGACGGTTCGCGCCGACCGGGCGAGCGCGGCGCTGGCGTCGATGAAATCCGATTTCGTCGCCGCCGTGACGCACGAGCTGAAGACGCCGGTGGCGTCCATCCGGCTCGTGGGCGACACCCTTGCCAACGGCCGTTACACCTCGCCCACGACCGTGCGGGAATACGCTGGTCTGTTGTCGGTGGAAGCGTCCCGTCTCGGTGCTTCGATCGATAACCTCCTCACCTACGCGCGCTACAACAGCTCCGATGCGGCGGCGGCGACCGAACTCGCCGACGTCGAGCCGGCCGATCTGGTCGAGGACGCGCTGCAGGGCGTTCGGCCGGTGCTGGCCAACCTGGAGTTCGATCTGGTCGTTGATGTGCCGGCCGATCTCCCGCAGATCTGTGTCGATCGGCCAGCGATGATTCAGGCGCTCGACAACATCGTGGACAACGCGATCAAGTACTCGACGACGGCCAAGCACCTGGCCATAAGAGGCAGCGCCACCGGCAAGAGCGTCACGCTGACCGTCCAGGATCGCGGGACCGGCATTGCCCGCAAGGACCTGTCGCGTGTCTTCGAACGCTTCTATCGGGGCGGCAACGTCACCGTCAGCGGCAGCGGCCTCGGGTTGCCGATCGCGAAACGCATCGTCGAGAGCCATGGAGGGAAGATCGCCGTGCGCAGCGCCGTCGGATCGGGAACCGAAGTCGATGTGACGCTGCCGATCGGCCGGGGTCGAAGCGCGTGAGCGTGAACGAAGTATGCACATGGCCAAGCGCGTCCTGATCATCGAAGACGACAAGGCAATTGCCCGACTGCTTCGCGACAACCTGGAGTACGAGGGGTTCGTTGTCGAAACGTGCGACAACGGTCACGACGCGCTCCCGTCGGTCAAGCGGTTCACGCCGGACTTGCTGCTCCTCGACCTGATGCTCCCGCACGGCGCCGACGGTTTCGACATCTGCCGGGCGCTGCACGAGAGCCCGACTCGCGTCCCGGTGATCATCCTGTCGGCCCGCGGGCAGAAAGAGGATCGCATCAAGGGACTGACGCTCGGCGCCGACGACTACGTGACGAAGCCTTTCGCCCTCGACGAATTGCTGGCGCGCGTGCACGCCGTCCTGCGCCGGACCAAGCCTCCCATCGAACAGCTGCAGCTTGGCAACACAGTCATCGACTTTCGACGGTTGCGGGCCTACTGCGGCACGAGGCGGGTGGAACTGACCGATCGGGAGTTCGAGATCCTCCACTGCCTCGCGGAACGGGCCGGACACGTGGTGACGCGGGACGAGTTGTTGCACCTGGTCTGGGGCTATTCGGATGCGCCGCTCACACGTACCGTGGACAATTTCATCTTTCGGCTTCGCCACAAGCTGGAGCCTGATCCTCGCCATCCCACCTACATCCGCAAGGCGTACGGCGATGGCTACCGGCTGATCATCGAATAGTCCCGTCAGCACCGCCAGCCAGGTTGCGGTGCGACATCTGAAGATGCCGCCGACGTGGTGAGCGTCTTTGCAGTTGTCTTCCGGGTCGTCGGGCGATAACCTCAACCCGCAGAAGAGGTCATATGTCCAGCCGGATGTTCGCCGTTGCGATTGTGTGCGCCGCAGTCGTTTCGTTGGACGCCCAGTGGCTCAACTATCCCGCGGCGGGCATTCCGAGGACCAAGGACGGGAAGCCCGATCTTTCTGCGCGTACTCCACGCACGGCCGACGGCAAGCCCGATCTGTCAGGGGTGTGGACAACCGATCCCACGCCGGTCGCTGAGATGGAGCGTCTCTTTCCAGACCTCGGCGCGTTCGCGGTCCCAGGCGATGATCCCAGGTTTTTCCCCAAGTTCTTCATCAACGTGTTTGCGGATGTGAGGCGCGAAGACGTGCCGATCAAACCCGCAGCGCTGCAGTTGCTGATGGAGCGCGGGAAGAATTTCGGCAAGGACAATCCAACGTCCCACTGTCTGCCGGCAAGCGTTCCGATGGGCGACTTGCTACCGATCCCGCGACGGTTCATTCAAGTACGCGGCTTGCTGGTCGTCCTGTATGAAGGGTACAACCCTCAACGTCTGATCTACATGGATGGACGAAAGCATCCCGTCGACCCGCAGCCGTCGTGGATGGGCTACTCAGTCGGCAGGTGGGAGGGAGACACGCTCGTGATCGACACGCGCGGTTTCAACGATCGCGCCTGGCTCGATGCCTTCGGGCATCCAAGGACCGAGGCCATGCACATCGTCGAACGTTGGCGACGACGTGACTTTGGGCACATCGACGTCGAGACCAGGTTCGACGATCCGGGCGCCTACACCAAGCCGTTTTCGATTCGCTACACCCAGACGCTGACGCCCGATACTGATGTGATCGAGGGCGTCTGTGCTGAGAACGAGAAAGATCGGATCCATCTGGACGCCAAGTAGGCCTGCTCGTGCGGGGGCAGTCGGAATTGCGCGACCTGGCGAACAACTGCGTTCACGACAAGGTCCGGAAGATCAGCCACGCGCCGCCGATAGCGATCGCATCTTCGATGACGGCGGCAGGCGGATCCTTCTTGAACATTGCGGCCAGGCGCAGGCGGAAGGCGTGTCCGCCGAGGGTGCCGATCACGGCGCCCGCGATGCCGGCGAGGAGCCCGCCGAGCATCGCGCCGTGAGGCGACCCGATTGCGGCACCGCAGATCGCGCCGCTCAGTAGTCGCGCGCCGAATTGCATCGGCACAGTACGACTGGGCGTCGACGGCAGTTGATCGCCGACGAACTCACCGAGGGCGAGGAGCGTGAAGATCCAGGGTGTCCACGCGTAGCCGAAAAAGGCGAGCCAGCTGCCTTCCAATGCGAGCCGCCCCGACCACGCCGCCCAGCTGATTGCCGTTGGCGCGGTAAAGGTACGGAGACCCGCGACGATGCCGATCAAGAGTGCGAGGCCATACACGTGAAAAGGATACCTCTGCAGGCTTCGATCTGACGCGTCGTTTGACAAGCCGCGGCACCAACAGTAGCGTTGCGCCGGCGGGGGATTCATGAAAACTCTGATTGCGTTCGCATGCGTCCTTGGGTTCGGCACCGTCGTGAATGCCCAGGGCACCTCCCTTGGAGCCGCCGAGTGCGAGCAGCTGACCGCCTCGCTCGGCGCACACGACGTCAAGGTCACCGCGGCCTCGGCCATCGCGGCGGGTCACTTCAACCCTCCACCCACTGGCGGCTCGAGTGCGGCGCCAGCGCCGCTGAAGGACCTGCCGGCCTTCTGCCGCGTGCAACTGACGCTGACGCCGTCCGCCGACTCGGACATCCGATCCGAGATCTGGCTGCCGATGACGAACTGGAACGGGAAGTTTCAGCAGGTCGGCAATGGCGGGTGGGGTGGGTCGATTCAATACGCCGCGCTCGCAACCGCGCTCCGCCGGGGGTACGCGACTGCATCCACCGACACCGGCCACGTTGGCGACACGGCGCGATTCGCGCTGGGTCATCCAGAGAAGCTGATTGATTTCGGTTACCGCGCGGTGCACGAGACGGCCGTACGAAGCAAGGCGGCCATCACCGCCGCCTACGGCGCCGGCCCGCGCTTCTCCTATTTCAACGGGTGTTCCGGAGGCGGCCGCCAGGGGTTCATGGAGGCGCAGCGTTATCCGGACGACTTCGACGCGATCATCGCCGGCGCGCCCGGCTACAACCGCACTGACCAGAGCTTTCAGCTCGTGCTCGCCTCGCAGGCGACACATCGCGACGAGGCCAGCTTCATTCCGGCGTCCAAGCTGCCCGCACTCCACAAGGCTGCACTCAATGCCTGCGACGCCAGAGACGGTGCGGCAGACGGCCTTATCAGCGATCCGATGACCTGCCGAATCGATCCCAGTGTGCTCGCGTGCAAGGATGCAGACGGCGCCGAGTGCCTGACTCCCGCGCAGATCGAGTCGGCCAAGCGGATCTATGCGCCGGTGATCGATCCGCGCACGGGCCGTGAGGTCTTTCCTGGTGTCGAAGCCGGCAGTGAGCCGCGCTGGACGGTGAACGCCGGCGGCCCGAGGCCGCTCGGCATGTCCGAGGAGCTGTTCAAATACGTAGTCTTCAAGGATCCCGAGTGGGATTTCCGCACGCTCGACGTGGCGAAGCATCTCGACATGGCACGCGCGGCCGATGGCGGCACGATCAGCGCGACCTCGCCGAACATCAAACCGTTCATCGATCGCGGCGGGAAGCTGATCATCTACCACGGCTGGGGCGACACGAACGTCCCGCCCCGGTCGTCGGTCAACTACTACGACAAGCTGGTGGAGGCGCTTGGCGCGAACCAGGTCGCGAGCTCGATGCGCCTCTATCTCGTGCCCGGCATGGGGCATTGCGGGGGCGGCGAGGGGCCGAACGTGTTCGATATGGTCACCGTCGCCGAAGAGTGGCGCGAACAAGGGAAGGCGCCGGCGGATGTGATCGCGTCACAGGTCGTCGACGGGAACGTCGTCCGCACGCGTCCGCTGTGCCAGTACCCGCTCGTCTCGCGTTACAAGGGGTCAGGGAGCCTCGATCAGGCCGCCAGCTTCGAGTGCCGTTGAGCGTGCGATCTTCTTCACTCCATAGAGTGAGAATTTCGTCATTCAGGTGGTGTGAGTCCGGCCTTCAGGATCGTCGAAATCGCGTCGGGCGACGCGAGAAAGCGAAGCAACGCGCGGGCTGCCTCAGGCTGCCGGGCCGCACTGGTGATCGCTCCTGCGAACGAAAACCCCGGCTGGAGTTCGGCGGGGATCGCGCCGACGAAGGTGACACCGGGCACGTGTATGAGCTCGCTCACCTGCTGAAAGCCGATCTCGACCTCTCCACGTGCGACAACCGCGGCTACTGGCTCGCCTGACGGCGGTCCACGTACCTTCCGACTCTTGCGGGCCACCTGGTCCGCGATACCGAGTTGGGCGAACAGCGTGCTGGATAGATACGTGCCGCTGCCGCTATCCGAGTAGCCGATGGACTTCGCGGCAAGCAGCGTGTTCTTGAACGCCTCGACGCTGCCGATGTTTGGTGTCGGGGTGCCGGCCCGCACCACCATGCCGATCCGCGAACGCGCGAGGTCGACCTTGCTGCTGGCGATGACCACTCCCCGTTGCGCGAGCTCGTCAGCGGCTCCTCCGTCCAGGATCACGACGTCCGCGGTTTCGCCTCGGGCGAGGCGCGTGGGAATCGCTTCTGGAGAATCGCCCATCGACGGACCGCGTGTCGTGATCAGGCGGTGGCCAGTGGCGCGTTCGAATGCCGGGCCGAGCTCGGCATAGACGGAATAGAAGCCTGCCGAGATCATCACTCGGAGGTCCTCGGCAGCCGCCGATCCCGGGAGCAACAGGGCGAACAGGCCAAGCGTGGCCGAGCGAGCGAGCGACGATGCTTTCATGAGGCGTCCGCGTCGGGATGTTCGGACATTGGAGCTCAGTGTGTCAACGATCGGTTGTGAGTCGCTCGGTTGTGAGCTCCTTTCAGCGTCGCCGGTAGGTCCGGCCATCTCTGTGCAGCGCCACAATCCGGCCCTGTTCGATCATCAGCACGAGCGCGTCGGTCCCGTCGTGGAACGAGAGGTGCACCTCGTCGCCGACGACTTCGTACGAACCCCACTCCTCGCTGGCGCCTCCTCCAAGCACTGTACCCCTGCCGCCGGCGATCATGGTCTTCTTCACGTCGTTGCCAGACGCGAATTCGAAGACCGTGGTGAAGGAACCTCCCGGACGGCTGTCGGAGGCGAGAAACTCCGCGCCCTCGAGCGCACGCTCGATCGCCGGATCGCGCTGCGGCGGGCGAGGCTGGACCGAGTGAAGGATGCGCTTCACGCCGGGAAGGAACCGGGCTTCCTGGCCCGCGACGATGACCGAGAGGACGGCGAGGTAGTAGCCGTCCTGGGCCACGCCGCCAACCCAGACCTGCACGTTGCGACCGCCGGCTCGTCCTCTCCATTGCTTCACGAGCCCGGACAGATGCGCCAGATCGACCGGCAGCGGCGGCGCGCCGTCGTCGACGACCTCGATGCCTTGTGACTGCAGGTCGCGCAGCAGCGCCGGCTGGATGTCTCGAAATGTTTCGGTGAGGCTGGCTGCAGTTCGAGCCGGGTCCAGCTCTCCCAGGTTGACGACGACGAGCGCATCGAGCGTGTCGGTTGAGGTGAGCCCGGGGTTGATCACCAGGCCGCTTTCGCTCTGGCTCGCGACCGACCAGCCTGCCGGCATCTCGATCGAGAACCACCCTCGAGGATGCAGGAAGGTCGTGACTGCACCACGATGCATGCCCTCGAGCGGCGCGGGCGGCGATTGAGGCGAGTGAGCCATGGGAACCTCGACGGCGATATCGTAGAGGATAGCAATCATAGCGATCTGTCCAGGCCGCTGTTGAATGTTCGGTGGTTCTGCGAGGCGGACTGCTTACTCGAGGACGTCGCTTGCAGCGGTCACAAGCAGCACCTCCACGCCTTCGTCGGTCCACAGCTCCGCATGATCGCTCTCGCCGTCGGCGTGGTGGAAATCGCCCGCTCGCAGTACCTGGCCTTCGACGATCAGCGAGCCGCTGATCACGTAGCACTCCTCTGATCCGGAGTGACGATGGGCTGGATACCGGGCGCCGGGCTCGCCCTTGAGCAACATCGTCACCCGATCCCGCGCCCGGTCGATCGCGAGGATCTTCATCCGCACGCCCGGTATCGGCGTCTCGATCCATGCCCCGTCGGCCGCGGTGATCGTGTGGTTGGACGGCTCGGCAATCCTGCTGAGCAGAACGTCGCGAACACCGGCTGATGGCGTTTCGCCGATTGCGCTCGACGCGATCTCCACGCTGGCGTTGTACAGGTCAGCCACCTCCGCGCGCACATCGGGTGGGAGGGCGGCCAGGCGGGCCTCGAGTTCGCGACGCTCGTCCGGGTCGAGTGCGCCAATGGCGTCGGCGAGGGCTAGAGCCTCGATGTCATCCGGGATCATACGGCGTGCTCCATCTGTTGGCGCATGGCGATCATCCCCGCACGGATGCGCGTCTTCACCGTACCCAGTGGCAGTCCGAAGCGCTGCGCGAGTTCGCTGTGTGTATAGCCTTCGAAAAAGGCCGCTTCGATCAGCTGCCGCTGTTCCTCCGGAAGGCCGCCCAGGGCATCGGTCAGCGTCCGGTGCTTCTCCGCCTCCAATACAGCTGCCTCTGCGGTCTGGATGTCGGTGGAGGGCACTGCGGTCTCGACGGCGCCCCAGTTGATCGCGGCTGTGTCCACGCGGGCGCGGACCCGCCGGGCTCGCAGGCGATCGATCGCGCAGTTGCGCGCCACACGCACGAGCCACGACAGTGGTCCGCCGAGCCGCGCGTCGTACTTCGCGGCCCGGCCCCACACTCGGACGAACGCCTCTTGCAGGATGTCCTCTGCCTCACCACGATCGCGGACGATGCGCAGGATAAGGCCAAAGAGCAGTCGGCTGTGGCGATCGTACAACTCCGCCACCGCGGCGGAATCGTGCGCGGCGATGCGGTGCAGAAGGCTGACGTCAGTGGGATCGCTGGTGTGCATCACAAGAGGGCCGCAACACGTGTTTCAGCACGGTCACCTGCGTGGCAGCTTCCGATCGAGGAAGTCGGGCATCAGCGTGGCGATCTCGTCGCCTATCACCAGGTAAAGAGTTCTGAGCGGCATAGGTCTCCCGTGGCCAGGGTTGAAACCAGCCTGGTCATGTAACCGCCGCCCGAACCGGCGGCCGGCGCACTGGCGACTGATGGTATGACTCGTCGATCGCAAAAAAAATTCCACCAACGCATGAGGTAAGCGCGACAACAGCTTGCTGCCTGGGCTTCACACCACCTGTCTCGAGGAAGCACGTGCGGAGCCGAATCCAAGACGGACTGGGCGACGTAGTTGAGGATTACGGACGGTCGAGCCGTCCCGCGCATTTTCAGGATGGCGAATGGATTCGAATCTGTTCAAGACCAAGTCGATCGAACAGCTCGTCAGCGACGTCGAGCACGGGGACCGCGCGCTCCGGCGTAGTCTGTCCGCGTGGGACCTGACACTGCTCGGCATCGGAGGGATCATCGGCACGGGAATCTTCGTGCTCACCGGCACCGCCGCCGCCAACCAGGCAGGCCCGGCGATCACGATGTCATACCTGGCGGCGGGTCTGGCGTGCGCGTTTGCCGCCCTCTGCTACGCCGAATTCGCCTCGATGATCCCGATCGCGGGCAGCGCCTACACCTACGCGTACGCGACGCTCGGCGAGCTGGTCGCGTGGATGATCGGCTGGGACTTGATCCTCGAATACGCCGTGGGAGCGATGACAGTGGCGATCGGCTGGAGCGGCTACATGCAGCAGCTGCTGTCAGGCGTCGGCATCACGCTGCCAACGGCGCTGTCGGCGGCGCCGCCGGTCGGCGTGATCAATATCCTGGCGGTGCTCATCGTGCTCGTGATCATGGTGCTGCTGGTGATCGGCATTCGCGAATCGGCGCGCGCCAACGCCGTGATGGTCGCGATCAAGCTCGCCGCCGTGCTGTTCTTCCTTGCCGCCGGCGCCACCTACGTCAAGCCGGAGAACTGGTCGCCGTTCGCGCCCTTCGGATGGTCCGGCATCATGGCGGCTGCCGCGGTGGTGTTCTTCGCCTACATCGGCTTCGATGCCGTGTCGACCACCGCGGAAGAGGCGCGGAACCCGAAGCGGGATCTTCCGATTGGCATCATCGCCTCACTGGTGGTGTGCACGGCGCTGTACCTGGCCGTGGCCGCCGTCCTGTCAGGCATCATCCCGGTCATCCAGTACCGCTCGGCCGCAGACGCGCTTCCCGGCGCGGCGATGGTGGCACCGGAGGAATCGGTGCGGTTCCTCAACGCCCCGGTCGCCTACGCGCTGGCCGTGATCGGGCAGGACTGGGCGTCGTACCTCGTGTCGGCTGGCGCGGTCGCCGGCATCACGTCGGTGCTGCTGGTGATGCTCATGAGCCAGCCGCGCATCTTCTTTGCGATGAGCCGAGACGGCCTGCTGCCGACCGCCGTCAGCAAGGTGCATCGGCGGTTCGGCACGCCGTACATCACCACGATCATCACCTGCGTGACGGTCGCCCTCGTCGCCGGCGTGACGCAGATTCAGGTCGTCGGAGAAATGACCAGCATCGGGACGCTGTTCGCCTTCGTCGTCGTGTGCGCGGCCGTGCTCATGCTGCGCATCAAACGCCCTGACACACATCGGCCGTTCCGCGTACCGGGCGGCCCGATCCTCCCGATTCTGGGGATCGTGTCGTGCGCGTATCTGATGCTCAGCCTGCCGGTCATCACGTGGGTCCGCTTCCTGGTCTGGCTGAACATCGGGTTCGTGATCTACTGGTTCTATGGACGCACACACAGCCCGTTTGCGAGCGCCGAGGAGGCCAGGCGCCGCACACCGCTGCAGGCGGTCGCCAACTTCGTGCTGGTGTTCGGCGCGCTCGGCCTGTTCAACGGCGCCTGCATGTTCCTGCTGGGCCTGCTCACTGAGCTGGGCGTCACTACCGAGACGACGGCGAGATGGGCCGAGCTCGACGCGCTGACCACACGCATTCTCGGCATTGGCGTCACGGCGGGAACTGCCGACACGTTCGGGCTGGGGGTCCTCGGCGTCGGCGTTGCGATTGTCGTCGTGGGTTGGGTGCTGGCAAAGGTATCAGGGGAGATGAGCCCCGAGCGATGACACTCGGATCGCCTTCTTGCTACGCTACCTTTGGATGAATGCTCATTGGCAGACTCGAGGTGGACAACGTCGAAAGCGAATGCCGTTCCTGGTGGCCGCCGTTGCCGTCTTCCTGGGTGCCGCGTCACCTGTCGTTGCTCAGACGCTCGATCGCGCCGAGATCGCCGGAACGATTCAGGACGAGACGGGGGCTGCGCTTGGCGGGGTCGCCGTGACGCTGCGCGAGACGAGGACCGGCTTCGAACGTCTCGTGGTGACCCGCGACGACGGCCGTTATTCGGCGCCGCTGCTGCCACTCGGCGTGTACGTCGTGCAGACGGAGCGTCCTGGCTTTTCAGCAGCTACGAGCGCCCCCGTGACGTTGAGCGTTGGGCAAGCGCTCATCGTGAACATCGTCATGAAGATCGCTGGTGTGACGGAGACCGTGTCGATATCGGCCTCCGGCGATGCCGCACCGACGCTCGGCCTGGCGATCGACGGAGAGGCACTCTCGAGTTTGCCCTTGAATGGGCGCGACTATCGCGACGTCGCCCTTCTGTCGCCCACTGCGCGGTCCATAACGGGAACGCGCGGGACGTTCCGGGTGGCCGGTCAACCGGGTGACTACCTGGCGTTGAACGTGGACGGCGCCGATTTCACGAACAATTTCTTCGGCGAGTTCTTTGGGTCGCTCGAACGTCAGAACTTCACCATCCCGCTCGAAGGCGTCCAGGAGTTCGAGGTCACGGCCGGTGGCATGGGTGTTCAGTCCGGCCGGTCCAACGGCGGTCTCGTCAACGTGGTGACGAAATCCGGAGGCAACCAGCGACAGGGTTCGCTCTCGTATTCCTTGCGGCATCACGCGCTGACGGCGGACGACGCCTTCGGCAACCCGCCCGTAGGTCTGGTTCGGCACCTCGTGGGCGGGAGCGCCGGCGGGCCGCTCGTTGCAGATCGGACGTTCTACTTCGTCGCGGCAGACGTCCAGCGTCAGACCACGCCGATTACGGTGAAGTTCGCCAGACCCGTCACGGGAGTTCCCGTTCCCGAGTTCGGTATTGCAGACCTCGGCGCACTCGAAGGCCAATACCCGCGGCACGAGAACGTCACCGCCGTCCTCGCGAAGATCGACCACGCGATCACGAGCAACCAGCGTCTCAGCATCCGGGGGAACTTCTCGCGCAGTTACGGCGACAACATCGCCGGCGGAGGCGCGCTTCTGAGCCAGGCGCCCTCGAACCTCGAGACGTTCCGCAACCAGGGAATCTCGATCGTGACGAGCCTGAGCAGCGCGGTCGGTACGAACCTGCTCCTGGAAACCAAAGTTCAAACCTCGCGCGAGACGCGCCCGCGTGATCCACAGTCCGATATTCCACAGGTGCAGATTTCCGACACGGGTACGTTCGGCAGTGCCCTGTTTCTGCCAGGCACGCAGGACATGTACCGCTATCAGGTGTCGGAGAGTGCGGTGTACGTGCGTGGGGACCACGATGTCAGGTTCGGCCTGGACTACAACGCGTTCAACATGCGCAACAATGCCTTCGCCCTGGGGCTGAACGGCAGCTATGTGTTCCCGACTGTCGAGTCGTTCATCGCGCGTCGTCCGCTGCTCTACGCGCAGAACTTCGGTCTCAACGGTTACACCGCGAAAGAGGCAGCGCTTCTGAAAAGCTTCTGGCAGCACGAAGGTGCCGCGTACGTTCAAGGTCGAATCAAACCGACGTCACGCCTCACGATTGGCCTGGGCCTTCGCTACGACATGCAGATCAATCCCCAGCCGCAGTCGGGCATTGCTGGTGTGCAGGTGCCGGTGGGCGAGCCCGTGATCGATCGAAACCAGATCCAGCTCACCTACGCGCCGGTTCCCCAGGGCATTCCTGACGACCGCAACAACTGGGGACCGCGAACCGAAGTGGCGTACGAGTTTCGCGACGGACTGACGCTCGTGAAAGGCTCGGCCGGGCTGTATTACGGGCGGACGCCGATGATCTACTTTCCGCTGCGAGGTGCTGGCGTTACCAACACCACGCTCTTTGCTCTCGCATCGCGCGTCGGCGTCACCTTCCCCGAGGTCCTCCCGTCGGCGATCGCACCCGGCTCAGCCCTCGCCGCGCTCGTGGGGCCTCCCGCGATTTCGTATGTCGATCCCGAGTTCGAGAATCCGCGTGTGCTTCAGCTCACCGCATCTCTGACAAGACGCGTGGCCAGCATGTCGCTCGAGGCCGGCTATTTGCGTAGCGAGTCCAGGCACCTGCGCGTCGGCGGATTCCGCTCCACGTTGTGGGACCGCAACCTGGCGGTGCCCACGCGCTTCGATCAGTTCGGGCGTGGCCTCGACATCCTCGCGGCTGGACGTCCGGACCCGACCATCGCTCAGGCGAACGCGCTCGCGAGTTTCGGAAGGGGCCGCTATCAGGCGCTCACGGTC
This sequence comes from Acidobacteriota bacterium, assembly GCA_032156805.1. Classification (GTDB taxonomy): domain Bacteria; phylum Acidobacteriota; class Vicinamibacteria; order Vicinamibacterales; family UBA2999; genus Gp6-AA40. Next base: position 29,476 of record JALDXQ010000003.1, read on the forward strand.
TCACTCAGCAAGCCCATGACAAACCGGTGGCAGTTCTACGGGAACTACACGCTCGCCAAGAGCATGGGCAACGGTTCGACCGAGCGCGATACGGAAGCACTGCTCGGACCTTCCGATCCCTTCAATCTCGACGCGGACTACGGCATCAACGAGCTGGACGAGCGGCACCAGATCAAGTCGTACCTCGTGCTCGCCTTGCCACGCGACATCACGCTGGCCGCGAGCTGGTCGGCGGGTTCAGGCCTGGCGTTTCCCGTGTACAGTTCCACCGATTCCAACGGCGACGGGGTCACCAACGACGGCCTGCATCCGGATAGGCCGGTCGCCGATGGACAGTTGCTGCCGCGGTTCCCGTATCATCAGCCAGCCTGGGTCACCTGGGACCTCCGTGCCGCGAAGGGAGTGAGGCTGTCAACGCGAACGCGCCTGCAGTTCATCCTCGATGTCTTCAATCTGCTGAACACCGACAACACGTACCCCGATCCGCGGACTCAGGCGATCCTCGGCAGTCCGAACTTCCGCGTGCCCAATCGCACACTGGGTCCGCGCCTTGCGCAGCTCGGCATTCGACTCGATTTCTGACGGGCACCTGCCGTCCGAGACTTTACTTCGATGGGGATGCGGACTACGCTGCGAGAAATTCTGCGTGCTCAGGAGACCCAACACTTATGAGCGGACCACATACCCCTTCGCCTGCGATTCGGCGTCGCCGGTTCATCATGATGACTGCAGTCGCTGCCCTTATTGCTATACCTGCTGTCGGTACTTCTTATTGGGCGCTCGCGTGCCCCTGCGATCGAATGCCCGGGCTCTACTTGCGCGGCGTTGAGGCCAGTGAACCCGTCACCGACTGGTCCTTTGCCAACAAGATCCCACTGTGCCAGGTTCAAGTGGACGCGGGGCTCCTGACACACGCCCTCAATCTCAATTGCATGGCGACCAGCGCCGGAGAGCTGTATCTGAGTTGTGCAGACTGCGCCGACAAGCGCTGGTCGAACGCGGCGCTCGAGAACAACGAGGCACGACTCCGACTCGATGACACTGTGTATCCAGTGACGCTGACGCGCGTGCAGGATCCGGCAGAACTCGACCGGGCCTGGAACGCACGAGCCGCGAAGACCGGAATCGGAAACGACGCCTCCCGTCCGGACAGTTGGTGGTCGTTCCGAGTCGTCTCCCGCTAACGCAGTTGGCATTCGAGTCCTTGGTGCGCAACGCACCAGGGACTAACGGACCGAGGACGGCACGATCGCTATGAGCTCTGGCTTCGTGACCTGAACGGCGTAGTCGCGCGATCGATCATCGACGCGACGGTCGACGCCACCAGCAGGTACGCGAGCACTCCGGCCACGAGCCGCAGGAACGACGCGAAGCCCGCGGGAACGGGAAGTCTCGCGGCGGCGATGAGCACAATGGGCACGAAATAGAGAATGCCGTTCCAGCGGCCGAGAAAGCTGGCACGCAGCTGCCGTTGGCGCTGCCACACGTAGGAATCGACGACGTACTGTCCAAAGGCGATCGGGATCACGGCCGGCAGGATCGCTGTAACGTCTCCGGCGATCGCGGCGCCCGTCAACCCGCCGGTGACGAAGAGGCAGTCGGTGCTGTGGTCGAACAATTGACCCTTCGCCGAGGCGGTTCCGGTTCGCCGCGCGATCGGACCATCAAGGAAGTCGGTTGCGATTGCTACGCAGAGCACGAGCACTACGACACCTGGTGCCAGCAGGTCGGGACGAGCCAGGGCGGCGGCCATTGGCAGCACCAGCGCCAGCCGGACGGCCGTGAGCACGTTGGCCATTACTGATCGAACAACTCACGTTGGGCCCGGCGCAGGAAGACGACGCCAATCAGCGCATTGAACAGGATGAAGAAGTTGTGCTGCACGAAACCGAAGGCGGCCATCTGCCCCTCGTTCCGCGGAAACAGCACGACCCAGAGCGCAATGGCGGCTGCGCGCATCGGCGTAGGTACTGTCGCAGCGAAAAAAATGATCGGCAGATAGCCCATCAGCGGCAGTAGAGAAGCCTCGACCCCGAACAGATTCAGCGCGATGGTATACACGAGCACTGCCGCCAGCAGGGCGGGCGAGCGCAGCAGGAAGAACAGCGCGTAGTGCTTGAGCCTGGCCATCTTGAACGCGTGGAAAATCTTCTTGTCGCGAAGCTGGTTGCCGGGAAGGATCGTCCCGCGAAAATACAGGACCCACAGGGTAAACACCACCGCGGCGCCAAGAGTGATGAAAGGCATGAGACCGAACACCGGGGGCAGCGAGCTCCGGCTGACGATGAATCCCACGGATGCCCACACCAGCAGATAGAAGATCTCGCAGAACATGATGAACAGCATCACGGACCCGACTTCCCACCCAGGCACGTTGTCCCGCCGATTGAGGTACAGGGCCATCGCCCCCTTGCCGACTTGTTCGCTGAAGAGCGAGATGATGTACGCGCTGGCGCGAATCGGCAGGATGTCCTGGTACCGGATCGGCTTGACAAACCAACTGAGCGCTCTGGTGATGACGAGCGTGTCGATCGTGAAATAGAAACACGAGTACACGACCATCAGGAGCAGCCAGGGGAGCCATCGAACGTTGGCAAACACCTGTGTCATGTAGGCGACGAGCGTGAGTCCCTCCCGCGCCGCCGCGCCGTTCAGGCGGTAATACAGAAACGTGAAGCACGCGACCGTGATCGCGAGAAAGACCAGTCGGCCCAGCATCTTCGAGGTGCGGTTCGGCGTCGGCGCGTCGGGTTCGGTCACGTGTGGGCCACCTTGGTCTCTGAGGGCAGGAGCTTCTCGATCGTCGTCGACAGCGGCGTGAGGGTCACGCCGAGCGCGACATCCGCATTCTCGTGGACGACTTCATTCGACGTGATGACGTCGATCACAGTGGGTGTCATGCCACCCTGACGAGTCCATCCGGCGACCGCAGCTCCCAGTTTGGCCAGCCATACCGGCATGGAGCGGATCGACACCTCGTGGCCCATCAGCACCGCGGCCCTGGCAATCACATCGCGATAGGCCGTGGGTTCTGGTCCGACTAGCTCGTAAACCGCCACGCCCGCGTCCGAGCTCTCACAGCAGCGGAGGATGGCCCGGCTCAGGTCGTCCACATCGAGGGGGCGGATTGAATGACGGCCACCGCCAAGCAGGGTGATTTTCTGCTTCGACGCTGCGTCGACCACCGCGCGCGCCCCCGCCATGCCGGGGCCCAACAGGATCGGTGTACGGATGATCGCGGCCGAGACGCCCGATTCAGCGACGATGCGCTCCGCGCGCCCTTTGGAGCTCAAGTATCGATTAGTCGATGCCGGGTCCGCGCCAAGAACGCTGACCAGCACGACGCGAGAGACGCCAGCCTTCCTGCAGGCGTCGACGACGGCCTGCGTGGCGACGACGTTGGCCGTGTGGTAGGTGGATGATGGGCTCTCGAACAGAATACCCGCGAGGTGTACGACACAACGAATATCTGTGAGCGCGGATGCCAGTCCCTCACCATCGTCGTAGTCGATGGCGCTGGCTGAGATCCGGGGGGACGCGGGCAGGGCGGCCGCGGCCCGCAACGATCGAACGCAAGCGACAGCCTGGATGTCGGCGCACGAGGCCAGGTGGCGCAACAGGATCTTGCCGACACCGCTGTTGGCGCCAGTGATCGCAATCTTCACGTGGCTCCCGATTCCGTTCTCCGTGATGGCGTTCGAGGCGATGAGCGTCAGCCGACGGCCGAGCGCAGCTGAAAGCTCCACCAATCCTCAGGCCGTTTCGCGTCGGGAGCGGGAGTGGGATTGTAGGTTTCTTCGCCGTGCACCTGCAGCTTCTTCACCCTGGCGGCCCAGGCCCGATCCAGAACAGCAGCGTCCTGCACCCTGTTCAGGACCACCGGGTATACACGGTCGTTGAGGCGCAAGCGCCCTGGCTCCTCCGGTCCCACGTGGCTCGACCAGTACTTTGACGGACACGCAGAACAACTGAGGAAGAGCTCTCCTTCGGGTGTCGCCATGCAGTTGAGATTGATGGCGTGGGGGATGAAGCCGGCATGGATCTGAATCTGGCAGAGCGGGACGTCGTTGACGAAACTCCAGTCCGTCACGGGCTCTTCCTGGACGTCACCCAGCAGCACGAACCCCGGCATTCGATTGCAGGGGCAGGTGGTGGTCCAGACTGCGATGCCTCCTGCCGTCACGATGAGGAATGCGGTAACCGCGAGAAAAATGACCCTGGTAGGAATGGTTCTTCGAGTGGCTACCCGTTTCTCGGTCATTGATTGAACTCCACTTGGGCTTTGTGAAGCGCCCTCGATGGCCCGAGTATCTTACGCCAGGCGAACGAGGGTCGACACGCTGCTCATGGACCCCATACCATCGTGCAGTAGACCCCACTCGCCGCTTCCGGTGTAATCGACTCTTGCCGTCCTCGACATCGTCAGCGGCAGGTGGGGGAGAGAGGACTTATGACAACGAGCAAACTTGAACGTGCCGTGCTTGCCGGCGGTTGCTTCTGGGGCATGCAGGACCTGATCCGCAAGCTGCCCGGCGTCGTCAACACACGCGTCGGCTACACGGGTGGCGATGTGCGAAACGCGACCTATCGCAACCATGGATCTCACGCCGAGGCCATCGAGATCGAGTTCGACCCGGCACGTATCGGCTATCGCGACCTCCTGGAGTTCTTCTTTCAGATTCACGATCCAACCACGTTGGATCGCCAGGGCAACGATCGCGGAACCTCCTATCGCTCGGAGATCTTCTACGTCTCCGACGCGCAGCGTGACGAGGCCATCCGGACAATCGACGATGTCAACGCCTCCGGCCTGTGGCCAGGCCGCGTTGTGACGAAGGTTTCGCCTGCCGGCGACTTCTGGGAAGCGGAGCCTGAGCACCAGGACTATCTCGAGCGCTACCCGCACGGCTACACCTGCCACTTCCCGCGGCCTGGCTGGAAACTGCCTCGACGCACAGGGGTGACCACCGGTGCTGCCACAACGTGATCTCGGCAGGGCAGACTGAGGGCAGTTCGTAACCTCGGGATGTGGCGAGGCAAGAACATTCACAAGGGAGCCTCGTCTGCAGATTCGAGGACACGACATGCCATCGTGCGCAGCGATGTTGCCTTTGCACGGTGACTCGGGTCGCCTCGGAGTGTAACGTGGCTTCATGCGCATACAGGTCGAGCGTTTCGGTCGACGTTTCTCTGGAGGAACGATTGCCTGTCTGACGATGGTGGCGATCCTGACTGCCGCCGCGCCAGCCTCCGCGCAGTATGTCGAGATCCAGTCGTTCGAGGTGACGCCGTTCATCGGGGCGCGGCTGGGAGGAACGTTCGACATTCAACCGGACGCGTCTGCGCAGATCGAAGCCACGTTGAAGGATTCGGCCAGTTACGGGTTTTCCGCCGGCGTTCGTTTTGACGATCTGTCCCTGATCGAGTTCCGCTGGACGCGGTCGACGTCGGCGTTGCGGTTCGGTGCTCCGTTCGCAGTGCTCGGGCCGTCCGTCGGAGACGTCACGCTGGATCAGTTCCACGCGGACTTCACCCGGGAGTTCGACATTACCAGCGTGAAAGGACTCCGATCTTTTCTGACCGGCAGCCTCGGCGTCACGCACCTTGGCGCGGCGGAGGACGCGTTCGCCCGTTTCTCGTTCGGCCTCGGTGCCGGCCTCAAACAGTTTCTCGGTTCCAGGCTCGCCATTCGTGCTGAAGCGCACTGGCTGCCGATCCTTGTCGAACCGTCAGTCGACGGGTTCGCGTGCGGCACGATTCAGTTCGGCGGCTGTCTCGTGGTCCTCAATGGTGAACTCGTGCAACAGTTCCAACTAAGCATCGGGCCAGTCGTGCGGTTCTGAGCGCCTCCACCTCGATCGCACGCGTCGAGACTGCCTTGACACTCTCAGTCGAAAGGTCCATAGTCCGGCGCATTCCTGCGTTCGAAGAGGGGTCCCATTCGTAACCAGATGGTTGTGGAGGTTCTCACTCATGAGTCAGACGCTGACCCGATTGTTGGTGTTGATGGCTGTCGTCCTCGCGGTGCCCGGTGTGGCGACCGCGCAAAGCCTCGCTGGATCTGTGCGAGATACATCAGGTGCCGTGCTCCCGGGCGTCACGATTGAAGCGTCGAGCCCGGCGCTGATCACAAAGGTGCGCACCGGCGTCACCGACGAAACCGGTCAGTACCGCATCCCGGATCTGCCACCCGGCACTTACAAGATCACCTTCACGCTGCCCGGCTTCGCCACTGTTGTGCGTGAAGGCGTCGAGCTGTCGGGTGGCGGCGTCATGACGATCGGCGCGGAGATGCGAGTGGGGAGCCTCGAGGAGTCGATCACCGTTACCGGCGAGTCACCTGTGGTCGACGTCCAGACCGCGCGCCAGCAGCTGACCATTGACGGAGACATCGTGCGCGCGCTGCCGGCGTCGCGAAGCTACGGCAACTACATTGCCGCGATTCCAGCGATTCAGGCCACGGGCTTCGGGAGCGGCGCGTCCACGATCAACAACTTCTTCTCAGCACGCGGCGGGAGAAGTACCGAAGGCCTCATTCAGCTGGATGGGATGAACGTGGGTGCGCCCGGCAACGGTGGCGGCGTGTCCGGGTACTTGTACGACATGTCGAACTCCTCGGAAGTGCAGGTTGCCATTTCGGGCGGCCTCGGCGAGGCCGATCGCGGCGGACCAGCCTTCAATATCATCCCGAAGACTGGTGGCAACACGTTCAGCGGGACGGGCTTTACCAGCTATGCCGGCGAATGGGGACAGTCGAGCAACATCGACGACCACTTGCGATCGCTCGGATTCGGCGAGCAACCGGCGCTCATCAAGAGCTACGACGCCAACATGGCCGTGGGCGGCCCGATTCTGCGCGACCGCGTGTGGTTCTACGGCAACACTCGCGCGATCGGCACGTACCAGGAGTCGCAGAACATCTACGTCAACGCGAATGCGGGAGACCCGAACGCTTGGTCGTGGGTGAAAGCCGATAGCCCGAGCGTACGCGTCGCCACCTCCAAGACGCTGAACGCCGTGCGCCTGACTTACCAGGCCACTCAGAGAAACAGGTTCGGGTTCTACATCGACTACACGAAGAACTGCAGCGCAGGCGCGTACAAGGAGGGTGGAGATCAGTGCCGGGCTCCCGGTGACGGCTGGATCGCGACCGGCCCCGGCGTGACTCCCGGCACGGCAACCGTCTCTCCCGAGTCAGGAAGCATCTGGGACGCGCCCGCGAAGATCATGCAGGCGTCGTGGACATCGCCGTTCTCGAATCAAATCCTCATCGAGACCGGCTATTCGGCGTTCTATACCGACAACGGCGATCCTCGCCCCTACGGCGTGCTGACGGACTTCATTCCGGTGACGGAGCAGTCCACCAACGCCGGCGTGCCCTTCGCGAATTTCATCTATCGCGGCTTCAATCCGGCGCCGTCGAGCAACCAGAAGCACGCCACGTGGAAGGCTGCGATGTCGTACATCACGGGCACCCACAACATGAAGTGGGGCTACCAGGCCGGATACATGAACAACGAGAACACGACCTACGTGGGCCGGCAGATCAGCTACAGGTTCAACAACGGCGTGCCGAATCAGATGTCGCAGCGGGTCGGGCAGAACCAGACCAGCAATAGCCTTCTCTACAACGGCTTCTACATCCAGGATCAGTGGACGCGTGGGAAGCTGACTCTCCAGGGGGCGTTGCGGTATGAGAGCGCGTCCAGCTGGGCGCCGGAGGGAGAGAACGGCATCGTCGCCGAGAACGAGTTCGGTGGCCCGGTCCTGCTTCCACGCACCGAGGGCGTGCAGGGTTACCACGACATCTCACCCCGGCTCGGCGCGGCCTACGACGTGTTTGGCAATGGGAAGACGGCGTTCAAGTTCAATGTCGGGCAATACCTCCAGGGCGCGTACACCGGCGACGCCTACACCATCAGCAACCCGGGGCAGACGCTCGTGACGTCGATCAATCGCTCATGGTCCGATCCAAACGGGAATCGGATCGCTGACTGTAACTTCATGAATCCAGCGGCGAACGGCGAGTGCGGTGCATGGTCGAGCAACAACTGGGGCTCCTTCAACCAGACGACGACCGTGAATCCCGATGTTCTTACGGGTTGGGGCACGCGCAATCGCGATTGGCAGTACGGCGTCAGCGTGCAGCAGGAGATCGCGCCGCAGATGGCGCTGGAGGTCAGCTACAACCGGCGGGTGTGGAGCAATTTCTTCGTCACCCACAATCGCGCCCTCACGGCGGCGGATTACGACGAGGTCACACTGACCGCACCGTTGAATCCGGCCTTGCCCAACGGCGGCGGCTATCCGGTCACATTCCTCACTCGCAACACGCGAAGCGCCCTGGGCGCGACCGACTCGTATTACACGAGCACCGACGACTATGGCGACGAAACGCACTACTGGCACGGCTTCGATGTGTCGTTCAACGCGCGGATGCGGAATGGCCTGAATCTGCAGGGCGGTACCAGCACGGGCCGTGGCGTGAACGACACGTGCGACTCATATACGGGACGGTTCGGGCGATCCATGTCTCCCACGCTCGGCACGGCCGCGGTGCCGATCATCGAGCAGGGCATTGTCGACGGTCAGAGCGCCTGCAACGCCACCGAGCCCTGGCTGACCAGCGTGCGCGGGCTCGCCTCCTACACGGTGCCTAAAGTCGACGTCATGGTCAGTGGCATCTTCCGCTCACAAGCCAATGCGCAGCCCGGCAACATGAACGTGGGCACCAACGGCGCATCCCGGACCGCGACCTATCGCATGACGGCCGCGCAGTTTCTGGCCGCGACGGGGCGACCGCTGGCTCCCGGGTTGGCGACGCAGGACGTGAACCTCCTGCTGCCGGGCCAGGTGTACGGCGACCGTATCAACGTCGTGGACATGCGCTTCGCGAAGGTCCTCCGGTTCGGTAGGACGAGAACCAACATCGGCATGGATCTGTACAACCTGTTCAACGCCAACACGCCGACCATGTACGAGACGGTCTACGATCCGGCAACCAACGGCGCGCGATGGATGCAGCCCACGGCCGTACTGCTGCCGCGGTTCATGCGGTTCAACGTGCAGTTCGACTTCTGACGTCGGGTGTCCATATTGCATTGAGCCGCTCCTTCTTCACGCACCTCGAGTGCTCGCGTCCTTGTGGTGCTCCGACCCTGAACGCGCGCGAGCGTCATCACCTGTGCAGGTGTGGCGCTCCGCTGCTTGCTCGCTACGATCTCGCTGCAGCACGTGCCTGGTCGCGTGAGACTCTGCGGGATCGCGAGCCGAACATGTGGCGATACCGCGAACTGATGCCGGTCTTCGACGACGAAGTCCCGGTGACGCTCGGGGAAGGTCTGACACCACTCCTGCATGCGACGAGGCTCGGCGCCAGGCTGGGGCTGGAGTGGCTCTTTGTCAAAGACGAGTCGCTCAATCCGACGAACTCGTTCAAGGCGCGCGGTCAATCGGCGGCGATCACGCGAGCACGCGCCCTCGGCGTCACGACGGTGTCCGTCCCATCTGCTGGTAACGCGGGCAACGCCATGGCCGCGTATGCGGCGCGGGCCGGGCTGGCCGCGAAGGTCTTCCTCCCACGCGACGTGAAGACGCCGTTCGTACGCGAATGTGTGCTTTACGGCGCGGATGTGACACTTGTCGACGGCTTCATTACCGACGCCGCGCGGGCGGCGTCCGAGGCTGGTGCCTCGCTCGGCTGGTACGACGTCTCCACGCTCAAGGAGCCCTACCGCATCGAGGGCAAGAAGACGATGGCCTACGAGCTGGCCGAGCAGATGGAATGGGAATGGCCCGACTGGATTATCTATCCCACCGGCGGAGGCACCGGGATGGTCGGCATGTGGAAGGCGTTCGAAGAGGTCGAACGTCTCGGCTGGGTGGCGTCAGGGCGGCGGCCGCGAATGGTGTCGGTACAGGCGCAGGGATGCGCGCCGATCGTGCGCGCGTTCGAGAGCGGCACCGAGTCGGCGGCGCCCTGGGAGAATCCGGCGACGGTGGCTGATGGCCTGCGGGTTCCGCGCGCGATCGGTGACTTCCTGATCTTGCGGGCCGTGCGAGAGAGTGGTGGAACCGCGATCGCGGTCCCCGACGCGGCCATGATCGATGGCATGCTCGAGCTCGGAAGCACTGAAGGGATCAGCGCTGCGCCCGAGGGCGGCGCCGCGCTCGCGGCGATTCGAAAGCTGGTGTCCGACGGAATGATACGGTCGCGCGACCGCGTTGTGCTTTTCAACACGGGCGGTGCCCTCAAGTATCTCGATGCGCTACCGTCGTGACCGTGGGCCTGTGCCTACCGGCTGCAGCCCTCAGCACGACGCCCGCGGCGACGACGCCGAACATGATCCCAAGCTGATTCGAGCTTCGCGTGGCCAGCAGCCACACCGAGAACGCGGTGCCGGCGATGGCGAAGATCGTTCCTGCGCGCAGCCGAAACCCCGGCGACGGTCCGTGCGTTCTCCTCAACCTCACCAGCGCGGAGCAGGTGACGGCGAAGACCACGAGGCGTGCGATCGCCGCGAACGTCGCAGCCTGTGCGAACGAGCTGTAGAGCGCCATGACCAGCGCGAGCACGGCGTTCACGACGATCGCGACGTACGGCGTGCGAAAACGCGGATGAACTCGGGCCACGACGGCCGGCAGCTCTCGATGCGTCGCCATCGAGTAGAGCACCCGGGGCATCATCAGCGTGAAGCCGGTCAGCCACCCGTAAACGGATAGCACGACCGCGACACTCCCGAGCGTCGCTCCGCTCGCGCCCATGACCGCGCCCAGCGCCGACGCCACTGGCGTCGTTGTCCGTCCGGCATCGGGCAGCACGCCAACGATGACCAGCTGCAGCAGGCAGTAGATCAGCGTCACGATCGCTCCGGCCGTGATCAGCGCCGAGCCCGTGTCTTCTCGCGGACGGCGCGTCTCGCTGGCGGCGACAATCATCGACTCGAACCCGCCGTATGCGAACACCATCAACAACACCGCCTCACCCCAGTCAGGACCTGCGACGACCTGCGCTGTGAGGACGTCGCTGCGGATCTGCGGCAAGCCCAGCACAATCAACACGAGAAGCGGTAACACCTTCGCAACGGTGAACGCATTCACCGTCCATGTCGCCTGGCGGACCCCCGTGATGTTGATCGCCGTGGCAATCGCAATCGCACCGGTCATGGTGATCGCGCGCCCGGTCGGTGTTGCGACGGCTGGTGCGAGGAGCCCCACGTAGACGACGAGAATGTTCAGCGCGGCCGCACAACCCAGGAGACGTGAGATGAGCAGCAGCCAGCCGACCTGGAATCCCACGACCGGACCGAATGCCTCGCGCGCGTAAAGGTAGGGGCCGCCGGCTTGATCGAAGCGGGTGCTGACCTCTGCGAAACACAGCAGGACGACGAAGACGCAGGCTCCGGCGATGAGCACGACGACAGGACTCCAGGCCCCAGTGAGCGCCGCGACCGCCGAGGGCAGGCCGAAGACGCCGCTGCCGATGACGCCGTTGACAATGGCCGCGGTCAGGCTGAAGCGCCCGATCGCGCGAATCAGCGGCGGCTGGGGGAGCCGGTCAGGTTTCGTCGAGCCCGTGGGCGGCGATGTCATCATGGCCACGTCAATTTCTCTTGACCGTGTCACGGTTTCTGACTACTAGAGTGTGCGTGATCGTTCGCATGTGGAGACCATTTCTCGTGGGCGTCGCGCTGCTGGCAGCGGTGGTCGCCGCCTCATGCCGAGGCAGTCAGTCGCCTGCACCGCAAGAGCGCGGCACGCGTTCCTCCGCTGATATTCTGCTCGGGCGGCCGTACATCGGACCAACGGAAGGGACGCCACGCGGCGCCAACGGGAAACCGCTTCTCACCGGCTACTGGAAGTTGCTCCACGAGGACGGAAAGCCCGATGGCAATCTCGGCAAGGACAGGCCAGACTTCGCGCTGCCTTACACGGCGAAAGGCAAGGAGGTGCTGGCGCTCAATTATCGGACCGTGGATCCGGAAGCGCGCTGCATCATCACGGGTATCCCCCGTCTGTTGACGAGTGTCCTGCCGTTCGAGATCCTTCACACGCCGGAGCGGCTCGGGACGTTCCACGCACTGAGCTGGCATCGTTGGGTGTGGCTGGACGAGCGAGCCCGCGATCCTGAGCAGGATCCCCGATACCTTGGCAACGCGATCGGCCGATGGGATGGCGATACGCTGGTGATCGAGTCGTCCGGCTTCCAGGACAGTGCAGCAGGCGACGTCTGGCTGGACGACAACGCCAATCCGATCAGCGCAGGAGCAACCGTCGTCGAGCGGTGGACGAGGCCGGATTTTCACCACCTGAATCTGGAGCTGACGTACACCGACACGGCGTATTACACCGAGCCGATCGTCTATCGGCGGAGTTTCATCCACGGTGAACCTGGCGAGGGACTGACCGAGTTCTCCTGCGAATGGAACACCCCATGGGTCGTGACTCATCTCGAACCGGGACCTGGCCGAATTGGTCCCAACGGCAATCGCGGCTTCGGTCCGGACAACCAGATCGTGCCCGACCTTCCGTTCGGATCGGTTGACGATTCGCGTGGGACCGGATACTGGCTGTATCGGAAGAACAAGCCGAAGCCGTCTGATTTACCCGGACAGTAAACGAAGATCAAAGGGGCGAGGGCATGTTGACGCGCACTGCTTCCGGATTCGCGATCATCGTCGTCATCTTCGTGTTGTCCATCGGCGGTGCGCCTGCACAAGTGCCGCCTGCGCCGGCTCCGTCGCAGACTCCGTCGGAGCTCACGGCCAACGATCTTCGCGGCCGTCAGTACACAGCGCCGCGCGGGCTCGACGGAAAGCCGGATCTGACCGGCTACTGGCGCCCGTTGCGCGAAGCCGGCAAGCCCACTGGCAACCTGGGCAAGGACGAGCCCAATTTCATCCTGCCACTCAGCGCTCTCGGGCGGCGTGCGCAGTTGTACAGCCAGAACCACACCGTCGACCCGGAGGCCGTGTGCATCCTCGGCGGGATCCCACGTCACAACGGCAGCGGCCTTCCATTCGAGATCCTGCACACGCCGAAGCGGCTTGCGACGATCTACTTCTACAATACGCACCGCTGGGTCTCGATCGACGAGGATCTACGTCACCCGGAGAACCCCGAGCCTCGCTACTTCGGCCATGCCATCGCGCACTGGGATGACGACACGCTCGTGATTGAGACGGCAGGGTTGCGGGACAGCGCCAGGGACAAGATCTGGCTCGATGAAAACGGCAACCCCACCAGCGACCAGGCGCGTGTCACGGAGCGCTGGTCGCGTCCGGACTTCCATCATCTCAACTTGCAGATGACGGTCTCCGACTCGAAGTACTACACGCGCCCATTCACCTTTGCGCGAACGTGGGTGCACGGTGATCCCGGTCAAGGGCTGACCGAGTACGCCTGCAACGAGAACAACATCGACGCCGCGCACATCGGCCCCGGCGCCGGGGCCATTGGACCAGACGGCAACCGCGGGTACGGCTACCAGGATCTGGAACTACCCAAGGATCCGCCCGGGCCCGAGCGCTACGGATTGTGAGAGAAAGAGACGATCGTCATGAAGACTGGATTGATGTTCACATGGCTGTTGACCGCAATCACCGCAGCCGCGGGCTCGTCGAGCGTCTTCGCTCATCATTCTTTTGCTGCGATGTACGACGCGAACAAGCCGATTCGCCTGGTCGGAAAGCTCACGAAGATCGAATGGACCAATCCGCACAGCTTCTTCTACATCGACGTGACCGATTCCAAGGGACGCGTCAACAGTTGGACCATTGAAGGAGCTGGTCCAGGGGCGTTGTCCAGGCGGGGATTCAACCGGGGCGACATCGACCTGGGCGACACGCTCATCGTCCAGGGATATCTTGCGAAGAGCGGCGCACGGATCGTGGACGGGCGATTGGTGACGCTGCCTGATGGCCGCATCATCAACGGCGGGACCGCCGGCGACGGCGGACCTGGAAGCACGCCGCCGGCCGGCCGCGGATCCAATTAGGCGACGTCACGCCGGCGGCCGCAGGCGGCGTTGCTCATCGCATCGCCGCCTGCGTCATTCGCGTCAGCGCCACCCAAGCTCCGGCGCAACGAATTTGAGAATGCTGTTGATGGCGTGAGCGTTGTAGTCCACGCCCAACTGGTTCGGGACCGTCAGGAGCAGGGTGTCGGCGGCCGCGATTGCTTCGTCGGCGGCCAGCTGTTTCACCAGCACCTCGGGTTCAGCGGCGTACGAGCGGCCGAAGATGGCGCGGGTGTTGGCGTCGATGTAACCGATCTGGTCCTGGCTCCGGGCATCCCCTCCGAAGTAGGCGCGGTCGAGATCATTGACGAGCGCGAAGATGCTGCGGCTGACGGACACGCGTGGCTCACGCTGATGGCCGGCCTCCTTCCATGCCTCGCGATAGGCTTCGATCTGCGTGCGTTGCTGAACGTGCAGCGGCTCCCCGGTCTCGTCGTCCTTGAGTGTCGAGCTCTGGAGGTGCATTCCCAGTTTCGCGGCCCACTTGGACGTGGCGTTCGAGCTGGAACCCCACCAGATCCGGTCGCGCAGCCCTTCCGAGTGCGGCTCGAGGCGCAGCAGCCCTGGCGGATTGGGGAACATCGGCCGCGGGTTGGGCTTGGCAAACCCGTGACCCTTGAGCACCTCGAGGAAAACCTCAGAGCGTTGGCGCGCCATGTCCTGGTCGGTCTCGCCCTCAGAGGGCGCGTAGCCGAAATAGCGCCAGCCGTCGATCACTTGCTCGGGCGATCCTCGACTGATGCCCAGCTGGAGGCGGCCGCCCGCGATGATGTCTGCGGCTCCCGCGTCCTCGACCATGTAGAGCGGGTTCTCGTAGCGCATGTCGATGACCGCCGTGCCGATCTCGATCTTGCTGGTGCGCGCGCCGACTGCTGCGAGGAGCGGGAAGGGCGAGCCGAGCTGGCGAGCGAAGTGATGCACGCGGAAGTAAGCGCCGTCGGCGCCCAACTCCTCAGCGGCTACGGCCAGCTCGATCGATTGGAGCAACGCATCTGCAGCGGTGCGCACCTGCGAGTGGGGCGACGGCGTCCAATGCCCGAACGATAGGAACCCAATTTTCTTCACCTGCACATCCTCTCTCTCGGTTCGATCACAGCAGACACGACGGTTTCAGGTCGCGAGCCGCTTCCTGGGCGCCCGCGCGCCGGAGGCGCGAAGGCGCGACATGTTTTAGACATGTAGAATAGCGCGCTGAATTCGACGCCACCTCGGGAACTCCACTCCCCGGCGACTCGGAGACCATGTGAAAACATCCGCCATTCACCCGATCATCTACGTACGCGGCTACGCGATGACCCAGACCGAGATCGAGGACGCGGTCGCGGACCCGTATATGGGGTTCAACGTCGGATCCTGCAAGGTCAGACAGATCTGGGATGGGTCGGTGAAGAAGTACTTCTTCGAGTCGCCGCTCGTTCGACTCCTCAAGCAGTTCGACTACGACGATGTCTTCGAGGAGGGGCAGGATCGGGTTTCGGAGTTGACCGCACCGAGCACGGTGGACGGGACGGTGCGGCCAGTATCGTATCGCAGCATCGTGATCTACCGGTACTACGAGCCGTCGTCGGTTGATCTCGGCGCGACGGCTCGTCCCGACATGGCCCGATTCGCGAGAGGGCTCGGCGAGCTGATCCTCAAGCTTCGCGACCGCGTGTACCCGCAGGGCAAGGACACGGTCATCTCACAACAAGAGCGCGACGCAGGAAAGCAGTCGTATGACAAGTTCCGCGTCTACCTGGTTGCGCACTCGATGGGCGGGCTGGTCTGTCGCGCGTTCCTGCAGAATCCCGCGTTTGGCTCCCCGGACGCGCGAGCCCTCGTGGACAAGCTGTTCACGTATGCGACCCCGCACAACGGAATCGACGTTGGCATCTTCGGCAACATCCCGGCATGGCTGTCTCTCTACGGCATCAATACCTTCAACCGGGGCGAGATTGCCCAGCTCCTGGCCCTGTCCGATGACGTGCTGGATGGTGACAACGTCGACATCGTGACCAACTTCGACGCCGATCGCGTGTTCAACCTCGTGGGTACCAATCCAGTCGATTACAAGGTCGCGGCCGGACTATCGAGCGCCGCGGCAGGAGATGCCAGCGACGGGTTGGTGCGAATCAAGAACTCGACGACCCGCGGCCGCTCGCCGGACGGATTCGTCTACTCGCCGCAGGCGTTTGTCCATCGCAGTCACTCGGGCTTCTTCGGGATCGTGAACAGCGAGGAGGGATACCAGAACCTGGTCCGATTCCTGTATGGCGACGTTCGTGCGGACGGCACGCTCGAGATCGACGAGCTGACGCTTCCGCCGGCGGTGCAGCAGAAGTACGACGAAGGACGCGACATCAAGGCTTCGTACCTGTTCGAGGTGTCGGTAAGCGTTCGCGGGAAGACCTGGCAGCTGCACCGCCGCACGGCCAACGAGAACAGCGCGATCTTCAGGCGTTTCGACGAGCTGTTTTCGAAGAAGCCAAAGGCAGGGGATGATGAGGCCGTCACGAAGTCATGGAAGCCGAACAAACCTGCGAGTCCCATTCTCTTCAACATCTTCCTTGATATGGGACAGAGTCAGACCGGCAGCACAGTCTCGTTCGCACTCGACCTGTGTGTCCGCGTCCCGGAGTACGAGGTCGACGGGATCCTGTTTCTCAAGGACCACTACGAAGGCGGATACCTGTACCGCGACGTCATCATTCTCGAGGCGCGCCCGCCGCGCGCGCCCGATGAACGATGGCTCTTCGAGTACACGTTTGCCAGCAAGCGGGGAAGCCGGCCTTCAGTGGCGAAGATTGTCCGCGAGGATGACGCGGAGCTGACGTTCGAGATTCCGATCAGGCAGCCGACGCCGCCGGGTATTCGTGCACGGCTGCGGGTGAAGACCAGTTACTGGAACGCGTGGCAGTAGCCGCGCGTCAATGGCGCCGGGCCGCGCATCGCGACCGAGGCGATGCGTGAAGCGGTATTCTTGCGTGTGGCATTCGCACCCGGATCGCGCAACCGGCTCACGGAGCACGACCTTGACCGGTTTCCCGGCGACACCTTGTTCGATCGCGTGGGCCGGACCCTCTGTCAGGCCGGCTGCCTGCCGCGCAAGGAGCTGTACGAGGCGTGGGAAGTCGCACGGCGAGTCCGGCGGCTGCGCCGTGGCGGGCGAGTCATTGACGCTGCCGGCGGAGCCGGTCTGCTCGCGCACCTGATGATCCTGCTCGACGACACGTCTCCTGAAGCGATCGTGGTTGACCCTGTGCTGTCACCGTCGAGCGCCACCCTGCATGCGGCGCTGACGCGTTCCTGGGCGCGCCTGGAGCGGCGCGTATCGCTTGTCGCTCGCGACGTCTCGCTATTCGAGCTCACGCCTGACGATGTCGTCGTGTCGAGTCACGCCTGTGGCGCCTTGAGCGATCAGATCCTGGATCGTGCGATTGCGGCGCGTGCAGTGGTCGCGGTGCTGCCCTGCTGTCACGACCTGGCGACATGCAAGACGGGACCGCTCGCGGGTTGGGTGGATCGACCGCTTGCGATCGACGTGATGCGCGCCGTGCGCCTGGAGCAGAGCGGGTACCGCGTGTGGACACAAACGATACCATCCGACATCACGCCGAAGAATCGGTTGTTGATCGGCGCACCCGCTAGTGCGGCTTTTGATTGCGTGTAGCCGCGTCCCATGGACGCAGGAGCAGGGACGGACCAGGACCCAGGCACGGAAGCCAGGGACTGACTGCTGCGCCGAAGTGCAAACTGTGCTAGTTATCGGCCAACGCGAGGATCGCGAACGCCGTTGCCGTATCGGACATGAACAACCGCCGCCACGGCTCGCCCTTCTCACCGCCATGCTCGCGATCGTAGTTGAGCGAGTGCGTGTGCCACGCGCGGCCGGGAACGTCAGGCACGGGGATCGCGCGCTGGTTCGTCTCCAGCCATTGAATGCCTTTGCGGATCGCGGCGTGACCGGGGTCCACACCCGCTTGCTTCAACGTGTAGACGACGAGACCGGTTGCGTAACCGTCTGACTGCGTCAGCAGCGACCCGTCGAGATCGCCGGGCGACTTCACCGGCGGTGCGGTTTTGCTCCACTTCCACGGGCCCATCGCCTCGAGCGACCATCCACCGTCGTCTCGCTGCGCCCGCACGAGATCGTCGACGAGCGCGTCGCGTTGTGCGTCGGTGACCACACCCTTCAGGCGTGTGGAGGCGAGCAGCGCCCAGGTGCGGTTATAGAGATGCTGCGCCTGATAGTTGGTGGAGAGATACGCCCGAAGACGTTCAATGCCGGCGGTTGCGACTTGATCCTGCTGGCCCTGAGCCGTGCCCGCAGCGAATGCCGCAAACGTGGCCCCATGGTAGACAGCCTCAGTGGTTTCCCACGGCTCGAGCCCGAACTCGAGCCAGTCCCAGCGACCATCGGCCCGCTGCGTTTCCCACATTCGAGCAAGGGCCTTCTTCGTGGGTGCGCTCGGCTCGCCTAGATTCTTCGCGGCGTCGGCGCTCGTGAGAATCACCGCATTCAGTACGGCCTCGGTTCCGCGCGACTCGATCTGCCGGCGCTCGTTGAAGTCATACAGCACCTGGTGCGTGCTGTAGGTCTCGACGCGGCGCGTCGTGTCCTCGATCAGCTTCGCCTCTTGTGTGGCCGGGGTGTCGACATGCATGACGCGTCGCAGCACCGGGCGCGAGAGTGCGTACGCCAGCCCCGCGTGGCAGGAGACACACGCCGTCTGCGAGTCTCCAGTTCTGAGCTTGGTGCCGTTGGCGAACCACAAGTCCATCCGGGCATCCAGATAGGCTGCCGCGGCGGCCGCATCCCAGCTACGGGGGCTGTCACCCGAGGGACGTGCCTGCTGCGCCGTAACTGTTCCCACGAGCACCGTGAACACCAATGCCATCGCAAGTCTCATGAGGCGAGGATATCCCCGACACGTGTTCCGCGCGAGCACATTCGATGGACTCTCCGCGTGTGGTCTGGCAAGGGCAACGCCGTGCCGAGGGTTGCGTTACCATGAGCCTTCCGGATTTTCAACACAGTGGATCAATCGACGCGCGGGACCGCCACTGAGATGGCGGACGTCGGGGTACTGTTCGTCCACGGCATCGGCGAACAACAGCGCGCGGACACGCTCGTCCAGCTGGGTGAATGCCTCAGAAGCTGGTTCAAGCGCTGGTTGACCTTTGACAGTCCGCAGCCGACGATTAGCGTCGGCGTCAGCGACGCCGACCTGACGCAGAGCGCGACGGGAGCGATTCCTGCGCACGCCAAGCTGCGCATCACGGCGGACGGTGTGAACACGACCTGGTTGCTCGCCGAGTCGTGGTGGGCGGCGAGCTTCGCGGCACCGCGCTACCGTGACCTGTGGCGATGGTCGCTCGAGATCGTGCCGCTGGCCGTGGCCGACCACTTCGTTCGCCGGTTCCGGCTGGCCAAGCCGTGGTACCGAAAGCTGCCCGAGATCGCACTGCTCACCATCGCCATCGCACTATTGCCGCTGCTCACGCTTACGATGATTACGTCGCTCGTCGTGGGCATCCTCCCGATTCCAGCGCTGCGGTCGGCGATCCTCGGAGCGCAGCGGATCCTGGTCGGGACCGTAGGCGACAGCTACACGCTGCTCGAGAGCTCAATCCGCGGTGCGGCGATGGTCTCGCGTGTGCAACACGATCTCCGCTGGCTGCAGACGATGGCGCGCAGGACGATCATCGTGGCGCACTCACAGGGCGCCGCCGTGGCTCATGCCGCGCTGCAGCCGCCCGACGCTCCGAGGCCCGAGGTGTTCTTCACCTTTGGAGCCGGCGTGCGGAAGCTGCTCATGCTCGATGAGATCCGCGGCGTCGCCCGCTTCAGGCTCTGGCTTCTGTCGGGCGGCCTGCTCCTCGTGTCGTGTGGGGTGTGGGCGATGTACCGCGTGCTTGTCGATCCTACGGTGCGCGTCAACATGTTCACCGCGCAGGGGCTCGATCCCACCAGGATGCTCGTAGCCTTTGAATTCACGCTCGACCTGACGAACATCTTCGGCATCAGCCTCCTGGATTGGCGGCACGTGACCAGTGTGTCGGCGCTGGCCGGCGCCGCGGTGGGCCTGCTCGCGTTTGGGGAAACGTGGCGTGATCGGTTGTTGGGCAGCACCCTCATGGGTGTCTTCCTCGCTGCTATGGGGCTGCTCTTCGCCTTTTTCATGAACGTCGGGCCTTGGTCATTGATGGGATTGCTTTCACTGGTGTTCGGCGCTGTGACGTTCTCATCTGCTTTTTCGTCTTTGAAGATCCACGAGACCGACGCTGCGATCGACAAGCGACTCAACATCGAGCCGCCGCTGCGATGGCTCGATCGCTACACCAAGGCTGATCCGGTCTCCAATGGGCCGCTCGGGAGTACACAGGTCCCGTTCGTAGACAGCCAAGAGGTGTTCAACTTCGGATCCCCGCTGCTGGATCATTCTGGATATTGGCGCAACCAGGACCAGTTCCTGCCGATGATCGCGCAGGAACTGGCCGATCTGGCCGGCGTTCAACTGCGAAGAGGAGAGTGGGACAGCGAGCGCCTGAAATGGGCGCAGGCGCGCCGGAGCTGGCGAGTGAGGTGGCTACAGCTCTCCCGCGTTCTGGCTGCGGTGGTTGCGGTCTCGGTGCTCGTGCGATTCCGGCAGACGCTGTGGCGGGAAGCGTCCGATGCTCCCGAGTTCGTGGCGACCCTCTTCAACGAGCTCGTCGATTTCGCCCAGCGCGTACCGTTCCTGCGCCTGATCATGGGCGATCTCGCGAAATCGCTGCTGCTTCAGGCATTGTGGATTGGCGCCGTGCTGTCCTGTGTCTGGGTGACGTACAAGCTGTTCGAGGCTGTGTGGTTGTGGTGGGATCGCGTCGAAACGAGCGCGTTGTTTGCGAGGGCGGATTACGAGCGCCCGTCGGTCCCGTTCGCGACTCTGGCTGCGGTGCTCGCAAGCGCCGCTGCGTTGGCGCTACTGCTCACGGCGTCCCTGGATCGCCAGGCGTACGAGCTCTGGACGCAAGACCCGAGCCTTCTTGCCCTCCGCAACAGCGGGTGGAGCGGCGTGCGCGAGGCGTCGGTGCAGCCCGGTGTCTTCACAACGGTCGGTGTAGCCTGCGGCGCAAGCTACCTCCTTGGTTTCGTGGCGAGCGAGCTTAGCGACTGGTGGATGTGGGGACGAACGTCGACGGCAGGGCCGCGATACATCTGGCGGTGGATCGGCTACAGTCTGCTGGGATTCATATTCGCGCTGCCTGCCGCCGCGGTGATGGTGGGTGAGGCGGCGCGCACGTCGCAATGGGTGAATATTGCGACGATTCTAGGGGTCGGGACGTTCGCGCTCGCGCTGATCGCGGTCCTGTGGGCGATGGCCACTACGCGCCTCGGCCGAACGCTGCGGCAATACCTCCGCGACCGCAGCGCGTCACCACCATTCGGCCGCTGGCTCGCTCGCGGCGAACGGGGCAGGCCGGCTGTGAGCCGTGAGCGTCTGTCAGCGCGTGCGATGAAATTGCCGGTGGAGTGGGACGAGCCAAGACCCAGGCCGCTGCGCCTCGAGAGCCTCCTCAGCGAGGAGGCGGCGGCCATTGCCGGCGCCCTGGTGCCGCCGACGACTCCTGACGAGGAACGCGCAATCTTTCGACTGACCAATGCATTCCCGTATGCAGCGCTGACCGCCGCGGAGCGCGTCCTGGGGAGTGATCGCTCGCTCGCGCGACGGCTTATCGCACCACACGCTGAGGCGCGGGCGCGCGCGATCCGGCGTCGGATTCGTCATCTCGAGCGCCTGATCGGTCCTTCGGAAGTCGAGACGGTTGCGGCCAACTAGCACCCGCGCAGTTGGAAGAAGCACCGGTTTCCGGCTCATTCCCGTGGACGGCGCATCCGCAACAGCCCTTCTCACCCAGATCTCACACGATGCTCACGGTTCGGTGAAGACTCGAGCCGCCTCAAAAGACGATCCTGCGGGGGCAACGCCAACACGACCGGGGCGAAGAGCTGACGCGCTACGCGGACATCGAGAAAACATGTCGAAGAGTCGAACGGAGATCTGGCTGTCGGTGGGCGTCCTGGGCATCGGGCTGATACCCGTGGCGCTTGCGGGGCTTTGGGGCTACATGAGCACCACTGCGACGCCCCTGCATCCGAACCCGAAAGACTCGCCCTCCGTCACGCATTCGGCCCCGTTGCCACAGTGGGCTGACGCGGTGGAGCAGGGGCGGCAGATCGTCCGCCAGGGCCTTACCGAGCAGAACCTGCCGGGACTGTCGGTTGCAGTCGGTACCAGTGGCGACATCGTGTGGGCCGAAGGCTTTGGCTGGGCGGATCTCGAAAAGCAAGTGCCTGTCGCGCCCGAGACGACGTTCAGGATCGGCACCGCGTCCACGGTGCTCACGTCAGCCGCCGTCGGCCTGCTGCTGGAAGACGGCGGTTTGAAGCTCGACGACATGATCCGGACGTACGTGCCCGAGATCCCCGACCGGCAGTGGCCTGTGACTCTCCGTCAGTTGATGGGGCATGTGGCGGGCGTTGCGAATGACGGCGGGGACGAGGGACCGTTGTTCAGCCAGTACTGCGAGCGGCCGATCGACGCGCTGCAGTTCCTCAGTGGCTACGAGGTCGAGCTGCTGTTTGAGCCGGGGACTCAGTATCACTATTCGAGCTACGGCTGGATCCTGGTGAGTGCGGCCGTCGAAGCCGCCGCTGACGAGCCGTTCCTCACGTTCATGCAGAAGCAGGTCTTCGACCCTCTGGGCATGCACGACACGAAGGCCGACTCCGCGAGGGCTCCCAATCGGGCAACGTCTTACTTCCCGAGGTTCGCCGCGGATCCCGGCTACGGCCTCCACCTGATGCGGCCGATCAACTATTCCTGCTACGCGGGATCCAGTGTGTTCCTGTCCACCCCATCAGACCTGGTGCGTTTCGGGATGGCGATCAACAGCGGCCAACTCCTGCGACCCGCCTCCGTCCAATTACTCCAGACGTCAGAGCGGCTGACCTCAGGGCAGGAAACGGGCTACGGCCTCGGTTGGGACATCGAGAGCGTTACGTTGGCGGGTAACCCAACACGCTGGGTTGGCCACGATGGGACGTCGCTGGGCGGGATGGTTGCGTCTCTCATGACGTTCCCCGAGCGCGAACTCGTGGTGTCCGTGACGTCGAACATCTCCTACGCTGACACGTCGGCGATTGCGCTGAAAGTCGCGCAGGCCTTCGCTGAACAAAGGAATCCGGTACGGAAGTGAAGCGCCAATAGAGCTAACACTCGAGCTCGTCCCGCCTGAGAAGCCCGTCTTGATTGCCTCGTCTGCATGCCGTAGGCTACCCGCGCCCAGGGGATGTCACAAATCGGAGGCTGTCGATGCGAGCACTGGCAATCGGATCGTTTGTCGTTGCGGTACTGCTTCTCCTTTCCACGCCGGCCTTTTCCCAAGGCGTTGCCGGCATTGTCAGAGACTCGTCTGGCGCCATCCTGCCAGGCGTGACCGTTGAAGCGGCGAGCCCGGCGCTCATCGAGAAGTCACGCACGGTCGTGACGGATGGGACCGGCCAATACCGGATCGTCGACCTGGAACCCGGCACCTACATTGTGACGTTCACGCTGCCCGGGTTCACCACGGTCAGGCGCGAGGACATCCAGCTATCCGGCGCTGGGGTGACGACGGTCAATGCCGACATGCGAGTCGGAGCGGTCGAGGAGACGATCACCGTCTCCGGAGCGACACCAATCATCGACACGCAGACGAGCACCAAACGCGAGGTCGTGCTGGCCGACGAGGTGCTCGCCGCGGTTCCAGTCACGCGGACCTATGGGAGCGTGCTGGCGATGGTGCCCGGGGTTCAGTCGCTGACCCTCGACGTGAACTCCACGCAGTCTGTTGGCGGAACCGCCACGAACTTCTTCTTCACGTCGCGGGGCGGGCGTGGCAACGAAGGCACAGTGCAGGTGGACGGCATGAACGTCGGGTCAGCGTTCGGCGGCGGCGGCGTTTCGAGCTTTGCGTACGACTTCGTGAATGCGCAGGAGGTCCAGGTCACCGTTGCAGGCGGTATGGGTGAGGTGGATCGTGGTGGGCCGGCGTTCAACATCATCCCCAAGAGCGGCGGCAACAACTTCAACGGGACCGCGTTCTTGAGCACCGCCGGCGAGTGGTCGCAGGGCAGTAATCTCGATGACGATCTGCGCCGCGTTGGCATCACGGAGCCACCGGGGCTCATCAAGAACTACGACACGAACCTCGCCATCGGCGGTCCGATCAAGCGCGATCGGTTGTGGTTCTTCAACAACCTGCGTACCTACGGGACGCACCAGGACGTGCCGGGTATCTACGCGAATGCGAACGCCCTCGATCCGACGAAGTGGAGCTATGTGAGGGATCTGGACGTTCCATCGAGATCGGCGGGGTCCAAGAAGATCGAAGCGATCCGCCTGACCGGTCAGCTCACCCAGAAGAACAAGCTCGGGTTCTACTACGACTACCAGGCGAACTGCGCCGGGTCGGCGCTCGTCAACACGGGCGATGGCTGTCGTGAGCGCGGCGACGACTGGATCGCTCTCGGCAGTACGACGATATCGCCGGAGTCCGGCAACATGTGGCCGGAGCGAGAGAAGATCACGCAGGCGACGTGGACGTCGCCGGCGACGAACCGCATCCTGATGGAGGCCGGCTTCTCGCAATTCAGCAGCAAGTGGGGTGGATACGTTCCGCCCGGGTCGCAGACGCATCTGGCCGCTGTCACCGAACAGAGCACCGCGGCTGGCGTTCCGACGCCCAACTTCGTGTATCGGGGCTGGAATTCGGCCGCCTCCAACAATCAGCAGCACTACATCTGGCGGGGGTCGCTCGCCTACGTGACGGGCGCGCACAGCTTCAAGGTCGGATACCAGGCGGCGCACGAGGTGTACCGGCAGATCCAGAACGTCGACAATCAACTGAGCTACACGTTCAACAACGGCGTGCCGACGCAGTTCACGATGCGCATCGGGCCGCACATCCAGAGCAACCGCACACGCTACGACGGCTTCTACGTGCAGGATCAGTGGACGCACAAGCGGCTCACCGTGCAGGGTGCGTTGCGCTACGAGCACGCCTGGAGCTGGTT
The DNA here is from genome assembly GCA_032156805.1 of Acidobacteriota bacterium. Classification (GTDB taxonomy): domain Bacteria; phylum Acidobacteriota; class Vicinamibacteria; order Vicinamibacterales; family UBA2999; genus Gp6-AA40. The sequence goes on from JALDXQ010000003.1 coordinate 54,573, forward strand.
CCCCGAGGGTGAGAACGGCATCACCGCCGATAACCAGTTCGGCAGCCGCTTCATCTTCCCGCGCCAGGATGGGGTGACTGGGTTCCACGACATCACGCCGCGCATGGGTGCGGCCTACGATCTGTTCGGGAACGGCAAGACGTCGTTGAAGGTGAACTTCAGCAAGTACCTGGAGACCGCGCAGAACGGAGGTCTCTACACCATCAACAATCCGGCGGTGACGTTCCAACAGACCACGAACCGGAGCTGGACCGACGGCAACCGCAATTTCAATCCCGACTGCGATCTGATGAATCCGGCCGCGCAGAACAACCTGGCGTCGGGCGGCGACAACTGCGGTGCCTGGAGCAACTCCAACTTCGGCAACCCCTTCGTGACCACGCAGGTCAACCCCGACGTGCAGAACGGATGGGGCGTACGGCAATACGACTGGCAGTTCGGCGTCGCCGTGCAGCACGAGATCATCCCGCGGGTTGCGATCGACGTCAGCTACAACCGCCGCTGGTGGGGGAACCACTTCTTCACGGACAACCGCGCGCTGGGGCCGCTGGACTTCGATCAGGTGACGATCACGGCGCCGCAGAATCCGAATCTGCCGGACGGCGGCGGCGATCCGGTGACGTTCCTCACGCGCAACACGCGATCGCCGCTCGGCGCGACCGACAACTACTTCACGTCCGCGAGCGACTACGGCGATGTAACGACCTACTGGCACGGCGTTGACGCGCAGGTGAGCGCGCGGCTGCCGAATCAGCTGTTCCTGCAGCTCGGCATGAGCGGCGGCAAGGGCGTGCGCGACTATTGCGCTGTTGCGGACCAGCTCCCGGAGCTGTACGTGACGACCGGGTCGCTCCTCGTCAATCAGCAGGTGGCCTCGTGCGCGATCGATGAGGACTGGCTGACGAGCATCCGTGGCCTGGCCTCGTATACCCTGCCCAGGATTGATGTCCTGGTGAGCGGCACGTTCCGCTCGACACCTGGCGTCGCGCCCGCCGGAAACGCGGTTGCCAGCAACGGCAATTCGTTGTCGGCAAACTACAACGTCACGAGTGCGATCCTGTTGCCGCAGACAGGGCGCCCGCTGGTGCCGGGCCTGCCGTTCCAGACCGTCAACCTCCTGCTGCAGGGGCATACCTTCCCCGATCAGCTCAATTCACTCGACTTGCGCGTCGGCAAGAACCTGAGATTCGGCCGGACGCGAACCAACGTGGCGATCGACATCTACAACCTGTTCAACAGCAATACGGGAACGGTCTACAACCAGACGTACGATCCCGTTACCAACGGTGCGACGTGGCTCGCGCCGACTCAAGTGTTGAATGCGCGCTTTGCGCGTTTCAATGTGACCTTCGACTTCTAGTCATCGATTGCGAGGGAAGGGGACGCTCACCAAGCGTCCCCTGACCGTACCTCGACGGAGCCTCCAGACGAGACCAAACGCGTACTGGCTTCTCGTCGTATAGTGCAGTCGAATCGTATTCGACTGATTTCCGGGGGCTTCATGACTTCGTACCTGCGAATGACGGCCGCAGTGGCCGTGGCGCTCGCCTTCTCTGTATCCGCCGCGGCCCAGTGGCCGTCTCATCCGACTCCAGGCGTGCCGCGTCAGGACGGCAAGCCGATCCTCGATGGACCGCCGCCGCGGACGGCAGAGGGCAAGGTGGATTTCTCCGGTATCTGGCAGCTCGTCTTCGGCGGTGGCCGGGGCCGTGGCGCGGGACCAGCGCAGCCGACGCCCCCGCCTGACCCGAATGCGATCCCGAACTCGACGTTTGGCGAAGTGGCTGGTCGCGGCTATCCGCTGCCAATGCAGCCATGGGCCGAGGCGCTCAAAAAGGAGCGGATGGCCGACAACATGAAAGACAACCCGGACGTGTGGTGCCTGCCGATCGGCATCATGCAGTACCACAACCATCCGCAGCCACGTCAGATCGTGCAGACGAAGAACCTGACGCTCATCACCTACGAGTCGAACTACGGACTGCGCTACATCTACACGGACGGTCGTCCGGCGCCGAACAATGACCCGACCCCGTGGTGGTTCGGCTACTCTCGCGGCTGGTGGGAGGGCGACGACACGTTCGTAGTCGAGACGACGAACTTCCTGGGTGATGAGCGTGCCGGCTGGCTCGACGTCAACGGCAGCCCCTACACCGACGCCCTGAAGCTGACCGAGCGCTACCGTCGTCCGACGTTCGGGACTCTGCAGATCGACGTGACGATCGACGATCCGAAGGCGTATACGCGGCCGTTCACCGTGCGTGTGAACCATCGGCTGCTGGTCGATCAGGAGATGATCGAGTTCGTCTGCAACGAGAACGAGCGCTCGACGAACCACATCGACCCTCCGGCGTGGATGAAGGGCGCGCCGCCGAGGCAGCTCGGACCGGATATGCCATTGAGGACGCCCGCGAAGTAGCACTGATACCCAGCCCTGAGGACGAGGAGAACACACGTGGAACGCGACGACTTCAACAATGCGGCAAGGACGCTCGAAGATGCCTTTTTTGCCAAGGAGAATGCCCGGCTTCTGCAACAGATGCGTGACCGTGCCACGCAGCAGGAGCGGCGGGCGGCCATGCGCGAGGTGGTGCGCGTCAATGACGACGCGTTCATCGACCACTTGATCGAGCTCGGGCTCGGGCCGGAGACAGTACTGGCGCTGCAACTCGTGCCTCTGGCGGCCATCGCGTGGGCCGACGGGCAGATCGAACCGCGCGAGCGCGACGCGGTGCTGAAGGCTGCGGCGGCTCAGGGCGTGCCGCCGGACAGCGTCGCCGGGCGGATGCTCGACAGCTGGCTGATGCAGCAGCCTGGTCCGGAGCTCGTGGACGCGTGGAAGCAGCAGATGCGGGCGCTCTGGCCGTCGCTCTCGCAGAAGGAACGTGACGAGATCCGCAGGTCGGCACTCGAGCGCGCACGCAGCGTCGCGGAGGCGGCCGGTGGCTTCCTTGGTCTGACCTCGCGAATCTCACCGCAGGAGAAGGCCGTGATGGACGAACTGGCCCACGCGCTCGCGGACTGAGATCTCTCGGAGCGTCACATGGCCCATGCCGCCAAACACCCGTACGTCGACTGGCTGGAGCGATATCGTCGGGCGTGGATTGAACGAGACGCCGACGCCGCCAGCCGGTTGTTCACGCAGGACGCGACGTATCGCGAACAACCGTTTCAGGCGCCGTTCGTCGGTCGTGCCGCGATTCGGGAGTACTGGAGCAAGGTCACCGCGTCGCAGGCCAGCGTCGAACTTCGTTACGGCAAGGCGATTGTCGACGGCTCCCGGCTGGCCGTGGAATGGTGGGCGAACCTGCAGGCCGACGGCGCTCCGCTCACGTTGGCGGGTGAGTTCCTGCTGCTGTTCGCCGAGACGGGGGAGTGTCGTGAACTGCGCGAGTATTGGGTACTCTCGCAGGGACGCGTTGAGCCACCGCTCGGGTGGGGCGAGTGACCGTTCACGCGTACAGGTACGAACGCTTGTGGTGGTAGACCACCGCCGTCACGAGCCTTCCGCAACTGATACATGAGGCGTCTCGGCCCGCGTCGGACATCTCGAAAATGTTCTGCGGGCCCAGCAGGGTATCTCTCACCAACGCCTTCTCGTGAATGCGCTGCTTCAGTGCGGTGACGACGACATCCAGAGCACTCGGGGTCCGTCCGCACGAGCACACCTCAGACCCTGCCGCCGGTATCATGCCGAATTCCTTCATGTGGCCCATCGGCAGATCGAGCAGCCCTTCGAGATATCGAAGCTCATCCGGTGGCGTGAGTCGGTATCTCTTATCACTCGTGACGAGCGCACTGGCTTTCTCCATCGTCTTGTCATCCAGTATGACCTTCGTCGCGTACCCCTTCGATTTCAGATGGCGCTTGAGCGTGTCGATGTCTTTCATGGTGCCTGATTGCGGGTCGATGCTCAGTGACATGAGGCTCCTCCTCGCAGGCAGATAGCACGCTGAAGGCGCGCTTTGCGCGGTTCGTTGTCTACTCGACGAGCAGTGATCTGCCGTTCGGTTCATCGGGCTCAAACCCGAACCTCGCAACGATCACCGTCACGTTGTCGCGTCCTCCGCCATCGAGTGCGAGCTGCACGAGTCGCTGGCACGTCTCGTTGGCCTGCTCCCCAACGGCGAGTGTTGCGGCGATGGTCTTGTCATCGACGCAATCGGTGAGCCCATCGCTGCAGAGCAGGAGGCGGTCGCCGTCCTCGAGGCGCAGCAGATCGACGTCCACTTCGACCTGCTCTGCGTTGCCGCCGAGCGCGTTGATCAAGATATGGCGCAGGCCCGATAGCGTCTCGTCGTCTGGCGCCAGTTGACCAGAATCGACCAGCATCTGGGCGTAGGTGTGATCCCTGGTCAGCCGTTCCAGGCGGCCGGCGCGGAGCAGGTAGGCACGCGAGTCGCCAACGTGGACGATCAGCAGGTCGCGGCCGCAGTTTCGCGCGCAGGTCAACGTCGAGCCCATGCCGCGCAACGCGGAGTCGGCGCGGCCGCGCTCGATGAGGAGCGCACCGACCTGTTGAACGCTTTCGCGGGCACGCCGCTCCACCTCGGGTGCGTGCTCGGCGTCGACCCAGAAGATCCAGTCTGGTATGTCCAGCGCCAGGCTCACGAGCGCGCTGATCGCCAGCCGGCTTGCAACCTCACCGGCCGCGTGGCCGCCCATGCCGTCGGCGACGACCATCACATGGTTGATTTCGTCCGCCCGCTCCGGCACGTCGCCAGCGGGGATGCTGGTCAGCATCGTCTCCAGCGCGCGCGTTGCCTTGGCAACGTAAAAATGATCCTCGTTGTTGGCGCGCACGTGCCCGACGTGCGTCAGCGCACTGATGTCGACGCGGGCTTGCGGCGAGGATGATCGGCCGGCTGCGACTGATCGAACGTCACTCGATTTCGATGATGTCTTGATCATGTGATCCCCCGCGGAGCAAGGACCGGACCCATAGTCAGAGGCGCCGGTCGCGGGTGTGCGTCCATGATAGAACGTCACCCGACCGGCGCGCTGCCTGGGCTGCTTGACTCTGTTGCGGCGGATTGTAGGATCCCGCAGCACCTCGTCCGCACGCGGGTCGAGGATGCGGTTCGGTACATCGGAATCGGCAGTTGTCTGAATGATCTCGTTGGATGCCTCACTTCTAATTGGTCCTCGGCCTGGCGATGGTCATGCCCACCGTGAACGTACTCCCTGGAAGGAACTCTTTCCGGCGGATTCCCAGAGATAACGCACGTTTACCAGCCCGATCAACCGCCCGCCTCACGACATTTCGTGAGCGTATCCCGTCGCTTGTGAGTGCGCGCACGTGGGCCCTGCTACTTCCTGGCAAGCTAGACCGAGATCAACACCGCCTCGGTCCACGTCATCTCCAGACTCCCCACTCCCAAACTTCTTGGGAGTGGGTTGGCAGTTGGAAATCGACAGGGACGCGCTACACGCCCAGAGGCGTCAGGTTATAGACGCGAGCCAGATCGTTGACGGCCGATCGCAGCACGCGGATGTTCTTGGCGTTGGCCTCGAGCGTCGTTTGCGCGGTGTAGCTGGTGACATCGGCCAGCGTGGCGAACTTGACGTTGCCGACTTCCTTTGACGGTCTAGGGAACTGTGGCAACCTTTGGCTTCCTGAGATCGTCTAGGGTAGACAAGGGGTAAGGGGTGACCGGTGGCCGTCAGACGTTTCGACTTGATCCAGGGAACGCTCGACCTGCTGGTGCTCAAAAGCCTCGGCACCGGGCCCAACCATGGCTACGGCATCGCGATGCGCATCCATCAGCTCTCCGACGATGTGCTGCGGATCGAGGAAGGCTCGCTGTATCCGGCGCTGTATCGGATGGAGGAGCAGGGGCTCATCGAGTCCGAATGGCGTGTCACCGACAACAACCGGAAGGCCAAGTTCTACCGGCTGACGCGCAAGGGCCGGGCAGCGGCGGACGCCGAGCTCGATAGCTGGCTGCGACTGTCCAAGGCCGTTACACGCGTACTGCGCGGGCTGGAACAGGGGGCGTGAGATGCAGCTTCGTCCACCGAGAGTTGTCCGCCGGCTGCTGTCGGTCCTGAACTGGCGGGCGCAAGACGACGACATGAACCAGGAGATGGCGTTCCATCTCGACGCGATCACCAGAGAGTACGTTCGTAACGGAATGAGCGAAGCCGACGCAGCGATTGCGGCCCGCAAGCAGTTTGGCAGCATCGTGCGTCACAAGGAAGCCGGCCACGATGCGCGCACCGGGCATCTCGATCAGTTCGCCGCCGACGTGCGCTCCGGATTTCGCCAGCTCGTAAACGCCCGCGGATTTGCTTTCGTCGCGATCGTCACGCTGGCGCTTGGCATTGGCGTCAACACCGCCGTGTTCACCGTCGTCAAATCGGTGCTGCTCGATGCGCTGCCGTACACCGACGCTGACCAGCTCGTGCGCATTCATGGCGGCGCTGCCGCCTCCATCCAGGGGCGCGGGCCGCTGAGCGCGGGCTCGGTCGAGGAGATCGCCGCGCGGCAGCAGTCGTTCACGGCGCTGGCCGCGTTCGTCGATGTCGCGATCGATGCGGTCTATGGCCGCGAGGATGGCCCGCAGATCACCACCGTTGCGTGGGTTGAACCTCGATTCTTCGACACACTTGGTGTGTCACCGCTGCTCGGGCGGCCGTTTCGCAGCGACGATGCGGTCGATGGAATGGTGGCGCTCAGTGGCGGTGCGGTCGGGACGGATACGGGTGCGCCTGTGATGCTGTCGCACGCCGCGTGGGTGCGTCTTTTCGGAAGCGACGCGGCTGTCATCGGGCGCGAGGTGCGCATCAACGGCCTCGCGCGGACGGTGACTGGTGTCCTCCCGTCAGCGTTCATCGCCCCGATGGGCAACGTCGATTTCTACATCGCCTTCGATCGAGCGCCGGTTGTGGCCAACCCGATCGCCGTGCGTCGAGCCCAGTGGCTGGGTCTGGTAGGCCGACTCGCGCCCGGCGCGACACAGGACTCGGCCACGCGAGACGTCGAACGGATCTGGGCCGATCTGGCGCGCGAGTATCCTGCAGACAACGGGACGCTGCGCGCGAGCGCCATACCGCTGCGTGACGCGATGGTCGGGGACACACGTCCTCGTCTTCTCGTCCTGATGGCCGGCGCCGCGCTGGTGCTCGTGATCACCTGTGCGAACCTGGCCGCCACGCTGCTCGCGCGAGCACTGTCTCGGCGGAGGGAGTTTGCCCTCCGCGCCGCGCTCGGCGCGGGGCGCGCGCGCGTCGTGCGTCAGCTGTTGACCGAAAGCGTCGTGCTCGCGTTCGCCGGAGGTACCGCAGGCGTGCTGACTGCTGTCGTCGTGCTCGAGGTGCTCAGGGATCTGGCTGCACGGGCACTGCCGGTCCACGCCGACCTGTCGCTCGACTCGGGAGCGCTGCTGGCAAGCGCCGCCATCGCGCTGAGCACAGGGCTGCTGTTCGGCATCGCGCCGGCCGCCGTCGTTCGTGGCGACGCCCAGCGTACGTTGCGCGCCGACTCACGCGGGTCCACCGAGGGCCTGCAGTCGCGACGCGCACGCGGAATGCTCGTGGCCGGGCAGATGGCGCTGTGCGTCAGCCTGCTCGTTGGTGCGGGGCTGCTGACGCGAAGCCTGTGGGCGATGGCGGACGCATCGCTTGGGTTCGTTCCGGATTCCGTGCTGACTGGCGCGATTCAACTGCCGGTGCGCGACTACGGTGACCCGGGATCACGGTTCCAGTTTCGCGAGCTGTTCGAGCATCGGCTTCGCGCACTTCCGGGCGTGCAATCGGTGGCAACGGCCACGTCGGTGCCGACACGGGTTCGGCAGCGCATGGGGGTCACGATCGAGGGGAGTCCGGCGAGCGAGGCGCAGCCGTTCGTGCTCGCGACTGTCGTGTCGGACGACTACTTCCGGACGCTGCAGATTCTGCTTCGTCAGGGGCGGACCTTCGATGCGCGCGATCGCGTGGATGCGCCGCCAACAGTAGTCGTCAGCGAGACGATGGCAAAACGCTTCTGGCCAACGGGGAACGCCGTGGGCTCGCGCCTGCGCCTCGGCCCCGACCCGCAGTCGCCACTGATGGAAGTGATTGGCGTGGTCAGCGATGTCCGCAACGATCGCGCGAGACGCGATGCCGAGCCGATGGCGTATCGATCGTCGAGGCAGATCCCCGCACCCTTCTTGAGCGTCCTGCTACGCACCGAGAACGATCCGCTGGCGCTGACGAGATCCGTCGAGCGGGAGTTGGCGGCGCTCGATCGCAGCCTGCCGCTGCAGCAGGTGGCGTCGCTCCAGGCCGTGCTCGACGATGGGCTTGCTGACCGGCGGCTGCCGGTCGTGCTGATGACGGCGTTCGGAGCATTGGCGCTGCTGCTGTCGTCCATGGGCGTTTACTCGCTCTTCGCGAGCATGACTGCCGCGCGCGAGCGCGAATTTGGTGTGCGTCTTGCGCTCGGATCGCGGCCGCGCGCCATCGCGGCGCTGGTGTTGCGACAGGGCGCTGGATGGATGGCGGCAGGCCTGGTCCTCGGCGCTGTTGGCATTGTCCTCGTCGTTCGTCTCGTGCGTGAGCTGCTCTACGGCGTGCCGCCGTTCGACCCGTTGACGATCGGTGCGTCGGTGGCGGTGCTCATCATGTGTGCAAGCGTTGCCTTGTTCGGCCCGTTGTATCGCGCGGCGCGAGTCGACGCCGTGGTGGCGCTGCGGTCCGAGTAGTCGGTGTGAGGTCCCCGGCGTGGAGGCGGTGCCGCGGGAGACTGACACGCGGCCGGGCGCTGTTGCGGCGCGACGATCAGCGGCCCGACCGCCGGCGTCGTCTCGGTGCGGGACGCCGCTTCGCTGTGCGGGCAGTCGGACCGTAGACCAGATAACCGCGGTCGCGCAGCTCGTCGGCCAGAGCCGGTTCGGTCAGCGCGGCTTCCTCGTACGGCATCGGTGGGATACCGTCGTACCACTCAGGTGCGAGCTCGACGCCATACTTCGTGACCACACTCGCCGACTTGTATCCGCGCTTGTGGTTCGCAAAGCGCTCCTCGATCGGCAAGCCCGTCATGCCGACATAGAACGCCGCACGATGGTCGCCCCGTCGCGGATTTCGAAGACGGATCACATAGACGCGATGGTGTGCCGTCTTCATGAGCTCGTCAGGAGAGATAGTCCTGTGCCGACACGACCAGCAGGACCTGGCAGCCTTCGTCGGTCCACATCTCGGTGTGCTCGGTATGCGGATCGGCGTGAACGAAGTCGCCGGCGGTCAAACGCCGGCCCCATGTGACGAGGCTGCCGGAGATCACGTAGCACTCTTCCGCGCCCTTGTGGTGATGGGCCGGGAAGCGGGTGCCGGGAGCGACATCGAAAAACAGCGTCGCGTATCCGTTGTCGCGATTCATCGACAAGACCCGCACGCGAATGCCGGGGATCGGGTGCTGGATCCACTTGTCGAACTCGGCCGCCATGTTGAATGTGAAGCCCACGGGCGCGGTCGTCGCCTCGGAGTGGATCGCGGCCATCAGCCGTGTCTTGACCTCGGGACGCGGTGCGTCCGTGCCATCGGCGGCCAACTCAGCGAGCGCGAGTTCCAGATCCCCGAAGTCGATGGTCATACCTGGTAGCATCCGTGCGTGCCAGCCATCGTCGGCTGGAGCTCACGCCTGAGGGTCGTCAGGGCCGATCGGATCCTGGTCTTCACCGTCCCGAGTGGAAGATTGAACCGTTCCGCCAGTTCCGAGTGGGTGAGTCCCAGGAAGTACGCGTGCTCGAGCAGTTGACGATCTTCAACGCGCAGCCCGCCGAGTGCCCGCGCCAGGACGATCTGCTGCTCCGACTGTGCGGCATACGCTTCGGGACCTCGAACCGGTGCAGGCGGCAGCGTTGCCTCCAGATGGCGCGCACGAATCCCATTCGCGCGCAGGCGATCGATGGCTTGATTCCGCGCGATGCGCACCAACCACTGGATGGGCGCACCGAGCTCCGGCTTGTAGGTGTCCGCGCGTCTCCAGACCTGCAGGAACACGTCCTGGAGTACTTCTTCGGCTTCGTGCGTGTTGCCGAGTACGCGGAGGATCAACCCGAACAGCAGACGGCTGTGGCGATCGTAAAGTTCGCCCACTGCGTCGGGTTCGCGCGCAACGATGCGCGCGAGCAAGCTGACGTCGTGCTGAGTGTCGGTCATCAAGGTGTCAGGCAGTGAATCGTGAACGGTCACCCTGAAGCTCAGCGCTAGTGCGCCGCTGCATCGTCCACCTTTATTACCTTAATACGTGTATGCCCGCCGAGTGGATTGCCCCAGCCGATCCAGGAGTTCTGCTCAGTTTCGGAGCGCCTCAGCAGGACGGGTTCGAGCGGCCCCTTGTGCCGCGAGGAGGCAACCGATTGCGCCACCAGAGAGCGTAATGGCTGCCGCGACGATTAGCGAAAGCGGATCGTGCGCTGAGGTGCCCACAAGGAATCCCGCCAGCAGGCGACCGACGGCCAGCGCTCCAAGAATGCCAATGAACGTCGCCGCCGCCGTCGTCCACAGCACGTCGCTGAGTACGTGTTCCCGTAACTGATTCGGCGTCGCGCCGAGAGCCGCGCGGACACCGAGCTCACGCCGCCGCATTGCACCGACCAGCCAGACGATGCCAATGAGCCCGACGACGGCCAGCACTGCGGCCAGTCCACCGAAGAAGGTGAGCACGCGCATCGCGAATCGCCACGGCGCGCTTTCGCGAGCCAGGGCGTCGCTCATGAGCACCACCTCGCCAAGGTGCACGCCAGGATCGAGTTCGCGCGCGATCGCACGAACTCTGGCAATGACCGGGTCGGCAGGCGCCGTGGTTCGCACGATCAGGTGCTTCACGCGCATCGTCGACTGCGCAGCAGGCAGGTAAATATCGAGACGCGGATCCAGCAGCCCGCGGTATCGCACGTCACCGACCACGCCGACGACTGTCTGCCAGCGAAGCTCCCGGGGACCTGGTGGGGATCGCTGCGCGGCGAGGACGAGACGCTGACCGATTGGATCCCGATCCGGCCAGTACCTCGCGGCTGCTGATGCGCTGACGATCACCACCTCCGGGGCGGTGGCGACATCGGTCGGCGTGAAGTCGCGACCTTGCAGCAGCGGCGTTCCAATGGTCCGAAAGTAGTCCGGTGTGATCGCCTCGAGATTTGCACGCGGGTTACGTCGCCATGGAGCGTTCTCGCTCAACCCCTCCTGACCGGCAAGAACGGGAATCGAGTCGTTTCCGATTGGCCCGCTGAGCGGCCGCAGGTATACGGCGCCCGCGTTCGCGACACCGGACAACTCGCGCGTGCGCGACAGGAGTGCTTCGTAGAACGTGTCCGTGCGTTCGAGTTCCTTCCACGAAGGCTCTATCTCGATTGACAGCAGATGTTCGGCACGAAATCCAACATCGGTGCGATCGAGAGCCTGCACGCTACGCACGAAAAGCAAGGCACCCGCCAGCAGAACGACCGCCACCGCGACCTGCCAGCCGACGACGATGCGTTGAAGGCGTCGCTCGCGAGGATGCATCACGGTGCGCGCGCCTGCGGTCAACGTTCGGCCGGCATCGATACGGCCGACGAAGAGCGCTGGCCACAGACTGGTCAGCACTCCGACCATCGCGGTGAGACCGACCATGAACAGCAAGACCGAGTTGCTGGTCAGACGCGTCGTGTCGAGGCGAGGAACGTCCAGGGGAGCAGTCGATACCAGCCAGTGCGTCGTCAGCCACGCGACCACGATTGCCCCGGCGAGACCGGCGAGCGCCAGGAGCACTCCTTCGAGTACGGCACGGACGACGAGACTCCGCCGCGATGCTCCCAGTGCGAGTCGTACTGCGAGCGCATGATCTCCGACGGCCGCTCGGAAAACCTGCAGACCTGCGATGCTGCTACAGGCCAGGAGCACCATGAGCAGCGCTCCACCGATCATCGTCCACAGCACTGGTCGCGCCGGGCCTTGCAGATATTCGTTGACCGGGGTCACCACGACGCGGGAAACATTGCCCGACGAAACCTGTTGCGCTGATTGCCTGGCGATGGAGCTCAGTTCTTCCGCTGCCTGGGTGACGCTCGCATCCTGGCGCAGCCGGCCGACGGCGTAGAACACTCGGAGGTCGTTCAGGAACTCCTCAGCGTCCTGGCCGGCTCGCTGCGCGAGTGCGCGCATGGTTGGCGCGGCGGGAATCCAGATCTGCGCTGCACGAGGGAAGTCGAAGGCTGGCGGCATCACGCCGACGATCTCAATCGAGCGAACGGGAGACTCGACATCTGCCTGCACACGAAGAATGGTCCCGATGATTTGCCGGTTCGCGCCGAAACGTTGTCTCCACAACTGGTCGCTGATGACGGCGACGCGTGGTTCGTTGCCGGCCTGGTCGCGATTGTCGAGGGAACGACCCAGTGCGGGCGCGACCCCGACGACGTCGAAGAAGGTCGCGGACACCGCCACGTACGCCAGCCGGGAGCGGGAATCGCCATCAAGCAGCGTGAGGGGCCAGTTCACGGAACTAAAGGCACTGATTTCATCGAACGCTTTTGTATTGCGGCGCCACGTCTCAACCTCCCCGTGCGCCGCTTCGACCACAGGAGTGCCACGGGCGTCGTCGCGCTGCCAAATCACCACCGTGCGGTCCGCTGCCGGTATGGCGGTCGGGCGCAATATGACCGCGTCGACGACGGCATAAATCGCCGTCGTGGCGCCGATGGTGACCGCGAACAATGCAATGGCCAGCAGTGAAATGCGCGGGCTGCGCACCAGCGATCGAAACCCGTGTTGAAGCTCGTGCGCCGTCATCTCGTGATTCCCGAACGCCGACAATCATAATCGGGGGTTCTCTGCTGTCTGGCGCCCTTGTGCCGTTCACGATTCACTGCCTGACACCCTCCTTTCTCCCGTCGCCACAGCTGACCTTGACGGTTTTTTGAGCATTTCCGCGAGCTATTTCCTGCGACAATCGCGCTGCCTCGAAACTCGTCACCACTCATCGGAGGAAGCGTCATGCGCACACCGGGCATCCCCTGGGTCGTCCTTGCGTTATTCCTGGTGACCCCCAACGTTGTGTTCGCTCAAGCGTCTATCACTGGAACGGTTCGCGATACGTCTGGCGCCGTGCTGCCTGGCGTCACAGTGGAGGCGTCAAGTCCCGCGCTGATCGAAAAGACCAGAACGGCTACCACCGACGGCAGCGGCCAATACCGCATCGTCGATTTGCGGGCCGGCGACTACGTGGTGACGTTTACGTTACCGGGATTCAGCACCGTCAAGCGCGAGGGTGTCGCTCTCGAAGGCACGTTCACCGCGACCATCAATGTCGACATGCGTCTCGGCGAGCTCACCGAAACCATCACCGTGACCGGGGAGTCGCCGATCGTCGATGTGCAGAACGTGCGGCGGCAGATGGTGCTGGATAACGACATCATCAGCGCGATACCTTCGTCGCGGTCGTATAACAACCTGATTCAGCTGATTCCGAACAGCGTCAACCAGGGTGGCGCCCCGACGGACGTTCAGGTGGTGCCGGGCATGGTGGTGTTTGGCGGATTCGGCGGGCGTTCCAACGAGGGTCGGGTCAATGTCGACGGCCTCAGCGTTGGCTCGGCATTCAACGGCGCGGGCGTGTCGTCGTATATCGCCGACGTTGCCAACGCGCGCGAGATCGCGATGACCACCACCGGCGGTCTCGGCGACACCGAAGGCGGCGGCCCGGCGCTGAACGTGCTGCCGAAAGAAGGCGGCAACAGAGTGTCAGGCACGTTTTTCGCCGCCGGGACCACGAGCGGCATGGTCGGCAGCAACTACACGCAGGAGTTGCGCGACCGCGGCCTGACGACGCCTGGTGAGACCAGGCAGGTGTGGGACTTCAACCTCGGCATCGGCGGGCCTATCGCGAGGGACCGCTTGTGGTACTACTTCAACCTTCGCGAAGAAGGCAGCGAGCGAACCGTGCCGGGCATGTTCGCGAACGTGAACGCCGGTGACCCCACGAAGTGGACGTATGTCGCCGACACGAACCGTCCCGCCGTGCTTGCTGCCTCCTATCGCATTACCGCGCTCCGGCTCACCGCGCAGGCCACGCCGCGAAACAAGTTCACGGTGTTCTATGACCAGCAGCTCCCTTGCGAAGGCGGTGCCGCGGCTGGATTCTCAGGCGACGCCTGCCGTACGTCAGACAACGACGAGGTCTTCGCCGGATCGACAGCTGCCCCGACCCCGTCGGCGTCGGCGATCTCAGCACCCGAGACGGCGGGGTACCGCGATTTCGGCAACCGCGTGTCGCAGGTGAAGTGGACGTCACCGGTGAACAATCGGTTGCTGCTGGAAGCGGGGACCGGTGTGTACCGCAGCCGTTACGGCGGCGGGCAGCTTCCCGGCCTCGAGACCGAGAACCTGATCCGCGTGGTGGAAGCGTGCGCCGGCGGTTGCGCGGGGAACGGCAATATTCCCGGGCTGACGTATCGATCGCTCAACTGGTTCTCGAACGTCAACTGGAACACGCAGTGGAACGCGGCCGCATCCCTCGTCACCGGCAGTCATAGCATCAAGGTCGGCTACCAGGGCGCCCTGCTGATCGATCAGCGGAAGAACTTCGGGAACCTCGAGTACCTCCAGTACCGGGTCAACAATGCCATCCCCGATCAGATGACGCTCAACATCAACCGTTTCGACATCCGTCAATCGGTTCGCAGTGATGCCTTCTACGTGCAGGAGCAGTGGACACATGGGCGGATGACGCTGCAGGGGGCCTTGCGATACGACCACGCCTGGAGCTACTTCCCCGAGCAGGAGGTGGGTCCCGTCCGCTTCTTCCCCAACGCGGTCACGTACCCGCGAACGACGGGCGTGGAGGGATACCACGACTTCTGGCCGCGAGGCGGTGTTGCCTACGATGTGTTCGGCACCGGCAAGACGTCCGTCAAGGTGAACTTCGGGCGGTACCTGGAGGCGGCGCAAAACGGTGGGCTGTTCATCGCGCTCAATCCGACCGCGCGGCTGTCGACGACCACGACGCGCGCGTGGACCGATGCGAACCGCAACTACGTGGCCGATTGCGACCTGATGAACCCGGCTGCTCAGGACCGCCGCGCGAGCGGTGGAGATCTGTGCGGCGCGAACGCCAACGCCAATTTCGGAACGCAGGTGTTCGAATCGACATTGGATCCGGCACTCCTGTCGGGGTGGGGCGTGCGTGCGGGTGACTGGCAGTGGGGGGCATCGGTGCAGCAGGAAATACTACCTCGTGTCGCCGTGGAAGTGGGCTACCAGCGTCGGTGGCTGGTCAACTCGATCACGACCGACAACCTCACGCGCGGACCCGGGGACCACACCGAGTTCGGTGTCAACGTTCCAGTCGACTCACGACTGCCTGATGGAGGCGGCGGGGTGCTTGGAGGGCTGTACAACGTGACGCCAGAAGCCGCGTTGCGGCTGAACGACAATTACCAGACGCTGGCCACGAATTATGGCGACTGGGGGCAGGTCGCGAACTCGTTCAACCTGAACGTGACGGCGCGCATGAGAAACGGCCTGGTGTTGCAGGGTGGGTTCAACACGGGAGTATCGGGCAACGACTACTGCGACGTGAGACAGGCTATTCCGGAGTGGAACGTACTCCCGGTTCTCCCCCTGAATCAGTCCCCGACCAACCCGTGGTGCGACACGTCGACTGGATGGGTGACACGAATGACGGCGCTGGGCTCGTACACGATTCCGAAGATCGAGGTGCAGGTCTCCGGGACGCTGCGCAGCGATCAGGGCGCGCCGCTGGCTGCGAACTGGACCGCGCCGAACTCCGCAACCGTCGGCCTCAACCGCCCGTTTGCCGGCGTCGGCGGCCAGACCGTCGTGGTGAACCTGATCGAGCCGGGGACGCTGTACGGCGATCGCGTCAACCAGATCGACATGCGATTCGCCAAGATCCTGAGGTTCGGCCGCTCGCGGACGACGGTGGGGTTCGACGTGTATAACATCGCCAACTCCGCCACGGTGCTGACATACAACCAGACCTTCGTTCCGACCACCGACACATGGCTGCGACCAAACAGCGTGTTGCAGCCGCGCTTCCTGAAGTTCAGCGCGCAGATCGATTTCTGAAGCACGAGGATCGCGAAGTCGCGACGAACGTAAGCCGGGTCCTGTTCGTGGGACCCGGCGATTTCCAACCAGAGCTGAGCGACGGCCCAGCCGCCCACGAAGACCCGCCCGCGCCGGTCAGGACGGGATCTTGGCCCTGAACTTTCTGCTCCGCGCCGCGAGCGTCGTCAACCATTTGATCTCCAGGTCCGTGCCCGTGCGGAAGATGTCGATCCACGCCGGTGGAAGGGTGGAGAAGTCGATCGCGTGACGGCCCCAATCGGGGCGGCGGCCATCGTAGTCGGAGAGTCGATAGTCGCGCCCAAGCTCCCACGAGCTGAAGAGCATTCCCGTGCGGTCGTGCACCTTCGGGTCCGCTGCGAGGGCGGCGATCGCGCGCCCGACGAACAACGGCGACTCCGACTGGAGGAAGTTCGCATCCTTCTTGCCAGCCTCGCGCCAGTTCTCTTCGGTGACGCCGAAGTGCTGCAGCATCGACTCCGATCGCAGGAACCCCGGCGTGATCGCCGTGACCGCGATACCGTGCGACGCGAGCTCGGCGGCCCAGAGGAGCGGGAGCACCTTCTGGCCCATCTTGACGGCCTGCGCCATCGGATTCCCGCCGCCTCCGATCATGTCGTTCTCCGTCACTTCCACGATGAGCCCGCGCCTGGCCGGCATCATCGCAAGGGCGGCATGCTTCGCCGTGATGATGCGTGAGGTGAGCCCCTGCCGGAAAATCGCCTCCGCGTTCCTCACATCCGCTTGCCAGAGAAAGCCGTACACGCCCATCAACGGGTCTTCGCCCGCAACGCTGTCGACGACGATGTCGATGTGTTTATGGACGCGTAGGATGCGTCGAAACAGCGCCTTCACCTCATTCTCATTCGTGTGATCCACGCGCCGCGCGATCGCGGTGCCGCCGGCGGCCTTGATCATGGCCGCAGTGTCGGCGATCGTCTCAGGCCGCTTGTACGGTGACGGCTTGCCCTTGACGCTTCGACCGGTGCAGTAGACCGTGGCGCCAGCCTCCGCGAGGGCACGAGCGATGCCGCGGCCGGCGCCACGGGTGGCTCCCGCCACGAGGGCCACGCGTCCAGTCAGCGGCTTGCGGGAGGATCGTTTCTCAGGCATAGGTTGCGCTAAACTAAACGAGTATTTAGTTTATGTCAACGAAGGGCGCACCGTGCATCGTCAGCGTTGCCGAACATGCCGGGTGGGCGCATCTGGTGTGCGTCGCCGCGCCTGGCGGTGTGCCCGCCGTCATCGAGCGGCGACGCGCGACGACGATCGATGAAGGTTTCCCGAACCAGCCTTACCACCACGAGTCGATCGGTATGCGGGAGGACGAGGCGAATGCGTTGATCGCGCGGGTGCGCCGCTCGATTGCCGCGCGCACCTCGTTCGCATTGCAGACTGTGGTGACCGACCTGGCGCCGGCGCACGCGATCGTCGCGCTCGCGATCAGAGAGCCACCGTTTCCCGAGCTTCCCGAAACCGTCGCGGAGGTGTGGAGATCGTATCGTCTGCAGTCCTGCGCGGACGGGATGCTGTATCAGCTGGCCATGTGCCGCGCGGCTCGTGACCTCGGTCTCGAGGTGCGTCCATACCCTCGCAATGGGGAACTCACACGGGCCGCTGCGGCGCTCGGGATTGCGCCTGAGGCCGTCGAGTCGTTCGTCGGCCGCACGGGTCGCCCTCCGGGCCCGCCCTGGACGCAGGAACACCGGCGCGCGTTCGCGGCTGGTATTGGTGCGCTGGCCCTGCACACGCGCGAGAAGCTCAGGCTGCCGGTGTAGTCATCATTCGTGGCGAAGCGCCACGAGTGGGTGCATCCGCGCCGCGCGCCGCGCTGGCACGAAGGCGGCGGCAACGCCGACCATCGCGGTCACCACGGCGATCGCCAGAAGCTCCACCGCATCAATGCTCGGGCGATATACCGAGAGATTTCCAATTCCGATGTCCGCCTCTCCAGACGAGGCGCGCAGCGTCAGCATCAGGAGCACCGTCAGGAAGAGTCCCACACCAGTGCCAACGCCAACGAGTCCGGCCACCCCTCGCGCAATGTTCGAGACCACCTGCTGACCGCGCGCGCCAAGTGCCATACGGATACCGATCTCACGCGACCGCCGGGCCACGGCAAACGCGACCACCGCGTAAAGGCCGATGCTTGCCAGCACCAGACCAAGCCCACCAAGTACGCCGAGAAGCGTGGCTACTGCCGCAGGTGCGGCCTGCGCTTCTTCGCGCGCCTGTGCCATCGTCTTTGCCGTGATCGCCGGCAGCGTGACGTCGAGGGCGCGCAACTCGCGCTGCATCGCCGCCACCAGGGCTGCCGCGTCCTGCGACGTACGCGCGATGACCGTCGTCGGCTGCGCTGCGGACTGGGTGTACGAACGAAAGTACGGCGGCGCGCTCGGATCGATGACGTCGTTATCGATGTCGGCAGTGCCTGTGTCCCGCACGACGCCGATCACTTCCGTCCAGGAGTTTGGATCGTACTGCAGCCGGAATCGGCGGCCGACCGCATCCACTGCACCAAAGTAGCGTCGCGCCATGGTCTCGGTGATCACCGCGACGCGCGGCGTGTCCGCACGGTCGCGTGCGTCGAACACGCGGCCGTAGAGCAGAGGGATGCGCAATGCGTCGAAGAAGCCAGGTCCAGCCTCGATCATTGCCGCGGGCGATGGCTGTTGATCCGCGGCGCCGTCGACGACAATTGGCACACCGTTGGAAGACATCGGCAGGCCGCGCAGCAGCGCAGCGGATTCGACACCGGGAATACTCTGGATCCGTCGTAGAAGGTCGTCGAAGAGATTCCTCGCTCGATCCTCGGAGTAGCCGGCAAACCGCACATCAGTCTCGAGCATTGCCACGCCTTCGACGGCATATCCGACACGCATCGCTCTCGTCGCCGCCACTTGCTGCATGAAGATGCTCGTGCCGCCGAGCAGCAGCACCGAGATCGCCACCTGCATGACGATCAGTGCGTTCTTCAACGTGAGCCGTCGATGGTCGAGCGGTTGCAGCCCCTCGTCACGCAGGGTCTGCAGGAGATCGACCCTCGTGGCCTTGAGCGCCGGCGCCAGGCCGAACGCGATGCCCGTGACCAGCGACAGCGCGATGGCAAATGCGAGCACGCGGTAGTCAACGCTCAGATCGACCCTGAAGGGGAGGTCGATCGCTTGCAGCGCCCGCATGCCCCACCACGCCAGGAGGCAGCCGGCGATGCCGCCCGCCAGCGCGAGCAGCACGCTCTCGGTCAGCAGATGCCGGACGAGTTGACGCCGCGTGGCGCCCATTGCCAGTCGCACCGACACTTCCTTCGCACGTGCGGCGCCACGAACGAGCAGGAGTGTCGCCAGGTTGCTGCACGCGATGGCGAGCACCAGGCCGACGATGGTGAGCAACAGCGAGGCGAGCGCCATGAACGGCACATCGGCCTGCGGGTGAATCCGTACATCCGTCGAAGGAAGGACCGTGATGCCCGGGCCCAACGCAAACTCGCCTGCGTTCTTGAATTGTTCCGGGTTCTCGGCCGCGAGCCTGCGTCCGAGTATGTCCATCGCCGTCCTTGCCTGTGCCACGGTGACGCCGTCGCGCAGGCGGGCTTTCACGAACAGGGGTGCGATGATCGTCGGCGCGTTGCGCATGGCGGCAAACTGCGCCATCGAAGGCAGCGCCGTGATCGGTACCCAGGCGTCAGTGCCGAGACCGACGTCCACAGTGCCACGGTGATTGACGGGACCGATGCCGATGATCGTGACTGGCACACCCTCGATGCGGACGACTTGTCCAATGACGGCGGGGTTGGCTCGAAACACGGTGGTCCACGTCTGATGGCCGAGCACGGCGACGATCGGGACCCCGGGGCGTTCCTCCGTTGCGTTGAACCAGCGGCCGAGCGCAGGCCGCAGTCCCAGGACGTCGAGATAGCTTGCAGTGGCAGCCTCGACGACTGCGTCACGTACGGCGTTGTTCTGGAGATAGCGGACGGGCAGCGGTATGGTGGCCGCCATCGTCTCCGCGAAGATATCTGTGTACTCCGCGATCTCCATGTACGTGGCATACGAGGTGACGATCAGCGGCTTCCCTGAAGGATCGTTCTGATAGATGTTGACGAGGCGATTGGGGTCGGCGATCTGCTGATCGCGGAACAGCACTGCGTTCACGAGACTGAAGATCGCGGTGTTGACGCCGATGGCAAGGCCAAGAATGAGCACTGCGGCCGTGGTGAATCGCCAATCGCGCAACAGGCGGCGGACCCCTTGCCGTGTGTCGCGAGCGAGCGTGTCCCAGGTTGAGGTGCCGCGCGCATCGCGCGCTTCTTCTTTGATCTGTTCGACCCCGCCGAACAGCCGCAGCGCCTGCAGGCGCGCCTCGTTGCGGGACAGGCCGCTGGCCTGCAGTCGCTCGATCTCGCGCTCGAGGTGGAACTGCAGCTCTTCGCTCAGATCCGATTCACGGCGGCCGCGGAAGACGATCGAACGCAGCCGGCTTTGCAGGATGTGCCGGAGACGCATGTGACTGAACGGCATAATCTAGGTTCTCTGAAGCACGAGATTGACGCCAGCCGACAGCCGCTCCCATTTCGCGACTTCGGTCTCGACCTGCTTGCGGCCCGCCTTCGTGAGCGAATAGAAACGAGCGCGGCGGTTGTTCTCCGAGGCGCCCCATTCCGCCGTGATCCAGCCCTGGTGCTCGAGACGATGCAGCGCGGGGTAGAGCGACCCCTGTTGGACCCGGAGGAGATCGTCTGAAATCTGCTGGATTCGCTGGGCGATCGCCCAGCCGTGCATCGGCTCCAAGGCGATCGTGCGGAGGATGAGGAGATCGAGAGTGCCTTGCAGGACGTCAGTCTGGTCGCTCAATCCGCCTCCGCTGAAGCGACGGCGGGACAGCCGTGCCTCTCTTGTAGATTCACATAGGGAGAATACGGGTGAGGCAGGAAAAGGTTCACAATGCCATGAACATGGCACGCGTATCCCTCGTGTTCGTGACGGTCGGTGTGGTGTTCGCGGCCTGCGGACCCGCCGACAACGCCGCCCCGGCGCCGGCTGCTTCGCAGCAAGGGACGCCACCAATGCCGCAGTCACGGGAGATGGGTGGCGAGAAGTCTGTCATGACGTTCTTCGTGACGAGCAAGGGACTCGGCAAAGGGGGTGATCTGGGTGGGCTTGCCGGCGCGGACGCACATTGCGCCGCCCTCGCCAAGGCGGAAGGCGCCGGCGATCACACCTGGCGCGCATACCTGAGCGCGTCGGCACTCGACGGTCAGCCCGCCGTGAATGCACGCGACCGGATTGGCAAGGGACCTTGGTACAACGCCGAGGGATTGCTGGTTGCTGCCAATGTGGACGAACTCCACGGCGCCATGAACCGCATCAACACGGAGATGGCAACGACGGAGCGGCTGGATCCTGTCAACGGCGTCGGCGACGACCCGAACATGCACGACATCCTGACCGGCTCGCGCGAGGACGGGACTGCGTTTCCAGCGAGCGAAAATCTGACGTGCATGAACTGGACGTCCAGCACCGACGGCCGCGCCCAGGTCGGCCATCACGACCGCAGGGGAAGGACTGCCGGAGTGAACTCATGGAACTCGGTGCATCCCTCGAGTGGGTGCGGGCACACCGAATTGCAGTCGACCGGCGGAGCCGGACTGTTCTACTGCTTCGGTATCGATTGAGCCACGACCGCTGCGCCGACGGCGCGTCCGTGCGCTCTGGCGTCGGAGCCGTTGGTGGTAATCAATGAGAACCCTCGCGTAGAGAGCGCCGACGAGAAGCTCGCGACCGTCTCGCGATCGCCAGCATCGATCACGGCGCCAACCTTTCCTGCCAGCTTGCCCGCGG
Organism: Acidobacteriota bacterium; assembly: GCA_032156805.1. Lineage (GTDB taxonomy): Bacteria > Acidobacteriota > Vicinamibacteria > Vicinamibacterales > UBA2999 > Gp6-AA40. The sequence continues at coordinate 76,460 of JALDXQ010000003.1, forward strand.
ACGCCAGCCGATCGAGCAGGGCGATGAACGAGAGCCACACGTCGGACGCCGGTGTCATTCCCGCAGTCGGCACGATCACCAGCGCCGGCGCCCCCGCGATGTCCGCTTCGGTTGGCGGCACGTACTCCTTCTTCATACGGCGCAGCGTATCGCCGCATTCGGTCGCAACCGGGCCATCATCGACGAGCCGGCGAAGGCGGGGGAGCGCACGCGCGTTGACGGCGCCGACGGCGGCAGCATGAGCGATCGTTTCGGTGCGACCGCACCGGGACGAGAAAGCGACGACAACGCCGGGTTGGGCCATGGCTGCTGCTCAGGGAAGATCGAAGAGCAGGGCCTCGCCCTGGCCGGAGACGACGACTGTGCCCTCGTCGCTGATGGCGGCGCCGTCGCCCTGCTGCAGCGGCGTGCCGTTGATGTCGATGGCGCCGCGCACCACCTGGACCCACGCGTGTCGCCCTTCCGGCAAGGCGTGGGTCACGCGATCGTTGGCGTCGACTTCGGTGACATACACGCGCGCGTCCTGGTTGATGACCGCCGTACGTGCCGGATCGGATGTTTCGGGCGCAGCCAGCAGGTGCAGGCGCCCGCGCTTGTCTTCCGGCGCGAACGCGATTTGCTGATACGACGGGGTGAGATCGTCCGAGCGTGCCTCGATCCAGATCTGGAGCGAGTGTGACGGCTCCGTGTCGGAGGCGTTGAACTCACTGTGCACGATGCCATCGCCGGCAGCCATGACCTGGACCTCGTTGCGCCCGAGGACGTGCGGCCCGGTCAGGCTGTCGCGATGGGCCAGGCGGCCGTCGACCATGTACGTCAGGATCTCCATGTCGCGATGGCTGTGCGGCCCGAACCCCTTGCCGGGCGCGATGCGATCCTCGTTGAGCACGCGTAGGACGCGGAAGCCCATGAAGTTCGGATCGTAATAGCCGCCGAACGAGAAGGTGGCGTGGGAGTTCAACCACCCGAGATCTGCCTTGCCGCGGTCTGCGCTCCTGCGAATCGTGATCATGAGGTGATCTTACGCGAGACTCCTCTCGGTGGTGACGATCGGTCGGTGGCTCTTGAATTCTCGGGCCACGGCGGCGACCATCATGCCTCCGACGATGGCGTAGGGCACGGACGTGATGACGCCGGGATCATACGCACCCTTGGCGAGCGCTTCGAACACGTGGTGGATTTCCGAGACGGCAAACAGGCCGAACAGCCCGAGCACGAGCAGTCGCGGCGTGCCTTCCGTCAACAGCGCATAGAACATGACTGACACGATCGTCCACACGATCGTGACGAGGAGCACGCTCGCCTGGTCAGCCATGGCCGGATCGAACAGTTCGTAGTACCGCCCGAGCACCGTGCGGATGGCATAGAACTCCTCGATATTCGTAAAGATTTGCTCGGCCATGTGCAAGGGACCGATGACGGTGAGCCACAGGAAGAGCGTTCGAATGTGTGTCATGGCTATTCAATCCTGAAAGTGTCTGAGTTGTGGTGGTGGTCGACCTTGCGAAGACGCGAATCGAGTGCGCTGGCGAACCTGCGAATCGACTCTCGATCCATGGTGGCGAGCGCGTCGATCTCGATGATCGAGAACTCGTAGCCCTCGGCGGCGAGCTCTCGAAGCAGTGCCGCCGGGCCGTCCTCGAACCGTCGACGGAGCCGCGGATCCGTTGCCAGCCTGCCGATCAGCATCTCCACGTGCCGGTGTGACATGCCCGGGTGATTGCGCGTGGTGTGCCCGATTCACCGCCGACGCGTCAGCTGTGCTCCGAATCGCCTGAAGTCGTTCTAGTGGGAGGACTTGGGCTCGACGGCGCCGCAACGGTCGACGCGGTCTTGGACGTTGCCGAAGTGCTCCTGAGCGGACAACTGCTCCTGAGCGGACAACCACTCCGGACAGTCTCGACTCGAATTAGACTGCGATGCATGGAGGACAGCAGTCGCGACGCAGCGCAGATCGAGCCCGCCCTCGCGCTCGATGAGCTAGCCGCGCGCTACGAGCATCTGCTCGCGCTCGAGCGGGAGAGACGCCGCCGGGTAGAGCAGCTGGAGCCGCTGCTGTCGACGATCGCTGACGCGCTCGATATTCGCGAGATTTTTCCGAAGCTGTCCGACGTCATTCAGCCTGTCATCCCGCACGTCACGGTCAGCCTGGCCTTGCTCACACCGGACGGCAGGGGCGTGAAGGTTCACGTCGCTTCGAACTACGACGTGGGCGAGTTGCCTGTCTATCGCTTCACGAGCGAGCAGGAGGCCATCGGCGCGAACTGGCGCTCGTTCATCGGTTACGACTGCACCGTGGTGGAAGAGGGTGTCACGCGGATCCAGACCTCACCGCCTGGTATCGAGCCGACGTTCGTCGATCTGCGGCCCGGGGCTCCGTGGACCGCGATTCTGTCGCGACTGGGGATCCGTTCGCTGTTGCGAGTCCCGGTTCGCGTCAAAGGGCGCGCCGTCGGTGGAATCTCGTTCGGCGCCGATCGGCCAGCGGCCTACGGTGATGACGATGTGACGCTGGCCACGCGCATCGCCGATCACATTGCGCTGGCGTTGGCACACGAGGAGTTGGCAGATGCACGCCACCGGGCGGCGCAAGCGCAGGCACAGGCCGATGCACTGCAGGAACGGGTCAACACGCTCGTCGACGAGATCGAACGGCGTGGTGAACATCGCGCGTTGGGGGAGTCTGCACCATGGACGCACGTCCTGACGCAGGCGGCAAAGGTGGCGACCCCCGACACGACGGTCCTGATTACAGGTGAGTCGGGCACCGGCAAAGAGGTGGTGGCGCGTTTCATCCATCGCGGGTCGCGCCGCGCGCGCGGCCCGTTCGTGGCTCTCAACTGCGCGGCGCTGCCCGAACAACTGCTGGAGTCAGAGCTGTTCGGCGTCGAGCGGGGGGCCTTCACGGGTGCGGTCTCGTCGCGCCCGGGAAAGCTTGAACAAGCCAACGGCGGGGTGCTGTTTCTCGACGAGGTCGGCGAGATGACGCCGCCGGTGCAGGCGAAGTTCCTCCGGGTACTGCAGGAGCGAGAGTTTCAACGGCTGGGTGGCTCCAAAACGATCAAGGCGGATATCCGGGTGATCGCGGCGACGAACCGCAATCCGCGCGAGGCCGTGACGCGCGGCCAACTGCGCGAAGACCTGTATTACCGGTTGAGCGTGTTCGAGCTGCCATTGCCGCCGCTCCGCGAGCGGCCCGGCGACATCCTGCTGCTCGCTGAGGCTTTTCTCGCTGAGTGCGCCGCGAGTGTTGGCCGGCCCGCGGCGGGGTTGTCCGAGGACGCACGCGACCGTCTCATGAATCATGCATGGCCCGGAAACGTGCGTGAGCTCAGGAACGCAATCGAGCGAGCCGTGATCCTGTGCGAGGGCGGCCTGGTGACCGGCGAGCACCTGCCAATCACGGTTGTTGCGGCGAAGCCGGCGCCGGCGGCAGGAGTCACCGTGTCACTGTCCACTGAGGCGCTGACCCTCAGCGTCGTCGAACGCGGAGTGATCGAGAATGCGCTGGCAAGTACGCGGAACAACAAGTCCCGGGCAGCACAGTTGCTTGGCGTTCCGCGTGGCCAGTTCTATTCACTGCTTCGCAAACACGGCCTGACCACTGCCCGGCGGTGATCGTTTCTCGGACCTCACTCTTCCCGCAGAGCAACCACCGGATTGACAGTTGCCGCTCGATGCGCCGGAACCGCGATGGCGGTAATTGCAGTGAGCACCAGGAGCCCGGTTACCGAGGTGTACACCACCGGGTCGGTTGGACTCATTTCATAGAGGCCGGTCCGTAGTAGTCGCGTGACCGCCACCGCGGATGCCAGTCCGGCGCTGAGTCCGATCGCAACCGACAGCAGCCCTTGTTTGGCCACGAGCTCGATCACCTGTCTCGGCCGCGCTCCCAGCGCGACGCGAATGACCACTTCGCGTCGGCGCTGATTGACGACGTAGGAGAGCACTCCGTAGAGCCCGGTCGCAGCGAGCAGGAGGGCGGCCAGCCCGAAGAAGGACATCAACTGCATGGACAGCCGTCGTCTCGCCATTGAATCGGAGACGCGTTGTTTCATCGTGATCGTGCGGGTCAGCGGAAGAAGAGGATCGAGCTCGGACAGTTGTTGCCGGATTGCCGGAATCATCGCGAGCGGGTCAGTTGCCGTCTTGACGGTAAATGTCATCGTGGCGCCCGCCGTCTGTGTGGCCGCGTGATAGACAGACATCTCCTGGGGAGTGGCGAGATCTCGCCGTTTCACCGATCCGACTACGCCCACAATGGTGGCGGTCAGACCGGGTTCGACGTCGTTCACCTGCCGGCCAATCGGGTCCTCGCCGTTTGGAAAAAACCTGCGCGCGGTGGCTTCATCGATGATCGCCACTCGGGGGGCGTCACTGGTGTCAGCCGAGGTGAAATTGCGGCCCTTATGTACGGGCACTCCGAGCGACTCGAAATAGCCGGGCAGAATTCGTGCGGGACGCACAGTCGGTTGCGGAGCCCCAGGGTCGACTGCTTGTCCGACGACGCGAAACGTGCTTCCACCCTGCGGTCCGAACGGAATTCGATCGGCGGCCCCGACGGACACAACGCCAGGAAGTACCTGAAGCCGCGACTGCAACGCTTCATACAGGGCAATTCTCTGTTCGGACTCATCGTAGTGAGACGGCGGTAGTTGCAGCTCGAAGGTCAACACGTTCCTGAAATCGAATCCCGGATCTGCCTGCTGCACGCGAATGAAGCTGCGGATCAGGAGGCCGGCGCAGATGAGCAGGACGAGCGAGGCCGCGACCTGGAGCGCGACCATCGACTCGCGGAACCGGCGGCGTCGGGCGGTGGCTCCGCGCGCTGACTCCTTGAGCATGTCATTCAACCCCGCACTCGTCGTCAGCGCTGGAATCAGACCAAAGAGAACGCTCGTGATCGACGAGATGCCGATCGTGAAAGCCACCACCCACCCGTTGATTCCAACCCCGGCGACAGGAACCAAAGCGGTCGGTCCATAGAGTTCGAAGAGCGTCAACAGGACGAATGCCAGCGCAAGTCCAAGGCCTCCCGACAGCCCGGCGATCACGAGGCTTTCGGTCATCAGCTGACCGACCACGCGCACGCGGCTGGCACCAAGAGCCGCTCGGACGCTCAGCTCCTTTTTTCTTGCCGAGGCGCGAGCCAGCAACAGGTTGGAAACGTTCGCGCACGCGATCAACATCAACACGGCGACGGCTGCCAGCAGAAACAGCAAAGGCTGACGAAGGTTGCCGGCGACCGTGGACGCAAGCCCGCTCGCGTGAAGGGAAAATCCGAAGATCGCGTAGTTGGCGTCCGGATAGAGAACGGACAGCCTCGACGTCACGCCGGCCAGATCCCGCTCGGCCGCCTCCACCGTCATGCCCGGCTTGAGCCGCCCCACCACGTTCACTCCCTTGGCGCGGCGGCTCGCCGGCGTCTTCTCACTCGCTTGAACGCTCAGCGGCACCCACAGATCCCACGCTGTGCCGAGATACTCGAGGATGGGGCGAGAGACGCCGACCACGCTGTATCGCTCGCGATTGATCTCGATCGCCGTGCCGACGATGTGCGGGTTGGCGCCGAAGCGGCGCCGCCAGAGACCTTCGGAGATGACGACGACGCGGTGGTTGCCGTACTCCTCGTCCTCGGCACGAAAGGGACTGCCCAGGATGGGATGCACATCCAGCATGGGAAAAACACTCGCCGATACCCGGAGGCCCGACACGGCTTCGGCGGCGCCGTTTCCGGTCAGGGTGAACTCGCCGACGCGTATACCGGCAAGATGAGAGAACGACGTCGTCATCGTGCGAACGTCGTCGAACTCCGCATCAGCAAGTTGCATCCCGATGATCTCGAACGTGGTATAGCTCTCCGTGATGTTGACGAGTTGCTCGGGAGCGCGATACGGGAGCGGGCGGAGCACGAGCGCGTCGAATGCCGAGAAAATCGCGGTGCTGGCGCCGATCGCGACGGCCAGGATCAGGATGGCCGTGGCCGCGAAGCCGGGACTCCGCCCGAGGGCTCGCACCGCGTGCCGGAGGTCTCGCACGAACGTTTCCATGACGGCGTACCTCCACGAATCGAGTGTCCGTTCCCTGATCAGCGTGACGTTGCCGAACTGGCGTTGCGCGCGCAGGCGGGCCTCGGCCGGGGGAACACCGGAATCGATCAGTCGTTGCTCCAGCATCACCAGGTGGAACTGCAGCTCTTCGTCGGCGCGCGCGTAGAGGCGCCGGCGGCCGAACAACGCGGCCAGGCGTGCACGAACGTCGATCCACCACTGCTGAACGATCACGGCGTCAATGGATCGATGACTCGGTTGACGGCGTCGACCAGCTGACGCCAGTTGGAGATCTCGACCGTCACCTGTTTGCGTCCGCGTGGCGTGAGCTTGTAGAAGCGCGCTCGCCGGTTGTTCTCTGACGTTCGCCACTCCGACTCGACGAAGCCCTGCGACTCCAGCCGGTGAAGCGCTGGATACAGGGACCCTTCTTCGACACGCAGCACGTCGGAGACCTGATTCAGATAGTCGGCGATGCCGAAGCCGTGCATGGCGCCTTTGGCAAGCCGCGACAAGATGAGCAGGTCCAACGTACCCAGCACGTCGCTCTTCGCGGGCTTCTGGGGTCTTCCCATAGATTATTGAGATGAAAGTGTTGCGCCGCCGGCCCGGCGTGTCAAGGGGCGTCCTCGAAGAAGTCGATTGACAAGCGACTGTATGTGTGGTGCATATATATATGCGCGACGCATACACTCATATGGGAACCGATCGCGATCGCATCGAGCAGTACCTGCCACTCCGGCCGGTGGAATTCCACATCCTCCTCAGCCTGGCCGCGGGCGAGCGCCACGGCTACGGCATCATCCAGGACATCGAAGCGCGGGACGATTCCGCGGTTCCGGACGTCGGCACCATGTACCGCGCCCTCGCGCGGATGGTCGACAGCGGGTTGATCGGAGCTGTCCGATCAACAGATCCGGGTGATGAGCGCCGGAATGTCTACCGCATCACCGAGCGCGGCCTCCGCGTGGCGAAAGCCGAAGCGCGGCGGCTGTACGCGCTCACCCGTGCCGCCCGGGTCGGCGGCCTCCTCGAGAAGAAGGCGACATGACACACGACCAGTTCCTGCGCCTGTCGGAGCGCTGGTTCCGGTTGCTGCTCCGCACGTACCCCGCAGACTTCCGCGATGAGATGGGAGCCGGCATCGTGGAGGCGTACTGCGGCCGGGCACGCGTCACCCTGAAACGCAACGGCGTGATGAGTCTCGCGTGGCTGTGGTGCAGCGCGCTTGCCGATGCGCTCCGGAATGGTTGTGGCGAGCGCCTGCGGCCCGCTGTCTCCTGGCGCCGTCGCGGCGATTGGGGGCGTGACTTCGAGTTCGCGCGGCGCCGGTTGCTGCGGTCGCGCGCCTTTGTTGCCGCGACGCTTGGAACACTGGCCGTGGGGCTTGGCGCGTTCGCGGTTGTCTACACGGCCGTCGAGAAAGTCCTGGTTGCGCCGATGCCGTATCACGAGCCGGACAATCTGTACTTCGTCTGGCGCGATCAGTCAGCCTCCGGTGGGTTGTCGCGCAATACGCTCGCGGGACCGGACGTAGCCGATCTGCAGCACGCCCGCGACGTCATCGAGGATGCGGTCGGCATGCAGCTCTCCGTCCCCACGCTGTCTGTCCGGCGTGACGGCGAGCCGCTGCAGACCCTGATGCTGCTCACGTCGCCGCAGCTGTTCGATCTAGTGGGGGTGGCTCCGATACTCGGTCGCGGGTTTGCCGCCCACGAGGTCGGACCCGATCGCCCCGCGGTCGTCGTCCTGAGCTACGCCATCTGGAAACGTCTGGGAGGCGATCCATCGATCGTCGGCTCACAGGTCTGGCTGAGCGAATCGCCGTACACCGTGATCGGCGTGATGGGTCCGGACTTCCGGTTCGTTCGACACTCGAATCTGGGGCCGCCGCAGGAACCCGACGTCTACCTTCCGTTCCCGTTTCATCTCGCCGATCAGCACCCGCTGAACCCGAACCTCACCACGTTCGCCGCGTTGGTTCGGGTTCGCTCTGGCACATCTCCTGAACGTGTCGCGGCCGCCGTTGACGCGGTTGCGCGCGTGGTGAACGAGCGCACTCCGCAGGCTGCTCCGGCGAAGCTCTACGCGACTCGATTGCAGGACGACCTCGTGGCTCCCGTGCGCCCGGCACTGATGACGCTCGGCCTTGCTGCCGTTGTCCTGATCCTCGTGCTGACGGTCAACCTCTCGTCGCTGCTGCTCGCGCGTGCGGCCGAGCGTGACCGTGAGTTCGCGGTCTCGCGAGCGCTTGGCGCCAACGGATCAGCGGTCGTGCGCGCGACGGTGATTGAAGGTGGTGTGCTTGGCCTGATCGGTGGGGTGGCAGGAGCGCTGCTCGGTTCATGGGGAGCGCGCCTGCTGGTCGAGCTCGCTCCGCTGGATCTTCCGCGCAGGAATGAAATCGCGCTCGAGTGGAGTGCTGCCGCTGTTGTGATCTCGGTCGGACTCGCGTTGGGTGTGATCGCGGCGGTGATACCCGCAGTCTGGGCGCTGCGTGCCTCACTCGCGTCTCTGCTGGCCACGAGCGTGCGTGGCGCGGGTGGCTCGCAGCGGCTGCGGCGCGGAATCGTGGTGGCCCAGGTCGCGTTGACATTGATACTGCTCAGCGCGGGCGGGCTCGTGGCGCGCAGCTTCGAGCGGCTTCTTGCCGTCGATCCCGGATTCAGGCCGGCGGGTCTGCTGACCTTCAGGGTCGCGATGGATCCGCGGCTGTTCCCGAAGAGGGAAGACGCCTTCGCCTTCCAGGATCGCGTTGAGGCTGCGCTGGGCGCGTTGCCTGGAGTGAGGAGCGTGGGCGCGACGGCGGCGCTGCCGCTCAGTTCGTCCGGGCCGCAGAACAGCATCTGGGGATGGCAGGAAGCGGTTGCCATCCCGGGCGCGCCTGGCAATATCGGCGATGCTCAGCGAGACTCGCTGGTTGCCCAAATCATTGCGGCACGAGCCGGGTACGCAGAGTCCATGGGCCTGCGCCTCCTCGCAGGACGAACGTTCGAGCGCCGGCGTTCAGAGACTGTCCAGGAAGCCGTGATCGACGAGCAGCTGGCGAGCCGTTTCTTTCCGACGGGAACGCCAATCGGGGCCGCGATCCCGTTCAGAGGAAAATCGCTGCGCATCGTTGGCGTCGTCAAACAACCGCGCCTGTCAGCGCTGCACGAGGATGGACGGCCGCAGCTCTTCATCCGCGCTGAGGACTGGGTCGGGTTCATGCCGGTCTGGGTCATCAAGACCGATGAAGATCCGCACGCCCTTGTCCCGGCGGTTCGGCGGGCCATTCGACAGATCGATCCGCGGATTCCCGTCTCGTCGGTGCAGACCATGGAGGAGATCGTCGACGATGCGTTGCGACAGCCGCGCATCAGCGCCGTGTTGATTGGTGGCTTTGCGCTCGGTGCCTTGCTCCTCGTCGCGATGGGGCTGTTCGGCATGATCTCTGGATCGGTTGTGCGCCGTCACGGCGAGCTGGCTGTCCGCCTGGCGCTCGGCGCCAGTCATCAGCGGACGCTGAGACTCGTGGTTGGTGAAGGCGCGCTGCTCGTGGTCATCGGCATGGTGATCGCCATTCCTGGCGTCTACGCCGCGGGCGGTTTGATTCGCGGCCTGCTCGTCAACGTCTCGCCGTGGGATCCAATCACGCTTTCAGCTGTAGCATGCGGGCTGGTGCTCGTGACCATGGCAGCCTGCTATGTGCCTGCGCGCCGAGTGTTGAGGATCGATCCCGCTCCGCTGCTACGGCAGGAGTAGCGGCGCGCGTGTCGAGCGGATTCTGAGGGCCGGACGCCTCCACGCGCCAACGTGAAAGCGCCCTTGATCACAACCCGCCTGTAGGCTGCGGGCCGGACTCGCATGAGTATACGGAAGGCACGCCGGCATTCATGTCACCCGTCGAGTCGTGTGAATCATCGGCGCAGCTCTCGCGCGAGCCACGCTCGGGCAAGACGCCAGTCGCGCATGACGGTCTGCGGCGAGACCCGAAGCACTTCCGCAGCCTCCTCGACACTCAGGCCACCGAAAAACCGCAGTTCGATCACCTTCGCCCTCCGTGCGTCAATCTGCGCCAGGCTGTCGAGCGCGTCGTCGAGCGCACGCAGCGTCGCGGCGTCGCGCGAGTCGCCGGCCGAGAGCTGATCGAGATCGAGTGGCGTCGAGTGATCGGCTTGAACCGCCCCGCCGCCGCGCTTCTCTGCGGCGCGTGCACGCGCCGCGTCGATCAGGATGCGGCGCATGATTTGCGCGGAGAGCGCAAAGAAGTGCACGCGATCGTGCCAATCGACGTTGTGAGCATTGACCAGCCGTACGTAGGCTTCGTGAACGAGCGCCGTGCTCTGCATCGTGATGCCTGAGCGCTCTGTGCGCATGGATCGCCGCGCCTGACGCAGGAGGTGGGCGTAGACCAGCGGCGTGAGTTCTTCCAGCGCGCCCTGATCGCCCTGGCCCCATGCCTTCAGGAGGCCGGTAATGTCGGCGGAGTCAGGCACGGCCACGCCGGCATTGTAGTTCCGGGTGGCGTCCTGCGCTTACACAGGTGAGGTAGCACTACTTGCCCCTCATCGGCTGAGCGAGTACGCTCCGGGCACATTCTTCTCAGGCTCGACGGAAGGGGGACGGATGCCACTGACGCCCGACCGCTGGCAGCAGATCGCCAGAATCTACGAGATGGCTGTCGATCGTGATCCGGCCACGCTCGATTCCTTCCTGACGGAGATCTGCGCCGGCGACACGACACTTCGGCGCGAAGTGGAGTCTCTGCTCCAGCAGGAGCACGCGCAGGTCATCCTCGATCGCCCGGTATGGGCGACGGCCGGATCCCTGTTCGACACTCACTCTGATCTTTGCCCGGGGACGATGCTCGGTCCATATCGCATCGAGGGCCCGCTCGGCGCCGGCGGTATGGGCGAAGTCTTCAGCGGCATCGACACTCGTCTCGGTCGCCGCGTGGCCATCAAGGTTCTCCACAGTGCCGGTGCGCTCGACCAGCAGATGCGCGCGCGGTTCGCCCGCGAGGCGAGAGCAGTCGCCGCATTGACGCACCCGAATATCTGCACACTCTACGACGTCGGACGTCACGATCAGGTCGACTTCCTGGTCATGGAATATCTCGAGGGCGAGACGCTGGCGTCACGACTCGCGGATGGACAACTGGGGTTGGACGAGGCGCTCACCCGTGCGATCGAGATCGCCAGTGCGCTCGACCACGCACATCGCCAGGGCATCGTCCATCGCGATCTGAAGCCTGGCAACATCATGATCACGGCGAGCGGTGCAAAGCTGCTCGATTTCGGTCTTGCGAAGCTTCGAGCGACCGGTCATCCGGAGGCGGATCACTCGTCCGTTGAAACGGTCGCCCACCCGGGCGCCAGGGAGTCGACCGAGCGAGACGATGTGCCGATGACGCGGGGCGGGACCGTCCTCGGAACGCTGCGTTACATGGCGCCCGAGCAGATCGAAGGGCGCGAGGTGGACGCGCGAAGTGACGTCTTCTCGTTCGGGGCGCTCCTGCACGAGATGCTGACGGGCAAGCGTGCATTCGAGGGCGACAACGCCGAACGGGTGCGTGCGGCGATCGTCGGGCACGAACCACCGCGTGTCTCGTCGCTTCAGCCGCCGGCGCTACCCGGTCTGGACGATCTGGTGCGCCGTTGTCTCGCCAAGAACCCTGAGGAGCGATGTCCAACTGCGGCCGATGTCTTGAGGGAGTTACGCCGCATCTCCGAACTGACCGCTCCGTCCCGCGCGGGACAGTGGTCGGCGTGGCGATGGGTTGCCGCCGTCCTCGTGACCGCCATCACCGGACTCGTCGCGTCGCTGTGGATGGGGAGCGTCGGGCGTTCGCCGGTGGCGACTCCTGCCAGTCAGATTCGATCCATTGCCGTGCTGCCGCTCGTGGATCTGTCCGGCGATCCGAGCCAGGAATACTTTGCTGAGGGGATGACGGATCAACTCATCAACGACCTGGTATCGATCGATACGCTCCGTGTCATCTCGCGCACATCCGCGATGCGATACAAGGGCACGAACAAGGCGGTGCCGGTCATCGCCAGGGAATTGCAGGTCGACGGCATCATTGAAGGTTCGCTCGTCCGGGCGGGTGACCGGGTCCGCATCAACGCCACGTTGATCGACGGAGCGTCAGGGCAGGCGCTCTGGGCACAGACGTTCGAGCGGGATCTGCGCGACGTGCTGGCATTACAGCGGGAAGTCGCACGGGCCATCACCAGCAGGGTGGATATCACGCTGACCGCGCAACAGGAGGCGCGATTGGCCAGCGCGCCATCAATCGACCCGGAAGTGCATCGTCAGGTCCTTCTCGGTCGTCATCACGCCGCCAAAGGATCCCGGGAGGACCTGGGCCGGGCGGTTCAGTACTTCAACGTCGCCATTGGCAAAGATCCGTCAAACGCTATGGCCCATTCGGGCCTCGCAGAAGCCTACGTCGGGCTGTCCGGCTACTACCTGCCGCCGCGCCAGGCGATGCCCCCCGCCAAGCGCGCAGCCGAGACGGCGATACGGCTGGATCAGTCGCTTGCCGATGCGCACGCGACGCTTGGTCTCATCCACCTCGTGTACGACTGGGACGGACCGGCTGCGGAGAGGGCGCTCCTGCGCGCGCTCGATCTCAATCCGACGCTGGCAACTGCACGTTTGAACTATGCGGCGTATCTGACCACGCAGAAGCGGCCTGAGGAAGCGGTCCGCGAGGTCCAGCAGGCCGTCAAGTTCGATCCGGTGTCCATCCGAACGAACGCATTTGCGACGAGCATGCTGCTGTTCACGAAGAACTACGACGAGGCGATCGAGCTGGCGCGAAGGGGATTGGAGTTCGAGCCGAAGAACGCGTTTGCCCTTGCCTTCCAGGGCGTCGCCTACGCGGAGCAGCACCGGTTCGAGGAAGCCGTCGCCAACATGGAACGCGCCGCGTCGCTCGATCCGAGCTGGACGATTCTCTCGTTGCAGGCCCATGTGTTGGCGGTTGCTGGACGCAAGGCTGAGGCGCTGCGTGTGATCCGGCAGGTAGAGGAGCAATCGCGGGACAGCTACTTCTGCCCGTATGAGATCGGTACCGCATACGCGAGTCTCGGAGACGCGGACACCGCGCACCGCTGGTTTCGTAAGGGAATCGAGGGTCGGGCCGATTGCATGGCATGGCTTGGCGTGGAGCCTTGGATGGAACCGTTTCGTTCCGATCCGCGCTATGCCGGTCTGCTCAGGGAGATCGGGCTCGATCCCTCCAGCATCAGCACTCCCTGATTTTCGTCTTCACGTTAAATCTGCGCTCTCCCGTTCTCGCTTACCCCAGTGAAGGCAGTTGTTGTCACAGGGGGGAACAGCATGAGCGCAAATCGTCTGATCGTTTCGCTGACCGCGGCAGGTCTTTTGATGCCTTTGTCGGTCAGCACCGTGAGAACCCAGAGTGCCCTGCACGCCGGCCATGGCAGCAGTGCAAGCTCGGGCCGTGTCAGTGGGCCTGTCCCTGAAGACGTCCGGCGGGCGACGGCGCGCTTCCGCGACGTCAACGCCGCGATTGCAGAGGGGTATGCGCAGTTTGGGGGATGCGTCAGTGGCCAGGACGAAGGAGCCATGGGAGTCCATTTTGCGAACTTCGCCCTGTTCGACGCCAACCTCGATGTTGCGAATCCTGAGGTGCTCGTCTACGAGCCGAGGAACGGCCGCCTCCAGTTGGTCGCCGCCGAGTACATCACGCCTGCTGCGGCGTGGGAGGCTGCGCATGGACCGTCCGCCCTGCCGCACCTGGCAGGACACCTCCTGCATTTCGCTCCAGGACCCAATCGATACGGCCCCGACGCCTTCTGGGAGATCCACGTCTGGGCCTGGAAGAACAACCCGCGAGGAGCGTTCGCGGACTGGAACCCCACCGTGTCCTGTAGTGAGTGGGAGAGCAGCCTCTAGCCCTCGGCGTTCACCGGCCCAGCGTATCGACGTGTCGCGATCACTGGGCCGGCGTGCGCTCGCGGAGCGCGTCCGGCTCGAGAACACGCTGGATGAAGGCGGCGACACCCTGATCATCAGGGTAAGATGAGCGCTTGCTGCACGACGTTCGCTACGCGATTCGTGCTCTGCGTCAATCGCCGACATTCGCGGCGGCGGCGATCCTGACGCTGACGTTCGCGATTGCGATCAACGTCGGTATCTTCGCCACGCTCAACGCCATCGCGTTTCGTCGTCTTCCTGCGCCACGAGCGCACGAGCTCGTTCGACTGTCGAGTGCTTTCCGCACCGGCCAGGAAGTGCAGCTGTCGTTCCCCATGTTTCGCGAGCTGGCCGCCCGTCAGCAGGCGGTCGCGCCGCTGATCGCATGGTCGGGCGAGCCGGTTCTGACGGTGAGAGCCGGCGGCACGTTCACGACGGCTGTGGTCACCGGAGTCAGTGCCAACTTCTTTTCAGAGCTCGGCGCGATCCCCTCCGCCGGCCGTCTTCTCCTGCCGGGCGACATCGATCTCGATGCCCGGACGGGCTCACCCGTCGCGGTCATCGGCTATGGATTCTGGCAGCGGCAGTATGGCGGCGATGACTCGGCGATTGGCAGCCAGCTCGAAGTGGAAGGCGTGCCTCTGACCATCGTGGGTGTCGCACCGCGCGGGTTCAAAGGCTTCGGCCTCCTGGTCGAACCAGATGTCACGATGCCGCTCACCACGGGTCTTGGCGGTGTGCCCGGGGCGGGGTTCAACCAGGCAGGGCTGCTGTGGCTGAGAGTGGCCGGGCGTCTCAGCCCGGGTGTGACTCTCGACCAGGCGCGCGCACAGATCGAGACCGTGTGGCCGGCGATCAAGGCGGACATCATTCCACCGACACACGCCGGGGCGCAGCGCGAGAACTTCCTGTCGTTGCCGATTCGTCTCGAGTCGCTTGCCACCGGACACGATTCCTATCTCAGGACGTTCACCACACCGCTCGTCGTGCTCCAGGCGCTGGCGCTCGCGTCGCTCGTGATCGCGTGTGTAAATCTCGCAAGCCTGATGCTGCGCCGGATTGCGCGACAGGAACCGGACCGCGCCATTCGACTCGCCCTTGGCGCACGCTCGTGGCAGGCCGCTCGTCACGTGGTCGTCGAAGGCGGTGTGATCGCAGTCGTGGGGGCCATGTGCGCGCTGCCGCTCGGTTTGTGGGCGAGTGCGGCCATCACTCGACTGCTGCTACCGAATGCACTTGTACCCGTGTCGTTCGATCCGGGACTCGATCGCCAGGTGTTCGCGTTTACCGCGCTGATCGCTGTGGCGACAGCGGTGCTCTGCGGGTGGCTGCCTGCGTGGGCGAGCACGAGACGCGATCCGCAGCCGTTGCTGAAGCACTCGACGCACGCCGGTATTAGTTCGAACCGGCTCCTCAGAGTCCTCGTCGCAGGGCAGTTGTGCTTGTCGGTGATTCTGGTGACGAACGCGGGACTGCTGGTCCGCAGCCTGCAGCAGGTTCTGGCCGTTGATCTCGGGTTTGCCAGCGATGAACTTCTGGTCGCGAACTTCGTGCCACGGCCAGGTGTCACAGAACAGCTCGATCGCGAGAGCTACTATCCTTTGCTCATCGAGCGGGTCGCGGCGCTGCCCGGGGTCTCGAGCGTCAGCGTCTCGCGCCGGGTGCCAGGCAGTCCGGCTTTCAAATGGCAGGTATCGCCGATGACGTGGGAGCCGGTCGGCGGAATCACCTCGGCAACGAATTCAGTCACGCCCGGCTTTCTCAGAACGCTTGGCGTCCGCATGGACGCGGGACGCGATTTTTCGCCGGCGGATCACGCTCGCGCGCCACGCGTTGCGATCCTCAGCAGAGCGTTGGCACAGCGGCTGTTTCCGGACGGCAACCCACTCGGCCAGCGCGTACGTCTCGGGACCCAGCCCTATCGGCAGGACCTCGAGGTCATCGGCGTCGTCGCCGACGCGAGAGTGCACGACGCGAAGGACGCGGCGTCGTATCTGGCGTACATCCCGGAACTCCAGGACAGTGAGCCCACGATTGGCGGTTGGTTGACGATTCGCGGTCGCCCGGATCCGTCGGCGCTCCAGGGCACGGTCGAAGCGATCGGTCCGCACTTCGTGCGTACCATGGGAAGTGTGTCTGATGGGTTCTCTGCAGTCCTCGCTTCCGATCGCGTGACAGCGCTGCTGGCCGGGATCTTCGCGCTGCTCACGCTGTTACTGGCGGCCATCGGTGTCGGCGGACTGTTCGCCTACACGGTGGTGCTGCGCACGAAGGAGGTCGCGATTCGGCTTGCGTTGGGAGCCGAGCAGCGGTCGATCGTGAAGTCGATCGTGAACGAGGGGATCGTCGTGGCGCTCGCGGGCATCACCTGCGGAGTTGGCATCAGCCTGCTGTCGACGCGCTCCCTCGCGCCAATGCTCTTCGAGATTGGCCCGCGCGACCCACTGGTCCTGCTGGGGGCCCCGATGCTACTGGCAGCCGTCGCGATCGGCGCGTGTCTCGTCCCGGCGCTGCGTGCGGCCGCCATGGACCCGACCGTCGGCCTGCGGACCGAGTAGCATAGAGGTGTCATGACCGAGGGAAAACGTGTGATGCATACCTTGACGGCCAGGTTCGTGGTTCTTGCGGCTCTTCTGCTGGTTCCGTCCTCCGCCTCACCCCAGACCGGCTCAAAGGAGCCGCCCGATCCGACCAAATCGTCCTTCGGCGAGCGGAGTTCGAAGACGCCGCAAGAACTGTCTGTGTTTTCTTTCCTCATCGGGAACTTCGAGGGTGGTGGAACGATCAAGCTTGCAGATGGGAAGTTGGCCGAATTCCCTGTGACGTGGATCGGCCGCTACATCCTCGACGGGACGGCAATCTCCGATGAGATGCACTCATTTACGCCTGACGGCAAACCCTACCTGGGGATCACGCTTCGACAGTACGACACGGCGAGAAAGACGTGGATCATCGAGTACCTCAACGTCACCGGTTCGTTCGTGCGCAAGCAGGTCAACCGTGACGCCGGCAAAGTCACGGTAACTGGCCGGAACGTCACGATCGCATCGTCTTCGCCAGGCGTCACGATCCGCGAGCACTACCTGGTGCCCGACAACGACAGCTTCGTCTATCGCCTGGACGTGTCCGAGGACGGCGGGAAGAACTGGATCGAAACGCAGATGGAGATGACCCTCCGCCGGGCGAAGTAGTCTCCGCCGCTACGTTGCGGCCGTCCTTCCATTCAGGCTGTACGGTACCAGTCGAGAATCTGTTCTCCCGTCCAGAAGAGCACGCCCGAACGTGACTGCATGTGGGTGAGCGCCTCGTTGAAATACCGCAGGCGATGCGGAGCGCCCATGATGTAGGGATGGACGACGAGCGCCATGACGCGAGCCGAGTCGTGAGCGTCTGCATACAGCTGATCGAACTGGTCGATCGCACGGTCGCGATACTCGGCGGCCGTGTGGTGCTGAATCAGCATCATCGCCACGTCGTTGCACTCCTGCGTGTAGGGCATGCTGACCAGCGACCCTGTCTTCGTGCGCACCGGTACCGGCTGGTCGTCGAGCACCCAGTCGCACACGTATTCGTACCCTTCCTCCGCGAGAACGTCCGGCGTGTCCCAGGTTTCGGTGAGGCCGGGTCCCAGCCAGCCGCGCGGCCGCCGGCCGGTGAACGACTCGATGGCCGCGGTCGTCTTCCGGATATCCACGCGCTCGTCGGGAACTTTCTGCATGTTCTTCTGACTGTAGCCGTGGCCGATGAACTCCCATCGCCGTTCGAGCGCGGCGCGTGCGATCGGCTGGTACGCCTGGATCGCGCTGCCGTTGATCGCGAGCACGGCGGGAACCTGCATCCGATCGAACACGTCCAGCATGCGCCAGAAGCCGACGCGGTTTCCGTATTCGTGCCACGCCCAGTTGGGGACGTCCGGCATGGGCGACCCGCCTGCCGGAGGTGGCAGGACGGTACGCGGCAGTGGCTCCTGCGGATTCCACTCCTCGACGTTGACGATCACCCACACCACGAGGCGAGCACTGCCCGGCAGCACCAGGCGCGGGCGTTCGACGATAGGTGAATACGTGAAGCGTTCGGTCGGAAGCATGGGCCCTAGTCTCACCGAGGAAAGAGCAGCAGTCCAGCGCCCGCGCCTCAGCGTATGATCGCGGCGCGATGACGCAGCCCGAAGCGGCACGCCGATACCACGCGTTCATCAGCTACAGCCACGCGGCGGACGATCGTCTTGCCCCCGCCCTTCAGAATGCCCTGCATCGCTTCGCGACGCGACCGTGGCGGCGCACCGTTCGCGTCAGCCTCGATCGCACCAACCTCTCGATCAGCCCGGGCTTGTGGTCGTCGGTGCAACAGCAGCTCGACGATGCGCCTTATCTGATCCTGCTCGCGTCGCCCACCGCCGCAGCGTCGAAGTGGGTGCGCCGCGAAGTTGAGCACTGGCTTGCTCACCGCTCGCCCGAGACGCTGCTCATCGTGCTCACCGACGGCGAGATCGGCTATGACGAAGCACGCGGCGATTTCGACTGGTCAAAGACGACGGCACTTCCGCGGGAGCTTGCGGGCAAATACAGCGAGGAACCGCACTACCTGGACTTGCGTTGGGCGCAGTCGGAGCGTGGCCTCTCGCTTCGTCATGAGCGCTTTCGCGACGCGGTTGCCGACATCTCGGTGAAGCTGCGCGGCGGGCGGAAGGACGACCTGATTGGGCGCGAGGTCGACCAGCAGCGATTCGTGCGGGGCTTGATCGGTGGCGTGGGTATCGTCGTCGGGATCCTCGTGCTGGTCGCCGGTCTCTTTGCGTGGAACCTGGTCCAGAGCGATCGACTCGCCGCATCCCGCGAGCTGGCCGCCAGTGCAACAAGGTTCGCGAATTCCGATCTCCAAACGGCGTTGCAACTGGCGATCGAGGCGGTACGGACGTCGGCCACCACCGAAGCGGTGTCAGCGCTTCGGCAGACGATGGTCAAGGCGTCGGCGCGTCTCCCATGGGAACAGGCCATCGCCACGCCGGCCGGAGCAATCGCAGAACAGTTCACGGGCGACACGACGAGCCGCGACGGCCGGCTTCTCGTTCGACCCCTCAATGAGCGTACGACCGTGGAAGTGATCGACACGACGTCGAATACACGCCTGACGACGTTTGATATGCACATGGATACCGTCGAGGGACTGGACATCAGTCCGGACGGTACCCGAATCGCTTCAGTGGGCAACGACGGTGTCGGCTACGTGTGGAACGCGCGGAATGGCGCGGTCGCCTTCCAGATGAACGTGGAGCCTGAGGAGGTGAGGTATACGAGGGTCGTGTGGAGCCCGGACGGCCAACTCGTTCTGGCTGGGGGAAACGGGGGCTTCGTGCAGTCGTGGAAGGCAACATCCAGAGAAAAGCTCTGGGCGAATAAAGGCGAAGCAGAAGTCACACTCATCGCCGTCAGCCCGGACAGCCAACTCGTGGCCACTGCTAGCGAGGTGATGGTTTTCAGCGGGCAAAAGCAAATCAGCGCCTACCTTTGGGACGCGCAGTCGGGTGCGAGCCACTGCGTCACCACCAACTGCATGTTTGGCAGCACCGCACTAACGGGACTCAAAGGTATCGGTTTCAGCGCGGACAGCAAGTACCTGGTCACCATTGGCGATGTTGGCGCGATCGTGTGGAGAGCCCTGGACGGTGTGGCCGTGCTCGAGTCGCTTGACGCTGGCCCGATATTCGACGCGGAACTCGAACGCGAGGTCGTCGTGATCGATGCGGGTCCCGTGGACGACTCCGGCCGGCGTCGTCTCGGAGTGGACAATGTCGGCTTCGAGCCCGGGGGGACGCTGGTCACGGTCGATGTCGAGGGCGGGGCGCGCCGCTGGCTCCCTCCGCTGTGGATAGAGGAAAAGCAGACCGAAGGGGTGCCAGCAAAAGCAATCGCCCTTCCATCTGAGCCGCCCGATGATGGCCGAGTGCTGAGTTCCGATAGCACGGTGGCAGTGCAACTGAGCAGCGACCAGTCGCCCGGCGGCGACGTGGTCGAGACCTCCACGAACGGAGTCGTCGCCAACGTCCGATCCACAACGCAGCCCGTACTTGCCGCCGCCTTCAGCCCGGACGGAGCGTGGCTTGCCGTCGCCGACGGTACGAGGACGGTGCGCATGCACCGCTGGGAGACGATCGTCCCGCTTCCCAGATTGCAGGAATTGGCTGAAAAAACGGTCGGGCCGCTCGATCCGGGGCAACGCGCTCAGCTGGTTCCACCCCACATCTGGCAGCGGTTTGTCCGTTGGGTGCTCTCTTTTGCCAGCCGATAATCTCGGCAAGGCTTTCGGGCGTATATCCGCTGTACCTGCGTTACTCTAGTAGGCCTCCGGGTCCATGGTCAGACCCGGCCGATTCGCGTGGGTCGAAATCCGGGTAGATCTCGATGACGCAACGATTTGCCAGACATGCCATCGCGACGTGTGCCGTGCTGCTCGGCCTCGTCATCGCAGATACGTTGCGGACAGGTGCCCAGGCACCGCAATCCTCTGATCCTCGGCCCGCATCCGGGACCGTAGCCACCTCGGACCAGACACCGGCCACCGTCGGACCCCCGGACCGGACCCCCGGACCCCCGGACCGGACCGTCGCACCGTCGCCCCCTCGCCCCGCCGGACCGCAAGCAACTCTGATTAATCAGTACTGCGTCGCCTGCCACAACGACAAACTCAAGTCGGGCGGCATGACGTTGACGGCGTTGAACCTGGACGACCCCCATCAGAGTGCCGAGATCGCCGAGAAGGTGATCCGCAAGCTGCGCGGTGGCCTCATGCCCCCGGCTGGCGCGAAGCGTCCCGATCGCCAGGTATCCGCCGAGTTCGTCACGTGGCTCGAGAACAAGATCGACACCGCTGCGTCGGCCAACACACCCGGACGCGTGGCGTTGCGCCGCCTCAACCGCCGCGAATATGGGTACGCGATACGCGACCTGCTCGGCCTCAATATCGACGCGACCGCATGGCTGCCGGACGACAACGTCAGGGGCAATTTCGACAACAACGCCGACGCCCTGCAGGTCTCGCCGAACTTCATCGACCAGTACATCTACGCCGCACGCGCGGTTGCGCTCGAGGCGATCGGCAACCCGAAAGCGCCCGCCGAGACGACTACGTACGGCGACGTTGCCAACATGGTGATCTCGCTGCCGCCGCAGGGCGCGCCCGGCACCGGCCGTCAGCAGCATCGGCTCGAAGGGATGCCCTTCGGCACACGCGGCGGCTTCATCGTCGAGCACAACTTCCCGGCGGATGGCGAGTATGAGCTCACGATCGGCGACATGGCGCTCGCGCGTGAAGTGCCGCGGATGGAGTTCGAGAACACGGTGATCGCGCTGCTCGACGGCAAGGAGTTCTATCGCACGACGATCGGTGGGGAGGAGGACCACAAGTCGATCGACCAGACGCTCGACCCGGCGGTTGAACGCATCAACAACCGGCTGCGGAAGATTCGCTTCAACGCCAGCGCAGGGCAGCACAAGCTGGCCATCACGTTCGTGCATCGCAGCTTCGCCGAAAGCGACGAGCGTGTTCGCACGATCGCGCTCGAGGGTGGCCAGGAGCGCATCCAGGCCGCTCATTCGCTGCAGATCCGCGGCCCGCTCTCGGTGACCGGCATGAGCGGGTCACCAAGTCGCTCGAAGATCTTCATCTGCAGGCCCACCGGGACACGAGATGAAGCGGCGTGTGCGAACAGGATCGTCGAGAACCTCGCGCGCCGCGCCTTCCGTCGTCCAGTGACAGCAGAGGATGTGAATCCGCTGATGGCGTTCTACAAGTCGGGATACGCGAACGGCGGCTTCGACGGTGGCGTTCGCGATGCGCTCAGCGCGATCCTGGCCAGCCCCCATTTCCTCTATCGCGCGGAAGTGGGAACCGGGACCGGCGCCACTCGGACGCTGAGCGACCTGGAGCTGGCGTCGCGACTGTCCTTTTTCCTCTGGAGCAGCCTGCCGGACGAGGAGCTCGTGAAGCTCGCGACTGAATCACGGCTCAGGAGGCCTGACGTGCTGGCCGCGCAGGTGAGCCGGATGCTCGCCGACCCGCGAGCCGAATCACTGAGCGACGATTTCGCGTTCCAGTGGCTCCACCTCTCCAAGCTCGACGAGATCACGCCGGACCGAGCCCAGTTCCCTCACGCCAGCGGACTGCTGGATCCGCGCGAGTTGTTCAGGGAGGAATTGCGGCTGTTCGTTGACAGCGTGCTGCGCTCTGACAGCAGCGTGTACGGCTTGCTGACGGCGAACCATACGTTCCTCAACGAGCGGCTGGCGATGCTCTACGGCATCGAGACGGTAAAGGGCGCCAACTTCCGGCGCGTGGCGCTCGACAACCCGGCGCGCGCCGGCCTGCTGGGCAAGGGCGCCATCCTGATGATGACCGCGTATCCGAATCGCACGTCGCCCGTGCTGCGCGGCGCCTGGATCCTGGATCGCCTGCTTGGCACGCCGCCGTCCGATCCGCCGCTCGAGGTCCCGTCGCTCCCGGAGAACAGGCGCGGTCAGCCGGCGAAGACCCTGCGGGCGCGGCTCGAGCAGCACCGCGAGAAGCCCACGTGCTACTCCTGTCACGGTGTGATGGATCCGCTCGGGTTCGCGCTGGAGAATTTCAGCGCGGTGGGTCAGTACCGCGTCAACGACCCCGACACGCAGACGCCGATCGAGACAGCCGGCCAGTTGCCGGACGGAACAGCGATCAACGGACCTGACGATCTGCGCAAGGCGCTGGTCGATCGGCCCGATCATCAGTTCGTCCAGGCGCTCACGGAAAACCTGATGACCTACGCTCTCGGTCGCAGCCTCGACTATCGCGACATGCCCACCGTTCGCCGCATCGTCCGGGACGCGGCGAAAGACGATTACCGTTTCAAATCCATAGTCCTCGGCGTCATAACGAGCGATGCGTTCCGCAAGAGAGAAGCGGAGGACATCGCGCCGTCATCAGGTAGCGCGGAGGCAGCCTCTGCGAAGCCATCATCAACCCCGTCCGCAGGAGTGCAGTGATGTCGTTCCTTTCCAAGACGCATCTGTCACGAAGAACCGTTCTCAAGGGTGCTGGAGCCACCATCGCGCTCCCGTTGCTGGATGCCATGATCCCGGCGGGGACGGCGTTCGCGCAGACCGTGGCGGCATCGACCACGCGCCTGGCCTTCGTGTATTTCCCGCATGGGGCGCTGCAGGACGAGTGGGAGCCCAAGCAGACGGGCCGCGACTTCGAGTTCTCCTACATCCTCAAGCCGCTCGAGCCGCATCGCGACTATGTGACGGTCGTCAGCGGTCTGCGCAACAAAGGCGGGGAGAGCTCGAGCCCGCACGGTATCATCGAAGAGACGTGGCTCAACTGCGTCAGCCCGCGCTCGCGCAATGTGAAGACCGGCATCGGCGTCACCGTCGATCAGATCGCCGCGCGTCACCTCGGCAAGGACACCTCGCTGCCGTCGCTGGAACTGTGCGGCGAACCGGGCGGCATGATCTCGTTCCGCACGCCCGGACAGCCGCTGCCAATGGAGAGCAACCCGCGCAAGGCGTTCTACGCCATGTTCGGCC
>JALDXQ010000004.1:0-93547 GCA_032156805.1 Acidobacteriota bacterium
TTTTTCCGCGGCGTCGAACCGGAGCGGAGTCCCAGCCATATCGCCGACGCGTGGCTCGAGGCACCGGCGGCTCGCAAGATGAGCTCAGTCTGCAGAGATATAGAAAACGCGCTAGCTAGATCGATGAAGTGCACGAGCGCCGCCGGCAGCTTTACGCCGGAGGCGTGTTTGATCCACGCTGGGCGGCAATGTTCGTCATCGAACTCATCTACAAAGTCAACCTCGCCGACATCGACGCGAACATGGACGCGCATGTCAACTTCCTGAAGAAGTATTACGCGTCCGGCCATTTCCTGGTCTCGGGTCGAAAGATACCGCGCGATGGCGGGATCATTCTGGCGGTGGGCAACAATCGGGCCGAGCTGCAGCGCATCATCGAGGACGATCCGTTTTACGAGCTCGGCCTCGCGGACTTTCGCATCATCGAGTTCCGCGCCAGCCAGCGCGCCGACGACATCCAGCAACGAATCGAGAGCACGAGTCCACGACCGATCAGACGCCGATGACGCGCCCGTCGGGGCGCGTATGAGTCCAAGCAGCAGTTCTGGGGACGCAGTCCGCCAGCACGCTAGCGGATTCGGATCCGGAGAGTCTGCGGCCGCCGCCGCCCTCGATCTCAGCGGCCTCAGCCAAGTCCAGCTTGCGATCAGGTACAGCTACTACGTGCGCGCCGCTGCCATTGAGAAGCCCACATGATTTGATGAACGTGCAGTAGCACGCGACGAGGCAAGCGCGTCAGGGTCGGCGTGACCTGGTTGACGCATTCTCCATGCTTCGTTCAGACGGTCCAAACGCACATTTGGAAACTGAATCAGTCGAGTGTCCACGAGCAGCAAGTCGTGAAAATCGGAAGCCGTCTCGCCGTGGCGATTATTCGAACCATCCAGCACTGCGGCCTCGAGCACGCCGAAGTCCACATCGTCCACTGTGCGCGGCGAGGGATTGCCTGGCGAGTGCTCGTAGTTGAAGACGATCACGTCCAGGAAGACCGGCAGTCGAAGACCGGTGCCGTCCAACAACTTCAGCAGCGCTTCGGCAAGCGCAGGATACGGCGTGAATTCCGGGTTATCCAGCCAGTCTGTCACGTCCGCTTCCGATACGCTGAAGTCGATGCCGGCCGCTGCCAACGCACCAAGCATCGTGGCGGCAGGCTGCACCTGAAGTCGAACGATCTGCCCGAGCGCGGCGCGTCCGGCGGCATCGAGGGCCAGCGTCTCGTTGATCAGCCGGGTGGCTTGGCCGAACCAGACCTGCTCGGCCCGACGCCGAACCAGCAGCGAAGCCCACGGCGGCTCGGGGGTCGGTCTGCGGAACGGTGGCGGCACGACCAGGTATCTGTCCGCAATCTTGCCGATGCATCGGCCGAGCGCGTCGACGTCTTCGGGATGGATCCCGTCGTACCAGCCCAGCGCGGTAAAGGTGGCGCCTGCCGTTGCAGTGGTCCCGTCGCCAGTGACGGTGACAACCACAGGGGTTTCGAAGCGTTCGCCGCCGCGGGAAGTCAACGCGAGCTCGAACACGACGCTGTCGATCGTGTACTCGACGGTGAATGTCACCCCATCCACGGGTACGTTGATCATTCCGTTCGCCCCGGTTACGGGTACACCGCCGACGGTCCACGCGACAGTGGCCGGCGTGACACCAGGCTCACCACCGCCGCCGAAGCCCGAGCTACGCACGCCGAACTGGCTGAAGGTCGACGTGGCAAAGGTGCCCTTCCTGATCGGGTCGCCGCATGGGGTCGTCGTGTGCTGAAGCTCGCCGACCACGCCAACCATGTCATCAGAATGATTGCCGCGCACGATCTCCACTCGACGCGCCGAACCGGCAGTCACCGACAGGTCAACCCACTCACCGTCGGGATCGATGCCTTCGGTGCGGACGACGAGAGGCGTTGAGGTGACGGCAACGTCGGAGTCCGGAGACACGGTCGGGATGCAGCCGCGATACCACACGCGGATCCCCACATTCGGTTGATCGACGAGCGAGTGCACGACCACGCCTTCGCGAGACAGGGTCGGTCCGAGTGGATCCATGCCGGTGTCCCAGCCCTTCGCGGTGCGGAATTCGACGTAGACACGTCCAGCGCCACCTGCTGGCTCGCCGGGTGGATGCAGAATGAGGAGACAGGTGCCGCTCGACGCCCAGGCCGGGACGATTCGCGCGTTGACCGACGCACCGGGCAGCGGGAACGGTCGCTCGACGACGCGACCGGCGAGCGCCTCGGGCATGTGGAGATGCAGGTTTGCTCGCGAGAGATGCGGTCCCATCGAGAACGCACCGGGATTCGGCCAGCCGGCGATCGCCGGGCCGACAAATGTCGGCGCGGCCGAGTAGAACGGCCCCGTGCCGAGCCAGCGGCTGCCGAACGAGGCCGACGACATCAGATCGTACGGTGATCCGTATTCGGGTCCCACGATGATATCGGCATCGTTGGGATTCCAGTCGGTGCCGTTGTTGTCGAGCCCGAAGCTGTGTGTGAAGCCGAGCACATGACCGATCTCGTGGCACATGAACGTGTGGTCACTCGGCATCGCCGGGAGGACCGCGACCGGCAATCCGGCGACGCTGGCCGCGCCGCCGTCAAAGCCGGCCGTGATCGTGGCCGGTTGGCCAGGCTGCCCCGCTTGCGGGTTCGCCATGACCCTGGTTCCGGGGTGCGAGAGCACGACGAGTCCGTCGAGCCCTGCAAGCGGATCGTGATCGGGGAATCTCGCGCGAAGTGCAGCTATTGCCGCCTTCGCCTGCGCGACGCGGCCGGTGTCCGCGCCGACGGTCATGTCGACCCACGGGAATAGCGGCGAGTCAAGGAAGTCGAGGTAACCGCGCGAAGTCTGTATCCAATACTTCAGGAGGGCATGTTCGCCGGTCATGAACATGGCGATGCACGCGGTATCCGAAATGACGGGGACCGTTGTGTCATGTCTGGCCCGGATGATTCCGAGGCGCACGTTCTTGGCCATATCGGGATGCCGTTCCGTAGTGGCGTGTCGTCACAGACACGGCCGTGTTCGAGATCGCCGTGTTCCTCTGGGATCCACCAGACGTATCAACGATGCGGAACGTCAATTCGAACCGCCGCACTCGCCCGTCAGGGACCTTCTTGGGCGTGCCAGAGCACCACGGAGACTGATACCCAGAACGAGCTCTCAGTGATCGGCCGGCACCTGCGGCTTCGCCGTGAGGGCAATCGCCTCCTCCGTGAACTGTCTGAACGTCGTCACATCTCCGTGAACCGGCGCCATGTTGTCGACCTGGATCTTCCGGTGCTGAATATTCGCCATCACATTCCTGAGCCATGGCGCATGGCCGAGCGGCTCGCCGGTGATAAAGACGCGGGGGTCATTCGGCATGTACACGTCCGCAACCGTGAGCATCCGCGCGTTGGCGTAATAGATCATGAGCTGCGTCCTGGAATGGCTGCTGTCCAGGAGGTGGTACACGTTGATGGTGTTCATCGCGTCCTTGAGAACGCCCTGGTCGTCGATCGCCGTGATCTTGGGCGGCTTGACGTTCGGTGTCTTGGCGTAGAGATCAGGTTCGAGCGTGTGCGGATTCTTGAATGTCTCGTCGAGCAGGATCAGATTGCTGCGGTGGGTCACGATCTCAGTGACGCCCAGTGCCACCGCCGTTCTGATCCCGCCGGTGTGATCGCCATGGTTGTGCCCCAGGATCAGCGTCGTGACTGGCTTGTTGGGCCGGAGCTCCTTGGCCCTGGCCATGACCGCCAGCGTTCGCTCCACGTTGGGCGCATCGACGAGCACCAGGCGATCGCTGAATTCCACGATGAAGCTCTTGTGAGTCGTCCCCGTGTGCTCCCAGATGCCCTTGGCAATTTCCTTGATGGCAGACTGCGGCGGCGCAGGCGGCGTGGGCCGAGGTGCTTTGACCACGGCCTCCGGCGCCGCTAGATTGCCGACGTCTCCATCGACGCTCTGGCGCACGACGCGGACCTGACCGACCGTCCAACGCCCGACCTTCCAGGTAAACAGCGTCGGCAGCTGCACGCCGCTGACCGCACGATAGTCGCTCCAGCGCATCTCATTCGGCCGGTCGCCGAGTGTGGCGTTGTAGACCAGTTGAACGACACGCGACGGCAGCTTCGTGTTTGCGTCGAAGGCGACGGTCAGCGAGATCGTGTCGAGCTTGAGGTCGACGAGGCGCTCGGTGCCCTGGGTCCGCACATTGCTCAGCGCGGCGTTCGGCGCGAGCGCCGCCCGCATCAGCGTGAGAGGATGACGGAGGTACTCGACACGCCGGCCTGCCACCCCCTGGAAGGCGCGAGTCGCATTGCCGTCGCCTCCGACGTTGAAGGCGATGTCACCATCCAGCGCTTGTACGGTTCGCACCGGCCGCTCGCCGTTGAAGATGGTGGACTGCGCTTCGCGTACCTGCTCGAACCGGCCGCGTCCATTCGCCAAATCGTACGACCGTTTGTAATCCCTGAGCTGATACACGAGGTACTGGGAGCCGAGCTCGTCGTAGGCGAACTCCTGATCGACCTGGAAGTCATGGCCCCCGCCTTCGAACATCAGCGTCTTGACCGCCATGACGCGGTCGCGTCCGCCCATGGCCGCCACGGCATCGTCGATCAGCTGCTGTCCCGGGTTCTGTGCGACGGCAGTGGTCTGGAGAAACAGAAGACCTGACAAAATGGCCACAATCGATCGCCTACTCATCGCATCCTCGCATTCAGTTCTTCTGCTCACTCACTTCGTGTTGTTGCCGAGCATTTCCGCTTCACCGCTGATGCGGCGCAGCGTGACCGACGTCACCACCATCCGCCCCTGCTGATCCCGGACGGGTGCGAAGTTGACGTTCAGCTCGTTCCCGTCCTTCGAGAATTCGGCGAAGCGCCGCAGGATGGTCCCCGGCACGTTGCTCATGGCCGACATGAGGTTGTGGAAGACCTGCCCTGGGTACACCGTGAGCGCGCCATAGTAGCCGATGTATCCCTGCACGGCAGCCCGTGCTTCCACTGGCGTCGGGACATCTCCCGCAAACGGCGTCGGTGTCTTACCGATCGGCAGAAAGTGCACGCCAACGAAACCAGCCGGCGTGTAAACGATCGTGCTCGGTCCTCCGCGTTTCTGTTCAGAGAGGACTTCGCCTGTCGTCGTGGTCCGCTTCTCGACGACGTACTCCCAGAAGCCGGCCGCCTTCCGGAAGGTCGGCCCGGGAGCCTCGATGGGCGGAATGAGTTCGTAGACCCAGCGTGTGCCGCCTCGGGAGTGGGGCTCGTCGATAGAAGTCAAGGTCACGCGATCGCCTGAGCGCTCGATGGTCCGCGAGAACTCGCGTGCGCTCACGTTCGGGCTGACCGCGCCGCGTGCAGTGAAGACGATGCGCTTCTGCGCAGTATCAACCCGGTAGCGACCCCAGAACCCGCTGTAGTCGGCCAGCGCCTTCACCGGATCGTTTGTCGGCGCGTCGGGCTCCTGCCGCGGAGGAGTGCCGACCCACTCGAACACGTTCCCTGCCGAGTCCAGGATAAGCAGTCCGCGCTGCTGCTGATTGCGCTCCGGTTTTCCACTCGATAGCCCACGCTCGAGCGAGACGAGCTGCCAGGTCGCCGCGAGATCCCCGGGACCGATAGAGGTCGCCTGCGCAGCGGCCTGTCCTGGCGCGCCCACGACGGCCAGACCCAGAAGAACGATAACAACTCGTTGCATCGATGTGGCTCCTTCGCTGAACCGCTACTGCGCTCCGCCTCGCCCACCGCTGGCCGGCTGCGCACCCGTCGCCGGGGCGGCAGTGGATAGCGGCGGCTGAGGGCCGAGCACCTTCGTCAGAGCGTGATGCGCACACTGCTCCTCCTGCGCACCACCGCCGACGCCGATCGCACCGATCAATTGGTCCTCGACGACGATAGGCAGCCCGCCGGGCGCAAAATAATACGCCAGACCGCCGGACTCGCCGAGGCGCAGCCGGGGCAGGCGGCCTTCGGTTGTGCTGAACCGCTGCGTAACGGCCCTTGTTGACGTACGGGCATACAGCACTGTCTTCGCCTTCAACTCAGCGGCTTCGACGGCGATCGGGAACTGGCCGTCCATGATGTGTGCGTCAACCACGTCTCCGGTCGGCGCAAGCACGAAGATCGAGTACGACGCATTCGACGCTCGCGCGAACTCCACACACGCATCGACGAGGGCTCTCGCGGTGGCAGCGTTGATCTGCATCTTCATCAGCGTCCGCTTGGCCACATCATCAGAGACGACCGCTTTCGACAAGGGCATCACAGGGCTTTGAGCACCCGCCCGGCCCGGGCCGAAAGCCAGCATCGCGATCGCCAGACCAAGGACTGCCGATTCGCGCACACCCATCCTGTTCGTCATCGTCATTGGCTCCTGTCGTTTCGAACCTTGAGCTTCTCGCGGTACTCCGGATAGAGGGTCTCGGGAAAGCCGAGCGCAGCCTCCCGCGGAACACCGTATTTGGAAGTCATTTCGTTCATGAACTCTTCGGGCTTCTTTCCCCAGAGGTAATGCGGAACCTCGTCCTGCGCCGTGGTCCCCTCGAACGCGACGATGCACGGCGGTGCGATTGGCGTCAGCCTGGTCGGTGACACCTGAAAATCTCTCGTCCAGATGAGCGGCTCACTGAGGTACACGGGGTCCTCAATCACGGCGACCAGCGTCAGGAAGTTGCCATGCCGGTAGAAGTGATTGGTCATCGTCGCCCGATCGCTGCTGGGAGGACCGTTCTTGCGAATGAAGCTCGCCTTCATGTGCGTCGTACGAGTGACGAGCGTATTTCCCTCCCAGTGGCCCACAGCAAACCCGCTGCGCGTGTGCTCGGCATAGCGCGAAGGCAGCTCTCGCCCATCCATCCAGATGTCGAGCGGCAACTTGTCGTGCCAGGCACCGATCGTGAACCTGATGATGCTTCCTCGAGACAGATCGTATTGAGCCGTGATCTTCATGCCGAAGGGGCCCGTCATGAGATAGGTAGGCGCCCATCCCTGGCACTGCCGTTCGATCATTCCCAGCTGCGACTCGGAGTAGCTCAACGCCCGCGCGCGCCCTTCCTCGTTCAGCGGGAGTCCCATGTAGTCAACCGGAACGCTATCGTTGGACACGTCTTCGTTGTTGGTTGGCGCCCAGGAACCCTCGAACTCGGGCAAGCTCGACGCATTGAGCTGCGCGTACGTCGGCTCGGAAAGGCCGGAGGCCGCCCACAGCACACCGCACAGCAATCCGCAGACAGCTACCAGGTTGCGAGGCACGGCGCAGGACTCCATCTGGAAGGGTCTTTGTCGCGCTTGAAATGTGAGCTCACGACGAAAGGCCGCTGAAGATATCGAGGGTCGTCAACGATGGTGGTGACAACAAGGGCTTGCTCACTCTGCCCAACCGGCGTCACCACGAAATACTCGGTCACTCTGGCGTCGGCGCTGTAGGGCACGCCGTTTCGTCGCAGGTAGCCCGGACGAAGATTCGTGGTCGTCACGACGAGTTTCTTCGCCGGGACGTCCCAATTGGCGATCGAGTGTCCCTGCCACGTGCGTTCGCGGGACGCTGGCGACGCGCTGAAGCGGAACATGCGTGTCTGCATGCCCGCGTCGCTCTCGATGCGCAGCGTCTGTTCGTCGTGCCACGTCACGCGGAACCTCGCGGGAACGCGCATGATGGCGGCTGCACCGTAGGCCTTGCATTGCTGACCGGCGGCGTCGTCGGCTTGCGGATTCCACGCGTCCGCGAGCTTGCGACCCTCTGGCGTGAGCGGGACCCGCGTGTAGTCACCCTTCGGCGGCGTGATCATCCGAAAGCGCCAGTCTTCGGTGACGTAGGAGACCCAGTTGCCCGTGATGTCAATGGGTGCTGACTGACTCGCGGGCTTCGGCGCCGAGCCACTCCGGCCCTGCGCCAGCGCGCGTGGCTCGCAGAGCGCCAGCATTCCCACAAGCGCAACGGGAAGCCACCTCCAGCTCACTTCTCACCCTCGACCAGGCTCCGGTAGACAGCTTCGACGAACATCTCAGTCGTCCACTCCCCCGTGTCGGATCCATAGCGGCGTCTGAACCCCTGCGTTGGATTGGCTGCCTTGATTTGATCGAGGGTCATTCCCTTGTCGATCAAATCCTGAACGTGGTCGCGAACGATGACGACCATGTCGCGATAGTCCAGGAGATCGAATTGATCGCCTACCTGGCCGTGCCCGGGAATCACGGACGTTCCCACCTCGCGCGACACGTCGGGCAACGAGGGAATCGCCGTCGCGATCAGCCGGTTCAGCGCCTGAAGCGTGCCCGGCAACGACCCACCACGTTCGAGATCGATCACCGGAAAGCGCGTCATGTCGAAGATGTCTCCCGCAACAATGACGTCTGACCGACGAAAGAACACCGTGGCATCGCCATCCGTATGGGCCGCGGGATGGTGGACGATCTCGATGCCCTCGTCATTGAGATACACATAGCGACGGCCGGCCTCGAACGTCTCCGTGGGCCAGGCAGCAACCGGAAACGGTGACGCCTGTCCGGTCGGCCCGCTCATGCGCCGCAGAACAGTCTCATGCGCGAGAATCGCGACTGCGCCGCTCAGAAAGTAGTTCCGCGGAAAGAGGTTGGCAATCGTGTCGAACGAAGCCTGGCCGGCCTGCAGGAATGTGCCGTTGCCCCCGACGTGATCGGCATCGGCGCTGGTATTGACGATGAATCGAATGGGCGCGGCCGTGATTTTCCTGACCGCGGACATTACGCCGTCGACCTGGTCCCGTGGACCGGTATCGACGAGGACAACGCCGTCGACTCCTACCTGCACGGCGATGTTGGCGCCGGCGCCGGCAATCATGTAGAAGTTCGGCCTGATACGCAGGATCTCGAGTTCAGAAGTGGACGTCGAGGGCGCTATCTCCTGTGCCGGACTCCGGGGTGCTGCATCGAGCACGGCGACACACAGCACAACCACGACGGCCGCTACGCGTAGCGCTGGGGATTCCACGTGAATCTGCTCGTAGCTACAGATTCACGCGCTCAGACTTGGTTGGAAATTTTTGCGACCGACTCGAAGCGACCTGGACAGTCTCCGCCCGGAGATACGGGATTCCTAAGGGCGAGGCCGCCACCCGAGTCTCTCGCTGTCGCAGACAGGTCAAGCCAATGCCGGAGTACACCTCCTGCTACGCTCGGCGATTGGTGGGCGCGGACTTGAGTGCTGCCAGCACACGCTGCGGCGTCAGCGGGAACTGACGCAATCTCACGCCTGTGGCGTCGAAGAACGCGTTCCCGATTGCCGCGACCACCGCGGGCAGTACTTCCTCGCCCGCGCCCGTTGACTTCTCGTTGAGCTGCTGCACGACGATCGGCGTCACGGCCGGATGCTCGCCGAAGCGCAGCGTCTGATACGAGTTCCAGTCCAGGCTCGTCACGTTCGTCCGGTTGAACTGCACTTCTTCCCTGAGCGCCAGGCTCGTCCCATGCACCGCCATGCCGACGATCTGACTCTCGACGATCCCCGGGTTGATCGCCAACCCGCAGTCCATCGCACCATACACGTGCTTGGCGACGACCCGGCCGTTGCCCTTGTTCACTTCCACGTCCACGACGGCCGCCGCATAGGTGATGCGGTCGCCCTGGTTCGGGTGCAGGTGATGCGTGCCCAAGCCGATGCCGCGGCCAGTGACCACCGCAGCCGATGACAGGGTCGACGCCGCGACACGGGGCGTCCACTTCGCGGCGTCTGTCGCCGCCTTGAGCACTCCGAGCCACCGAGAGTTGGAGATGTTCCGCTTCCGGAACTCATAGGGATCGAGCCGCGCCAGATACGCGAGCTCGTCGATCATTCCCTCCTGCGCGAAGAAGTACGGCGGGTCGAGCGGTGCCCGCAGCGGACCCACCTTCAAGTACTCGCGGCCGTCGAGTCGATGCTCGATGAGCCGCCGGTTCGGGATGTCGTACATGTCGTTCTGAGAAAGCCGGATCTGATAGAGCCCGCCCACCGAGTTGCCACCCTGTGCGAGGCCACCCGCTCCCCGGCCACGTTGACCGCCACCGGCGGCTCCGCCCGGGGCCGCGCCGTCGCCACGGCCTGCTGCTGCGGCGCGCGCGATCCCGCGGCCACCCTGGGCCGCACCAAGGCTCAGAAGCCGCGACGCCGTGCCGACGCCATTGCCGTCGTAGCCCCATGCCTGGTACTCGAACGCCACGATCTTGCCGTTGGCATCGACCGCGCCTCGCATCTCGGCGAGATGCGCCGGGCCGAAGTTGTCCCAGCCGAATTCGTCCTGACGACTGAACTGGACGCGAACCGGTGCGCCAAGCTCCTGCGACATGATCGCCGCCGCTTCCGCGACGTCGGTGTAGCAGCTGAGGCCGTAGGTGTTCGAGCCGGGGTAGTACTGCACGCGGACCTTGTCGGCAGGCAGTCCAGTGAGCTGCGCGACGGTGTCGCGGATCTGAAAGATCCCCTGCGAGGAGGACATCACCAGAGCGGCGTCCTTCTTGATGTCGGCCACCGCGCAGTTCGGCGCCATCGTGCCGTGCCCCTCGAACGGCCCCCGATACGACGCTGAGGCCACGCGGAGACCCTGCCGATTGAACTCGGCGTTGGCGTCCCCGCTGTTGAAGACGACGAGGTCGTTCGTCGTTGCTTTGCGGAAACTGTCGTGAACACCCTCATGGCCTGGCAGGACTGAGGGGAACGGCTCCCACGTCACCTTCAGTTGTCTCGACGCACGCACCGCATCCCACTCGCGCACCGCGGCCACGCCGATGAAGTTCTGCCGCCGCACGATCCGGACACCCGGGATGTTCTTGATCGACGATTCATCGACGCTGACGACCTTCGGCGCGCTGATGGCGCCCGCCACCTGGCCTTGCGGCCAGACGACCCGCCCGTGAAGCATGCCCTCGACGCGGACGTGCTGCACGTACTGATAGGTCCCGCGCACTTTATCCATCATGTCAGGACGCGGAATGCTCGTGCCGACGACCTTGTACTCCGACCGCGGTTTGAGCGGCGCGATGTCCGGGCTCGTCCGCGCGATCGCTGCGCCCTGCGAGTCGTAGCGCACGGTCTCGAACTTGCGTTCGAACGGTTTGTCTCCAAGGAGTTGTCCGTACGTGACCGACCGCCCGGGCGCGCCCTTCACCGACACGACGCCTTTGGCGACGGTCAGATCCTGCACCGGTGCCTTCAGCCGCTCCGACGCGAGACCGAGCAGCACGCGCCGTGCCTCGGCAGCCGCGACGCGCGTTTCCGTTCCACCGACGCCCACCGTCCGGCTCGCGGCCGTGAAGCCGTTGGTGCACATGAACGTGTCGTTCCTGACGATCGACACCTGATCGAAGTCGAGATCGAGCTCTTCAACGGCGATCTGGCAGAGCGCCGTCGGCCCGCCCTGCCCGAGATCAACGTATCCGAGATAGATCGTTGCCGTGTTGTCCGAGTGGACGGCGATGTACGAGTCGATCGCCGCGGGATCCGGGGGACCCGACTGCAGCCCGCGCTGCCATGCGGGAGCGGCGACGCCCGCCGGCGCCTGTGCCGCAGCCGCGTTGGCCACGCCAATGCCCACCACCAAGGTGGCGCTGGTCTTCAGAAACTCGCGACGTGCAAGGACCGGAGTGCCGTCACCGCGCGGCTTGTCATGCTCACGCATGGCGCGCCTCCTCGGCCGTCGAGGCGGCCTTCGCCGGAGCAGCGATTGCTTTCGCCGCGCGTTGAATTGCCGCAAGAATCCGTGGATACGTTCCGCACCGGCAGATGTGCCCGTTCATTGCCGTGCGGATCTGCGCCTCAGTTGGTTGCGGCGTCCTGAACAGCAACTCCGCTCCCTTGATGATCTGGCCGTTGTAGCAATATCCGCACTGCACCGCTTGCTCAGCAACGAGCGCCTCCTGCAACGGGTGCAGCGCAGGTGCGCGCGAGAGCTTCATCCGGGCCGCGTAGTACGCCGGCAACCCCTCCAGCGTCGTGACCGACTTGCCGGCGACCCGCGAGAGCGGCGTGATACACGACCGGACCTCGACGCCATCGACCAGTACCGAGCAGCAGCCACATTGCCCCAGGCCGCAACCGAAGCGCGGTCCCTGAAGCGCCAAGTCGTCGGTCAACACGTACAGCAACGGAGTGTCGGGCTCTGCCGTGACGGTGCGCATCATGTCGTTCACGCGCAACTGAACTTCGTTCGCCATTCTGCTCCTCCCTCGACCTTCATGGCGCGGCTACGTCAACCCGGCCTCAACGATCGCAGTTCGATCCTAGAAGTTCACGTCAACCCCAAACTTAACCACACGTGGGTCCAGCACCTGAATGGGGAGGTTATAGGCCGGCCCCAATCGCGATATGACCCCCAGTACCGAGTTGTCGTTCAAGGCGTTGAACACATCGACCTGCGGCCGAATGGTGACGCCGCTGCCCAACCGGAACAAGCGACCGAAGCGCAGGTCAAGCTGATTAAATCGCGGTTCAAAATAGTTGGTGTCCGGGAGCACGACAGTAACGATCTGCCGTGCCGTGCACGCCGGGCCGGTGCGCGAACCGCACGCCGCAAGGTCGCGGCCGAGCGACGGCGCGATCTGTGAATTGGCGAACGACTCACTCGCCGGCAGGCTGATCGGCCCTTTGTTCTGATAATTCGCGCTTGCCTGGATGCCCCACGGGAGCGGCATCACCAGCAGGGCTTTGAACTGCGTCCCGCCCGACCACGAGGTGCTGTTGTTGCAGAACTCGGATGTCCTCGGGTCTACTGCAGCCCTGCCCTCGGGCAGCAGGTCCGGCCGATCGTTGGCATAACACGTGTCCCAGGTCGTGCTGCCAGTCGACATCCCGGCCTGCACATACCGGCCCGCGCCGAGCCGCGCCGTGAGGTTCACGTCCACCCCGTTATACACCTGCGATGGGTCGCCGTACTTCGAGGCCAGGTCGATGAGCGTGTCCGACGCCGAAACCAGGGCTGGCTTTATGTCGAAGAGGCCGCAGATCTGATTCCCTCCGCCCCCAGGCAGCAGCGCATTGCTCGACGCCGTGACGCAGTATGGATCGAAGTCAGCCGCCGTCACCGCGCGGTTTCTGGTCACGGTCTGGTTCCCGTACCACGTGCGGAAATAGCCGACGTTGAGCGCAAGCCCGCGGCCGATATCCTGCTGGACC
The DNA here is from genome assembly GCA_032156805.1 of Acidobacteriota bacterium. Classification (GTDB taxonomy): domain Bacteria; phylum Acidobacteriota; class Vicinamibacteria; order Vicinamibacterales; family UBA2999; genus Gp6-AA40. The sequence continues at coordinate 13,095 of JALDXQ010000004.1, forward strand.
TGCAGCGACGCCTGCCAGCTGTGCGGCCGATTCCCCGTCAGCAGGTCCGGCGAATACGTGGTCGTGGCGACCAGCGTCCCGAAGTTCGCGTTGGTCGAGGGGCCGAGTTCGCTCTCTTGAACGATGTAATCCCCGTTGTCCGCCCATGACCGCTGATCGGTCAGAGAAAGCCGGCTGGCAGGGGCATTCGCGCTGATGATTCCGGCGTTATTCTGGAACGCCACATAGCGCCCGATGGCCCCCTTAATGGCGGTCCTCCCGGTACCGAACACGTCGTAGGCTGCGCCCACCCGCGGCGACCAATCCTTCCAGTTCGGGATGTTGTCGACCGCATCGAAGTGGCGGGCCGGTACCCACACACCAGCCGGAGCGTCGATCGCAGGCGCGCTCCCCCTCAGGTAATCCCAACGCACCCCAAGGTTCAGCGTCAGCTGCCGGAGGGTGATTTGATCCTGCGCGAAGAAGCCGATCTTGTTCTGTCGGGTTTGCGTCAGCACGGGCGTGACGTACCGGACCACGGCCTGCGGAGTCCTTCCAAAGAAGATGTAGGTCTGGTCCCTCGTTGCTTCCGGGAATCGATAATCGTTGCCTTGTGTGCCCCACAGATACTGGACGCCAACCTTGGCCGAATGCGACCCGGTCACGTAGGAGGTAGAAAAGGTCTGGTTCGTCTGGCCATACGTGAAGCGGCCCCACCCGCCGTTCAAGCCGAGCGAGCGCACGCCGCCGTAGCCGTAGTTCCTCTGGGAGTCGAGCACGTACGGATCGTCTACCGAGCCGCCTGCTACACCGCCCGCGCCAAAGAGCGTCGAGTCGAGGCCGCCAAACACGTTCGTCGATCCGGCCTCCAGCAGGAGGCGGTTGGAGGCCGTTCGCGACCACTTGACTGACGCCTGCCAGCTCGGATTGGTGGAGTACTGTGCGGCTGTCTCCGGCGAGGCGTTGCCAAAGACAACCGTGGACGCACAATCGCAATTCCACTCATTCCCGCCGGAGATGGCAATCTTGTCCTTGCTGGTGACCTGCCACGTGACCCGACCGCGCAGCTCTCTGTACCAACTGACGTCATAGGCGGGGCGACCCAGGTCCGGGGTATAGAACAACGTGCCGGGCGTCGCGTTGAACCAGTTGTTGGGGTACGTGGTGGACGTTTCCCAGCTCCGGCTGCTTGCAAAGAACCACATCCGATCCCGCTGTATCGGGCCACCGAGCCCGCCACCCACGTCATAGCGCGTGCGCAACGTTGGTGACGAGGAGACGCCGCGGGCCTTCAACTCATCGTCCAGATTGGACGACTGCAGTCCGGGCCGCGAGAAATTCCCGGTGAGCGTGCCGCTGAACCTGTTGCCGCCGTCGCGCGGGACCGCGTTGATGAGGACGCCGCCACTCTCCTGCTCCGCCATGGCCGTCGACGTCGTCACCGTCGTTTCGGCAACCGTCGCGGGGTTCAGGCTGGTCATCCAGTTCCCCGCTGCCATCAACGTGCCGAAATACATGCCGTCGCGCAGCTGCTGAAAATCATTGGGGTTGCCGCCATGGATTGAGATCGGTTGCAAATACTCGCCCTTGCTCCCGCCCACGTCGGTCGCCGCCGCGCTGATGTTCGCCCCTGGGAGCATCGTGGCATAGGCCGTGATGCCCGACCCGAGCGGCACACTCTCGGTCACCAGGCGCGGTATGACGGTCTGCTGTGTCACGTTCTGCGTATCGACGAGCGGCGCCGCCCCGGTCACCGTGATCGTTTCTTCCAGCCCGCCGACCGCGAGCTGGCCATTGACCGTCGCCGTAAACCCCGTCGTGAGCTCGACACCTGCGCGACGCAAGGTCGAGAACCCCGCGAGAGTGAATGTGACCGTGTATTCCCCCGGCCGCAATTCGATGATGCGATACACGCCCTGACCGTCTGTCACAACGGAGCGGACTTTTTCAATGAGTGCCGGGCTAGCGGCTTCCACAGTAACGCCGGGAAGGACCGCACCGGAGTTGTCACGCACGACGCCGGTGATGGTACCCGTGGCCAGGTTCTGCGCCAGCGCCGTCAACGGCAGCAGCAGGAGCGCTCCGGAAAGAATCAGGCGCTGGAAATAGCCATTCGTCATCGCATCTCCTCCATTTTCCGGACCGCACCCAGCTCGCGCCCGGTCTAGAGCGGATCCGCCCGCGAACACGGCCCCGACACATCTCCTCCCTGCGACCCCGGCCTGGCCAAGCGTGTGTCGACAGGGCGCACGCTGCGACGTGGATCTGCTTTCGTGTTCTTAGATACCTGCAGAGGCAGGAGGGTTTGAAGAAAACAACCGGTCATGCCATTGACTGGTTGAGTGGATTTGCGAGGCGCGCGTCCCGCGCCCACGACCGCCGCGAGCCAGCTCGGGTTGGGGAGAACCGCTGTCTTCAGTGATGCTCGTTCGTCAGCATGTGCGGCGAATCTCTCTCGATGCACGGCGGCGCCTCGACGAGCGCATCGGCTGGATCGGTCGAGAGCCTCAGCGTGCGAGCCGGCATATTCCACGGCTCGGCCAGGACTTCAGTGTCGTGAACCGTTGCGGAGTACTGCAAGGCGTCGCCGACGCGCTGGAAGCGCTCGATGACTCGCATGGCTGGAGAGTGGAAGTAGCCATCGCTGCCGAGCCACGTGTCTTCGGTGAACTGATTGGCCTCGACGACCAGCGTGTCTCCCTCCCACCAGCCAATCGAGTCGCCGAGGTACGACGGCTCCACGTCTGCACGGTGCTTTCGTCCATCGGTCGGCACGGCACGAAACGCGTTGTGCTCGCCGTACATCAGCACCACGAGCCCCGTCGACTGCACGATCTGCGCTGGCGGCCCCATACGCGGAACGCCGGGAAGTTTGCAGAAGAAGGCCGGGTCGAGTTTGGCCTGAAGGTCCGACAGTTCCTTCACCTTGGCGAGAAGCTCGGGCTTGTACACGGGCTTATTGGGATTGGCGGCCCGCAATTTGACGGCGACCGCGTCCATCTCCTTGAACACATTCGGACTGTCGGGATTCAGGCCTGGCAGGGCAAGGTAGACCTGAATCGAACCCTTCTCGTCCGCGGTTGGCGTTCGACCACTGGCGTTCCCTGCGACCCAGATTCCGGTCAGATCGGGGCGACCATCTGCCGCGCGTGGCGTCGGCTTGGAAGCAGACGGCGCCGGCTGTTGCGCTGAGAGGTCCAATGGCAACGCCAACATGAACAGCGCGGCGCCAAGTACCCATCGTCGGCAAGCGTGGAACGTCTTCATGGTCTCAGCTCACTTGGCCGTCTTGATATCGCCCACCCACACGACGACCTCACGGCCGTCAGCAAACGTGATCTTGCGGAGGAACGCCAGTTTCGACTCGTTGCGAGCGCGATAGGCGAGCACGGTCACCGTCTCCCCTTTGCCCAGCATGTCACTGCGCAAGCCGCCCTTCCGTAGAGTCGCGGGCGGCAGCGTCTCGAGCGCCCATTGTTCCACTGCTCCGCTGTTGTCCTTGACGTCGATGTGGACCCAGACGTGGGGATTCACCCACTCGACCTTCGTGATCACCCCTTGCAGCGTCAGCGGCTTGCCTTCGTCGAACTGTGAGGCAAGCGAATGGTGCGCTGATACACGGCTGCTGTCGAGCAGTGCCACCGCCATCACGATCACCAGCACTGCGATGACTCGATACATCATTGCGTAACCCTCTTGGACAAAGCGACCGCGAAATTCAGGACTCCCGCCATCTCCGACCTGCTAAAACGAGTTACCCAGAAACGGCAGCATGCGGCCGAAGAAAATCACGCCGACCCAGAGAAACAAGGACGTGCCCGCGAATACTTTCGCCGAGGTTGGCGTGTCATCGTCGGGCTCGAGACCTTCTATCTGATCCGCAACACCGGTCACATAGAACAGCAGCACGTTCCAACCGGCCAGGACGAGGAACAGAATCTTAAAGCGAAACGCAGGGTTGTCAATGTACTGGAGCGGCTCGCCGACGAAGAACAGAATCCCGGTCACCAGATTGATCGCAAACCCAATCACACCCCATCGCACGAGTGCATTCACACCGGCCACAGGCGGCGCCTTCCACCACCCCAGCATCCGCAGATCCAGCGCTCCTACGCAACCGAACAGGATCGACATTCCGATGAAGTGCAGCGCTTCGCACGTCGCCCACACCCAGGCATGATGTGTCACCTGCCAGGAGAGATCGGTGCTCTTGACCCAAAGCGCGAAGGCATGCAGCGAGTCCACGACCGGTCCTCAGAAGGTGTAAGCGACCAGCCGGCCAGCGACGATCGCTGTCGCCCAAATCAGCAGGGACGCAATCGCCAACCTGTTCAGTCGTTTTTGTGACACGTCCGGGACCCCGGACTCTTCCTGCAGCAGCCAGCGCTCCATGAGCGCCATGACCGCCACGGCGAGCGCGATCAATGCCAGCTTGAATTCAAACAGCGGGTTGGCCGCCTTTCGGGGGGCATCGGCCGCAAACAACAACGCTCCGGACAGGACATTGACGACGAGTCCCAACCACATGAAACGGAACAGCGGGAGCAGCGCCCCAGTGGAGATCCGCGATGCCGCACCGAGCATCCGAAGATTCACCACGACGCTCGCACCTACCGCGACGGCCAGACCGAGTGTGTGAAGGAAGAGGATGCCCGAGTATCCGAAAACGGTCTCGGACTCGTTGATCCACTGCGCAAGGCTGGTGCTGCTCAGCCAGACGAGGAAGAGACTCGTCCGGCTGCTGGCGTCGGGAGCTGCCTGCGCCGCGGCGACACCGAGGTACTGAAGCGCGATGTTCACCAGCAACAAGGCGGCTGTGGCGCTTGCGCCAGCGACGATCCAGGAACGCGTGATACCCCGGTCGCGCCTCGGGGCGGACGGCCGCCGCGCCGCATCCAATACCCTCGCATACACCCCAGCGGGCGGTTCGTGTCTCATAAAGTACCGCCGAATCGTCTCGTCGATCGCTCGATCGATCGCGTCCTCTGACTCAAGCTGCCTCGACTTCGCGTCAGGCGAGCCATCGATGCCGAGTCGACCGTCCTTAATCGTCATGACGGCCGCCCATGTCCCAGGCGTGCAAGCTTGGCGCGCAGCAACCGGCGCGCCTCGGACACGCGCCACTTCACCGTGCCGGTCGGGACGCCGAGAATTTCCGAGAGCTCTTCGTAGCTGTAGCGGCCGCTTGCCGACAGCAGCAGCGGATCGCGGAGGCGACCTGGGAGGCTTCGAATCAACCGCAGCACATCACGATGGATTTCTCCGCTGGCCACGGATTGTTCCGGCGTAGGACGATGCTCGACGATGTCGCTTGAAAACCAGCTCTCCAGTGACACCAGCCGGCCCAGTCGGCGGGTTGGGCTGTGACGCCAGCGCAACGCCCTTCGCCAGGTAATCGTCAGAAGCCAGGTCTTGAAGCTGGCATCGTGGCGGAAGTGCGGCAGCTTTCGAAACGCCAGCAAGAGCGCCTCCTGCATTACATCTTCTGCATCGGTGGCACTGCCCAACGCAGCCAGTGCCGCCCGATAAACAGCCTGACCGTGACGAAAGACCAGCTCTCCAAAGGCTGTCGAGTCCCCGCGCAGGGTTCGCTCGACGAGCTCGTCATCGGTCACACATGATGTAGAGACGCGCTGCGGCGATTTGGTTGGCAATTTCGAAGTTTGTTCTTCGTTGTGAGTTCGTCGTTCTTCGCTCGTCGTTCTTCGTTCCGGGGTTAGATCTTGTACCCAACGTCAAGAGCCGACCAGCGGACAGACGGAGAGCCACATTCTTCGTTTAGAGACTGCCCCGCCGAGTGGGTTGGAAAAAATTGCGGGGCACGGCGATCGCGTGTTGGCTACGAGAGCCCCAGGAGCGCAGCCGGGTTCTTGCGGCCCGCCCGATCGAGTTCAGCGTCGGTCATTCCCAGCTCGCGCAGCCGCATGACGAACGCCGCGAACCCGTCGGCCGGAATCCCGATTGGCGCGGCCCCCATGTCGCTCGCCAGAATCGAACTCTCCACGCCGACGGCGCGGATGGCGCTCAGGATCTGCTCGACCGTCGTCCCGCGCCATGGCCTGAATCGCTCGGCTGGCGAATTGGGACCCAGGTACACGCCAATGTACGCATGCTCGATGAACGCACCGAGGCCTGCCGCTTCCTTCTGATCGTCGACCGACATGTTGATCGGATCGTAGTCAGCATGCGTGCAGACGATCTTCTGAACCTTGGCGGCCTTCGCTTCCTTGATGAGCGCTATCGCCTCTCGTGGCGACAGATGGCACGTCTGCAGCACGAGATCGTGCTTTGCGCAGAGCGCGAGGACTTCATGCATCGGGGGAACGAGCTTTCCGCCGCTGAACACGTCGACCGGCGCCCGCTCGATCTTGAAGCGCTCGAAATGATGCCGGGAGTCGTTACTTGGCATCCACACCACGCGTCCGATCTTCTCCGCACCGGCCCCGCGCAGGTTCACCATGGATTCGACAGCCGCGGGATTGATGCCTCCGCTCGACCAGTTGAACACCACGCCACCGAACACCTGAATGCCCTTGACCTCGGCGTTCGCCACGGCCGCTCTGGTCACTGTCTCGAAGGCGGTGCCCTTCAGGACGATCGCTCGAAGTCCCTTGTCGCGTGCTGCTCGCGCCGCTTCCACCGCGGTGACCGTCCGCTCGGCCGTATCCGGCGCGGTGTGGACGTGGAAATCAATCATCCCTGCGGTCAGCTGGCCCTCTGGCGTCCCGCCTCCTCGCTGCAGCCCAGTGGCAAACACCGGCACACCCGAGACGACACCTGCCGCAAAGGCACTCGAAGTCGAGACAAACGTCCGGCGAGAAACACGACGGCTCATGGGCAGCATTATGGTCGAAGCGTGGGTCGGGCGGACTGCCGTACTCTTGATGTTTGGAGGCCGCAGGGACACATCGGGTTGGGAAAGTTTGCGGTCCCTTCAGTTAGGATCGCCATCCTGTGACCCCAGGCTCGACCTGCCCGATCTGCGTGCGAGACGATGCATCCCTGGTCATCGGCCAGCCAGACCCGGCGAACGGTGGTCTCTCGATCTGCGACGTCCGCTGCCCACGCTGTGGCAGCTACCGCATCGCCGAGCACGATCGCGCCGCACTGGTGAAACACATCCCCCGCACACTCGACCCGGATCATGCCGATCAGCCCCGTCACGCCGATCCGGATGTTCCCGCTGCCGCGTTTCCACTCGATCGGCTGCACCTGGTATCGGGCTACCTCCGCGAGCTGACCGTGCGCGGGCGAAGTGACACGACGGTCTCGGCCGAGAGCGCAAAGACGATGGCCGACACCGCCCCTGCCACGGTGCCCGAGCGTTCGGAGAAACTGCTGCTGACGCTCGCGGCCATGAGCGCGTTCGCTGGCCAGCGCCACGATATACACGGGCCACGCGATCGTTCCCTGGCGTACTGCACGAGTGGCGGCGAGCTGATGTTCCTGCTGCACCACCTGCTGCAGGACGGGCTGCTCGATGGGCCTCCGGTACGATCGGATCCACCCATCTTCGAATGGGTGGCGGTCAGCCTGAAAGGGTGGACGCAGGTTGAGCAGCTGCGTGCCGGGTCCACGTCGTTCGCGCAGGCGTTCGTGGCAATGACCTTCGACCGTCAGCTCGAGTGGATCTATGTCGAGTCGATTGCGCCCGCCATCGCGCAGGCCGGGTACCAGCCGCTCATCCTCAACCGGCAGGAACACGCGGATCGCGTTGACGAGCGGATCGTCCTCGAACTGAATCGCAGCCGGTTCGTCGTCGCCGAGTTCACACAACACCGGCCCAGCGTCTACTTCGAGGCCGGGTACGCGGTCGGCCGGGGCCTGCCGGTCATCTGGACCTGCCGCGCCGATGATTACGAGCACGCCCACTTCGACACGCGACAGTACAACCACATTGTGTGGCGGACGGCCGAGGAGCTACGGGATCGCCTCTATACGCGCATCAAGGTCGTCGTTGGCTGACGATCGAAGGGCCGTTACTTGCGCAACATGATCACCGGATCAATCCGGGACGCGCGTCGCGCAGGCAGGAATGACGCCAACAAGGCGATGGCGAGCAGCGCGAACGGGATGGTGATCAGGACGACTGGATCCAGCGCGCTGATCTCGTACAAATGACTTTGGACGATCGTTCGAAGAGCGACCGTTCCGGCAAGCCCGAGGAACACACCGCTGAACGCCAGGATGGCGCTTCGTCTCATCACCAGTCCCAGCACCTCGCTCGCCGAGGCGCCAAACGCTGCCCGCACGGCGATCTCACGCGTTCGTTGCGTCACCGAATACGCCATCACCCCGTAGATGCCAACCGCGGCGAGAATCAAGGCAATGGCGCCAAACACGGCGAGCAGCGCCATCGCGAGGCGCTGGCGTGCAATCGAAGCCTGGATGGTGTCGGCATACACGCCGAATTCGACCGGGAGAGTCGGAGCGAGTGCGGCGACCTCAGCCCGGATGGTAGGTATGAGGCTGGCCGGGTTTTCCAATCCTGTCTTCACAGCAAGCACCCGCAGCCGCGTGGTCATCTGATCCGAGCTCATATAGACGTTCGGCACGGCGGGATCCGACAGCGACAGGAAGCGGATGTCGGGAACAACGCCCACAATCTCAGCGTCATCGTTCAGCCGTTCGCCGAAGAAATACCCTCTGCCCCCGATCTGATAATCGCGGATGTTGAACAGGAGACGCTGTCCGAGCGGGCTCTCCCCCGCAAAATACTGACGCACGAACGCTTCATTGACCAACACTGCCCCTGGCCTGCCGCGCCGGTCGGTCGGCTGGAAGTCACGTCCCGCACGCATCGGGACGCCCATCGTCGAGAAGAAATTCGTTGCCAGCGGCCGGATTCGAACCTGGTGTTCGTTCTCGGAACGGCCATAGATCGAGATCGGCTCTGGCGTGGCCTCGACGACGTTTCGCAACAGTGGAAGGACCTGCGTATTGGTCACGTCGATCACGCCCGGGACGGTGCGGATGCGATCCATCAGTTGGTGATAGAAGTCGATGATGGGCTGGTATCCCGAGCCTTCGAATCGAACCGTTCCGTCGGGCTCGCTGTTCGCACGGATGTCGATGCGGTTCGGCGTGACAACCAGCCGCATCCACAAGACGCCGTCGGAATCGACGCCCGGATCGGTTCCGGCCAGCTTGACGTAGCTGTGCAACAACAGTCCGGCCCCACTCACGAGGATCACTGCTAACGCGACTTCAGCGATCACCAGGCTGGTGAACACGCGATTCTCCGTTCGGCTGAGAGATCCGCCGCGGCCGCCGCCGTCCACGAGTTGACGCAGCTGCAAACGACTCAGCTTCAGAGCGGGAGCAAGTCCGATGAGCAGCGTGGTGAACAGAACGACTCCAGCGGAAAACACCAGAACGGTTCCGTCGATCGTCACTGCGCCGAGACGCGGCAGGTCGGCGGGACCGATCCCGAGCAACACGCGCACGCCCGAATACGCAAGCGCCACGCCCAACGTGCCGCCGACGGCGCACAGCAGCAGGCTCTCGGTCATCAGCTGACGGACAATCCGAAGACGGCCGGCGCCCAACGCTTCGCGGAGTCCGATCTCATGCGATCGCACGTTGGCGCGCGAAAACTGCAGGTTCGCGACGTTCACGCACGCGATGAGCAGCAGGATGAGCGTGGCGCCCGACAGCAGCAACACCGTCGAACTCATGTCACCAACGACTTCGTCTAATAGCGGCCGCAGCACGTAGACGAGGGGCTTTCCGGTTTCGGTGTTCGGTCCGAGCCGGGTCGACAGCACGGCGAGTTCGCTTGCGAGACCCTCCTGAGTCGCGTGCGGCCGAAGACGGAGGTACCCCATGAAATTGATCCGGTCGGCCAGGGTTGGACCTGCGTCGAAGATCTCCCAACTTTCTGCCCCCGCGGGAAAGGAAAACCCAGGGCGCGTCACACCGACCACCATGCGCTGGCCGTTGTCGACCGTGATGGACGATCCCACGATGTTGGGGTCGGACGCGAAATGCTTCTGCCACGTCGAATGAGAGATGACGATCGAGCCCGGTGGGTCGCTTGGCGCGAAGGGGCGTCCCATGGTGATGACGTCGGTGAAGACGTCGAAGAACCGGTCCGTCACGCGGAAGGGCATGAACGGATACGGCATCCGGTCCTTCGACAGGATCGAGCCGGGCAGTGCCCAGGCCAGCGCCCCCGCCTCCACGAGGCGATGATCCCCGTAGAGCGGCTCCGCAAATCGCGGCGCCATGAGGCCCGTCGGCAATCCGTTCGTGTCCATACTCCGCAGCGCGAAGAGGCGATCAGGCTGACGGTACGGGAGCGGCTCCAGCAGGACGGCATTCACGATGCTGAAAATGGCGGCGGTTGCTCCGATGCCGAGCGCGAGCGTGACAACCGCGACAGCCGAATGCAGCGGCTGACTGACGAATTGCCGGACCGCGAACTGGATGTCGCCCCGGAGATCGCGAAGGTGACGCATCATGCTTTTCTTCTTTTCAAGTCGAACGTCGATCTGGTGGCACTCCGACAGAATCACGTCGTGATTGCCGAACTGCCGACGGGCCTCGGCGGCAGCAGCGTCCGGCGGCCAGCCGGTGTCGACCAGTTCGCGCGTGCGGGCTTCGATATGGAATTCCAGTTCATCGCGGAGATCGCCGTCGATATCCCGTCCCCAGAAGGTCAGGTATCGCCGCCACATCGGAGTCTTGCCGGTCATGGCTCGCGATTGAGGACCGCAGGCTTTTCTGTGGCACTGACGACCTTGCCGACGGCGTTTGCAAACCGTTCCCAGGTCGTGAGCTCGCGCTGAAGCTGTTTCCGTCCGAGCTTGGTCAGCGAGTAATACTTTGCGCGGCGGTTGTTTTCAGACGCTCCCCACTCCGAGTCGATCCAACCTTTGCGTTCCAGCCGATGAAGGGCCGGGTAGAGGACGCCCTCCTGCAACTCGAGCGCTTCGTCGGTGACGCTCCGGATCCAATAGGACACGGCATAGCCGTGCAGGGGGCCCCAACTCAGCGCCTTCAGGATGAGGACGTCGAGCGCGCCCTTCAGAATGGAGAGTCTGTCATCGGTCATCCGCGATCCCTTGTACAGCTATGGGTATACTCCATTTCCCATAGCGATGCAAGGGGAGCAGCACGACAGGCCTCTTTCGTTCGTCTCGAACATGGCGTAGAAACTAGGCACACGCCGATCGGCGCGTGGTTCGAACGGCCAGGTTCGTGCCGCCGCGAAGCGTTGCTGGCAACTGGAACGAACGGGCGCCACCCACGACGGACATTCACAAATGAACATCCAACCCGCCGACTACCTGGTGCATCTGTCGAACCTGCTGCTGCTCGTGTCGTATTCCGTGCGCGACATGCTGTGGTTGCGGTGGTTCGCGGTCGCCGCCGCGACGACCAACGTTCCGTACTTCCTCGTGCAGGACCAGGTTCTGTGGCCGCCGGTGCTGTGGGCGGGAGTGTTCACGGCGATCAACCTGTGGCAGATCAGCCGCATCTATCTCGAACGGCGACCGGTGGTTCTCTCTGCCGAAGAGCAGACCCTCTACGACCTCGGCTTTCGCGGGCTGCGGCCGCGCGAGTTCCTGTCGCTCGTGCTCGTTGGCGAGTGGCGGGACGGATCAACCGGCGAGACGGTGCTCGCGGAAGGCAAACGCGTGGATGCGATTTGCATCGCGATCGCTGGCAGCGTCGACGTTCGACGCCAAGGGCAGCGGATCGGGGCGCTCGGCCCGGGCAACGTCATCGGGACCGCGCTGGCGCTCTCGGGTGACCCGTCGCCGATCGAGGCGAGCTTCACCGAATCCGCTCGCTATATCCGCTGGCCGGTCGACAGCCTCCGTGCGTTCGTGGATCGGCGCCCCGAGCTACGCCATGTGCTGCAACGCTTCCTGAACCGCGACCTCGCGACAAAAGTCGAAGCCCTCGCGCTCCGGCCCGGAGCGGAGCGATGACGCGGGCCTAGCGGCGCTTGAGATGCGCCTTGCTGAGTTTTGCAACCACCGTGAAATGCGGATCGACCACGTTGGCGATCTCGTACTCCACCGCTTGCCCCATCAGCATGGACGCGGTTCTCTCGTCGAATCCGTAGTCAGTCATCAGCCAGCGCAGGAGCTCGGTCGTGGCGTGCTGGAATGCCTGCAGGAGCGGACGTTCGCTGCCCAGCACCGAGATGTAGTCGTCGCTCTCCAGTCGCGGCCAGCCGATCGTCTTCCCTTTGACCAGATCGACGGTGAATTCCACGTCCATTGACGTTTCGAGTCCGGTCCCGACGACTTCTGCATGCCCTTGTCGCGCATGCCCGTCGCCAATGAACAGCAGCGCACCGGGCTCGTAGACTGGCAGCATCACCTTCACTCCGGCAACCATTCCCGCGTAATCCATGTTCCCGCCGAAGCTGCCGGGAGTCGCCGTCGAGACCGCCTCTTTGTTTCGGGGGGCGGTGCCAACGCAACCGAGCATGGGGACAAGTGGAACCTCCAAGCCACTGGGTCGAAGATCGTTGGACGTCGTGCGGGCCACACCCCTGGCTTTGTCGATGACCCACGTTTCCTGCCTCGCCTGCCGCTCCGCGGTCGACCGGAGAAACGCCGGGTCCACGGTGTAAGGCGCCAGCAACGTGGCCGACCGGGCGGTGCCGCGGTTCGGCTCGATGCGGTTCAATGTGACGACGACCATATCGCCCGGCTCGGCGCCCTCGACATAGAACGGGCCCGTCTGGGGGTTCGGTCCCGATGCGACCCGCCGATCGCTGGCGTCCATGCCGCCGGCGTCGACGGTCACCGTGATCACGCGATCACCGGGCTTGATCCGCAGCGCCGGCGGATGAGCAAAAGAGAACGTGTTGTAGAAGACCGTCGGCGCGAAACGGTGTGTTTCGGCATCGGCGCAAGTCGTCGAGAGCAACAGCAACCCAACGATGATCGTTGTCCTCATCACGGCCTCCGGCGCGGGATCGGCTGGTCCTGCATCGCCGCGCGCCACGCGAATGTGGCGAGCACGACAGCCGACTGCTTCAGATCCTCGACGTTGACCGCGTCGGCCAGATCGGCGTTGGTGTGTCGCGTGCGCACATCGTAGTTGCGGAACTCCTTGATCGCAGTGAAAGCGGGAACACCCGCTTCGTTGAACGGCACATGATCCGTGGCCCCGATGCCCTCGATGACGTTGCGCCGCATGCCGAGATCACGCAGCGGCTCGAGCCACGCATCGAAGATCGCCTTCGCCCCTGGGTTCTCTTCCATGTAGAAGCCATACGTCGCGCCGCTCCCCGGGTCGTCGTTCAAGTACACCGCGATCCGGGAGCGCGCCGCCACGTCCTGGAGATGCCGGCTGACATACGCCCGTGCGCCGAGCAGTCCCTGCTCCTCCCCTCCCCAGAGGGCCACACGAATCGTGCGGCGGGGCCTCGCCTTCAGTGCCGCGAGGATGCGCATCGCCTCCATCGTGGCAGCGACGCCGTCAGCATTGTCGGTCGCACCGGTTGCCGTGTGCCACGAGTCCAGGTGGGCGCCGACGATCACGATCTCGTCGCGCAGCGTGGGATCGGTGCCAGGGATCTCCGCCAGAACGTTGTAGGTCTCCAGATCCTGGTGGAAGCGGGCACCGACTTCGATCCGGAGTTGAATGGGCACACCGTCCTGCACGAGGCGAACCAGCATGTTGTAATGCTCCGCCGCGAGCACCACGGACGGCACTGCCTCGTTTGCCGTCTCCCGGTTGCCCTGCACGCGCACGGTGCCGTGCTCCATCGCCCCGGGCCTGAGGACGACTCCTGCCCCGTGCGCCTGAAGACGCGCAAGCATCTGAGGTGTGGGCGTGGCGCTCGTTGGATTCGGCAGCGGCGGGTTGCCCGTCTGCACCGGGCCGTTCCCGCTTGACGGTTGTACCCGGTCGGCGCGCAGGAACTCCATCTGCTGCCGATGCGTGAGAACGATCGCGCCGCGCAGGCCGGTGGCTCGCGCATCGATCTCGGCGACCGAGCTGTCGCCGATGTAGATCGGTGTGCCGGTGACGATGCCCTTCGTGGGTGTCGACCAGGCCTCGGCGTAGCCGATGAGCGGCATGTAGCGGGGCGCGATCATCGCGACGGTCAACCCTTCGAGCGACCATCCGCGCCCGAACTCGAACGCTTCCAGACGCGGGTTCGCGAGCGTCCACTCGCGGAACCGGTCGCGCGCCCAGCGCGCGGCCTCGGCATGGGCGGGCGAACCGGTGAGCCGCGGCCCAAGCACGTCGGTCAGCGCATGAAAGAGCGACGGCGCCTGGGAACGCTTGAGCCCCTCGGCCCTGATGGCATCGAGTGTCGCCTGGTCGATCGGTTCCTGAGCGGCATGCGCGGCATGGAACAGCCCCGCCAGTAGCGCAACGACAGCTGTCATTTCGCAACGTCTTCGCATCTGTCCCTCGCGGTCAGAGCCTCGTCGGCGGACGCGTGCATCATCGCATGGCTGCGGTCGACGCTTTCGAGATTGTTGCCATCACGACGCTATGCGCGATCGGAAAACCAGCATTGCACGATTTGAAATTGACATGCGCCTCGAAGGCGTCAATCCCCGAAAGGGAGCAGGCGATTCACGCTCAACGACTGAGCGGGGGCGTACTGGCAGGTGGGCGGCGAGGTCTCGCCAACTGCTCGAACGCGAATGCAAGAGCGAGGAGCCTTGGCTCGCTGTATTCCGGCCCCAGAATCTCGATGCCGACCGGCACGCCCAGCGGCGCAGACGGCGTGGGCCGTGAAAAACCACCAGGGAACGTGAGCGCGGGAAATCCCGTGCTGTTCGACAGGACGCCGTTGCGCTCCGCCTGATCCTCGCCGATTGGAACGACGAGGCGACGCTGATGGGGATAGAGGATGGCGTCAAGCTTGTGGGCAGCGAGCACGTTCATGACAGCCTGACGAAGCGTGTCTCTTCGCAGCAATCGATTCTTGTACTCCGGGTCGTTGAGGCCATCGCTCACGCGCGCGTCGGCTTCGAGACCTACCTTGAGCGAGCTGTGGTATCCGCCGCCCGCGATGAACTCGTCCATCGTCTTTACTGGCGCGCCGGGCCCGAGTGAAGCCAGGTACGTGTTGAAGGCAATCTTCCCCTCGTACCCGGCAACCTGAATGTTCCGCGTCAAGCGGTCGAGCCCCGGAATGGTGATTCGGATCATCGTTGCCTCGGCCGCCGACATCTTCGCGATGACGTCTTCCGTAACGACATTCACCTCTTGATGCACGGCTTCATGACCAAAGTACTCGGTCAGCACGCCGATGCGGGCACCCTTCAGGGCGTCTCGATTCAGAAACGCCGTGTACGTCGGCGGAATCCTGGGCACTCCGAAAGCTGTGATCGGATCGTCGGGGTCGTAACCAGCCATGACGTCGAGCATGCGCGCCGCGTCTTCGACGGTGCGGGTGATCGGCCCGGCCTCGTCTTGAGTGGTGCTTACCGGAATGATTCCCGTCCGGCTGATGAGCCCGCGCGTGGGACGCAATCCGACGAGGCTCTGTGCCGAGGCCGGAGATCGGACAGACTGCCCTGTATCCGAGCCCGTCCCGGCCACGCCAAAGCTGGCCGCGATCGCCGCACCAGTACCGCCGCTGGATCCGCCGGGTGTGCGCGTCAGGTCGTACGGGTTCTTCGTTTGGCCTCCCAGCGAACTCACGGTGTTGCCACCTCGCGCCAGTTCAGTCAGGTTGGCCTTCGCGAGCACGATCCCCCCCGCCTCGCGCAGCTTCCGCACGACGACGGCGTCTCTGAGCGGAATAGAAGACTCGAGCGTCACCGACCCGCCCGTCGTCGGCATATCGGCGGTGTCGTAGTTGTCCTTGAGGATGACGGGAATGCAGTGTAGCGGACGCAAGGGGGCACCGCCCGACGCCTGAACCCGATCCAGTTCCGCCGCCGCCTCGAGTGCGGACCTGTTGATCGAGATGATGGCATTCAGGGCGGGACCGCGATCGTCGTAGCTCTCGATCCGGCGGAGATGTGCCTGCACGACCTGGACACACGTGACATCCCTCGAGGTAAGGGCGCCAAGAATGCCGGATATCGTGGCTTCGTCCGCAACGAAGGTCCGCCCGCCCGCCTGCGATTGGTCCGTCAGTTGCCCGGACACCGTTGGCGATGCAACGAGTCCAAGCACGACGACGAGCGAGATGACCCTCGTGAACATCGAAGCCTCCCACTCACCTCATGTCAACGGCGGACGCTGAGAACTCCCAGGGCACCAAGATCGTGGGCAGGCCATAGATGTCGAATGCGGCAGTGTTGATCAACCCGCCGGCTCCCGGTCAAGCTCAGGCCCTGGCCTTCCGGGAATGCAGAGCCAGGTCAAATTTCTACAATCCGATGCGGCCGACATCTGCGACCATGGGCCATGGCAGATTCAAAGGACACGTATCACACGGTCACCCCCTACCTGGTGGTGCCTGACGCAGATGCCGAACTCGAGTTCCTCAAGTCAGCGTTCGGTGGCACTGAAGCCAGCTGCAACCGCGGCGCTGACAACGCGGTGATGCATGCCGAGGTCAACATCGGCGACTCGCTGATCATGCTTGGACAGGCGGGCGGACAGTGGAAACCGCGCAGCGCTGCTTTGTACCTCTGGGTCGATGATGTCGACGCGACGTATCGGAGAGCCCTTCACGCCGGCGCCGTCTCGGAAAGCGAACCGGAAGACAAGCCCTATGGACATCGAAACGCTGGAGTGATCGATCGCAATGGCGTGACGTGGTGGATCGGCGCCCCGGTCAGATAAACGGCTCGCGCGTCATTTCATCGAGACCGCCTCTACGCGCGTGGTGGTTGTCGGCTGAGTAGGAACGCCTTACTTCGTGTTCTGCAGGCTTCGGTAGACGGCCTCGATGAACATGTCCGTCGTCCACCCACCGGTTGTCGAACCGTAGCGTCCGTCGAAGTCGAGCGAGGGCCGGGCCGCCTTGATCTGCGCAAGCGTCTGCCCTTTGTCGATCAGATCCTGAACGCGGTCCCGGATGATCACGACCATATTGCGATACGACGCGACATCGGCTGTATCGGACAACCGTCCGTGGCCAGGCACGATCCACGTGCCGCCCTGCGACCGGTACTCGGCGAACGCGAGATCGAGGATCTGGTTCAGACCGGCAATGACACCATCGATGCTCCCGCCCTTGTCCACGTCGATCGGGGGATAGCTCACCGTTGAGAAGATGTCGCCGGCGGCGATGACATCCGAGCGGCGGAAGAACACGAAGCTGTCGCCGTCGGTGTTGGCGGCTGGCGCGTAGTAGACGATCACCGGATCGCCGTTGAAGTGCGTCGGCAGCTTGGTGAAGTCGTCGAAGTAGGACGAAGTGGGCCACGCCGCTTGCGGCGCGGGCGCTTGCTTTCCAGCTGGCGCGCTCATCCGGAGCAGCACGTTCTCGTGGGCGATGACGGGTGCACCTGCCACGTTGTCAACGGCCCCGCCAAACAGTCCCGCCTGGAGACCGCTGCCGGCAGCCACGAGCGCCGGGTTGCCGCCCGTGTGCTCGGGCCGTGCACTCGTGTTCACGATGTAGCGAATGGGTCGCGTGGGCGGCGGCGACGTGATGACGGCATTCATGTATGGACTGGACCAGCCCCAGGTGCGAGCGCAGTTGACTCCCGTGCAGGTGTTGGGTGCCGCAGGCGACACCGTGGTCTTCACGAGCTCGTTGATGACCGTGAGCACCTTCTGCGACATCTCACCGGTCCCGGTGTTCACGACGGCAACGCCGTCCTGTCCCACTGACACCGTCACATTGGTTCCATCGGCAACGAGCATGTAGACGTTGCCCTGCACCGGCAGCACGTGCACCTCACCGTCGCGAGGGCTCTGGTCGGCTATGCGCTTGGCCGCGTCGTTCGCCGACCGCATCGATGGCACGGTGAGAGCACTGGCGCGGCTCTCGACGACAGTTGTGCCGTCCAACGTCGAACGATACTCCGGGTACAGGCTCTTGACGCCGCCTCTGGCGGCCGCCAATGGAACCCAGTCCTGGGGCTCCACCGCGACACGGGCCTGCCCGGCAATCGCGCCGCTCTTCGTGATCCAGTCTGTGAGCGCCGTGTTCTGCCCCGGCAGGAAGTGCGGAACGAAATGGCGATCGGTCCCGCCGTTCTCGGCCACGGCCGGTCCGTAGCACTGCTCCGTGTTCATGCGGAACGTGGGATCGAACGTGTAGGTGGTCGAGTGAATGTACGGCTGATCCTGGTAGATCGGATCGTCGATGACGGTGACGACGGAGAGGATGTCGTCGTGCCGCGTGATGAACTCCGTCATCGTGTACATGTCGGAGGTCTGCGGTCCTCCTCGCCGGAGGTACCCGTCCTTCAGATGCGTCGTCGTGACCTTGAGCGTGTTGCCGATCCACTCACCGGTCGAGAAACCGGTCCAGCTGTGCGGGGCGTAGGCCGGCGGGTGCGGACGCCCGTCCATGAAGATCGGCCGATCCAGCGACCGCATGAACTGCACGTGATAGACGTTGACGTCGCGCGTGATCGGATCTTGTTCTTTGAGGATGCGCGCGCCGCCAAGGCCTCGCCACTGGTGCGGCGCCGAGTGCGGCCGGCACTGGTATTCAGGCATCCCCCAGATCGATTCTGGTGTCGTGTCGGATCGGAGACGTCCGGCGTCGTTGAAGGGAATACCGGTGTAATCACCGAGCGGCGCCTGCGATGTGAGGTCGCGCTCGTTGGCGTCGAGGCGCCACTCCGCAGCGATGTCAGGCGGGCCGGGATTCTGGGCCGACACCCACGCGTGAGCAAAAAAAACCGCGGCAACCAGCGCCGCGGCTCTCGGGGTTCGATTGGTGGTGCGCATGACTGCGAGGCCTCACCGCGCTGAACACGGCGTCGGAGTCCACCCGCTGTTATCGGGGAGCTTGAGGAAGTCCGACGTGGTCAGGTAATGACGTACGAAGTACTCGGGATCCTCGACCTTGGTCGTCACGGTCATCCACTGCTCGCCGCTTGGAAGCGTGTTGACGTCGTAGTACTCCGTCACGACCGCGCGCGCACTGTGCGGCGCGCCATTCTTGCGCACGTAGCCGGGACGCAGGTTGGTCGTCACCACCTTCAGGCTTCCGCCGGGTCTCGCCCCGCGGCCGCGACCGGGTGCCTGGACCCACGAGGCAACTGAGTGCCCCTGCCAGCTTGGCGCCCCTGTGGCCGCGCCGGCCCCGAACTGAAACAGGCGCGTCTGCGTGCCATAGTCCCTGTCAACTTTAAGGGTGTTGGCATCCTGCCACGTGACGTGCAGACGCCCGGGCAGGCGCATGAAGTTCGCGGCGCCGTAGGCGCGGCATTGCTCCCCTGCAGCCTCATCGCGTGCGGGGTCCCAGCTCTCACCGACCTTCCGGCCCGCCGCGTTGAGCGGCACGCCCTCGAAGACACCTTTCTTCGGCGTGACCATCCGCCATTTCCAGTCCTCGACGATGACCGACACCCAGTAACCCGTGAGGTCGACGGCAGACGAGGCTTGCGGTGTAGGTGGTGGGCCAGCGGCTCCGCCTCGCTGAGCCTGCGGCAAGGCAGACGACGCGAGCACGAACACAAGCGCCGCGATGACCAGCAATCTCATTCAGACTCCCTGTTTAGCCGTCTTGACCAGTAGGTTCGTGGCCGCGTGCAAGACATTCCAGCAGGTCAAGACGGCTCGCCCGCGCGAAGCGCGGGCAAGAAGAAACTGTGATTAGCGAGGGGAGCGCGCGCAGTCTCGCTAATCGACGACTTCGCCTCGACCACCCCAGGCGAACCCGTCGAGGGGCCGCTTCAGGCTGACCATCAGCGCCTTGAACTCACCGGTGACGCGCGACGGGTTGCCAACGACCGTCACTTCGTCGCCCGGCTTCAGCGACTCGCTCTTCACACCCGACCTCGACAACTGGGCAGTGCCGGCCCATTCGAGCGACCAGCGGCGCATGGTGCCCTTCGGATCCGGCGCCTGGACCGTGACGAACGAGTGCGGGTTCTTGAAGACGAACTGCACCAGCTTGCCCTCGAGCGTGATCGTCTTGCTCGTATCGTAGGTCGCGCTGTACGAGTGGTGCGCGAAAGCTCCCGTACTGGCCACCAGGCCCACCGTGGCTACGAGTAACAGCATCCTGCCCATCACTTTTTCTCCTGAAGACTGCGATACACCGCTTCGATGAACGAATCCGCCGTCTGACCTCCGGGGAAAACGCCGTAACGCCCGTCGAAATCCGCGGACGGCTTGGCGGCCTTCACCTGGTCGAGCGTCATACCTTTGTCGATCAGATCCTGCACGCGATCGCGAATCATGACAACCATGTTGCGATAGGAAGCGACGTCGGCCGTATCCGACAGCCGGCCGTGGCTCGGGATGATCCAGGTTCCCCCCTGCGACCGGTATTCGGCGAACGCCAGGTCCAGGATTCGGTTCAGGCCGGCGATCACACCGTGCACGCTTCCGCCCTTCGCAACGTCAATCACCGGGTAGCTGACCGTCGAGAAGAGGTCGCCGGCGCTGATGACCTCCGAATGGCGGAAGACGACGATGCTGTCGCCATCGGTGTTGGCTGCCGGGGTGTGATACACCGTGACGCCTTCCCCGTTGAAGTACGCGGGGAACTTGTAGAACTCGTCGAAGTAGCTCACCGTCGGCCAACTGCTCTGCGGGAAAGGCGCCTGCTTCCCGGCCGGGGCGCTCATGCGGTTGAGCACGTTTTCGTGCGCGATGACCGGCGCTCCCTCCACGCTCGCAATTGCGCCGCCCAGTCCGCCTCCGCGCATACCGGTTCCCGCGGCCGCAATCTTTTCGTTGCCGCCGATGTGCTCAGGCGCGGAGCTGGTGTTGACGACATAGCGGATCGGGCGCGTTGCGGGCGGTGAGCTGATGGCCGAGAAGATATACGGACTCGACCAGCCCCAGATCCCTGGACACGTTGCGCCGACACACCTGTTGGTCGTTGGCTGGCTGACGATCTTCTTCGCAAGTTCACCAACCGCCGCGAGAATCTTGTCGGACATCGGAGTTGCGCCGGTGTTCACGAGCGCAACGCCCTCGGGTCCGACCGACGCCGTGATGTTGGTGCCATCGGCCACGAGCATGTAGACGTTGCCCTGCACCGGTAAGACGTGCACCTCACCGTCGCGCGGACTCTGCTCCGCGATCTTCTTTGGCGCCGACACGACCGAACGCATCGCGGGAATTGTGAGCTTCGCAACCCGGCTCTCGACCGCTGTCGCGCCGTCGAGCGTCGAGCGGTACTCCGGGTAGAGCGTCTTGATACCGCCGCGGGCCGCCGCGAGCGGCACCCAATCCTCTCCACCGGGAGGTCCGGCGACTGCCGTCCGCGGATCGCCTTTCGCGATCCACTCGGTCAGCGCCTCGGCATTGGATCCGGGGAGGAAGTGCGGCACCCAGTGGCGGTCGCTACCGCCGTTCTCGGCGAACGAACCGTTGCACGTCTCCATCGTCAGGGTTTCACCTTGAGCGACGGTATACGTGGTCGAGTGAATGTACGGCTGGTCGAGGTAGATCGGGTCGTCGATCACGGTGACGATCGTCAGGATGTCGTCGTGCCTCGTCAGGAACTCCGTCATCGAGTACATGTCGGAGGTCTGCGGGCCGCCGCGCCGGAGGAACCCGTCCTTCAAGTGAGTGGTCGTGATCTTGAGCGTGTTGCCGATCCACTGCCCGGTTGAAAAGCCGGTCCACGTGTGCGGCGCATACGCCGGCGGATGCGGGCGGTTGTCCATGAAGATCGGACGGTCGAGCGAACGCATGAACTGGATGTGGAACACGTTGACGTCGCGCGTCAGCGGATCCTGTTCCTTGAGAACGCGCGCTCCCCCGAGGCCTCGCCACTGGTGCGGGGAGGCATGCGGCCGGCATTGATACTCGAGCGTGCCCCAGATCGACTCGGGTGTCGTGTCCGACCTCATGCGGCCGGCGTCGTTGAACGGAATCCCGGTGTAGTCCCCGAGCGGGGCCTGCCCGAACGTGTCGCGCTCGTTGTTATCCAGTCGCCATTCCTGCGCGATGTCGGGCGGTGCGGGCTGACGGCCCGGTCCGCCGCCGTCGAGCTGGGCAGAGACCAGATCGGTGGCTGCCAGCGCAATGGCGAGAAACGACCCCACTATCCGCACCCGGGGAACTCTCTTCATACCGCCCCACTCCTCAGAACGCGTATTTAATTGCGAACTGCATGATACGAGAATCGCCGTTCTGAGTTGTAATCTGCCCGAACGTGGGCGAGTTGATGCTGGTCGTGGGATCGCCCCAGTTGAAGTTGTTGAACAGGTTGAACGCCTCGACCCGCAACTCCAGCGTTCGCGTATCTTGCAGCCGCAAAACCCGCGCGATCGCCGTGTCCACCTTCCAGAATCCAGGCCCCATGATGCTCCTGGCCGGGTGATCGCCCATCGTACCGGCCGCCGGGATGGCGAATGCCGCCGGGTTCAGGTAATTGGTCAGCGTCCTGTCGCCGTACGGATCGTCTGCGACCTGGTTGACCCGCTGGCCAGGAATACCGGTCAACGCAGGGTCCGAGGTCGTAGTGACCGTCAGCCAGCTGCCGGATTGAGCATTGAGGATGCCTGTCACCCGCCAATCAGAGGCGAGGGCCTTGAGCACGCCGTTGTCGAACTCGGGCGTGACATAGCCCACGGTGAAATTGCCGATCTGGCTCCGGTTGAACGGGCAGTTGCCGCGATCGTAGGACGGGTTGGCCGGATCCGTGTACTCGAAGTCGCTCACGAATCTCCCGCCGTACGGGCTGTCGGTTTCGCAGTGTGACACCGTATAGTTCGCATTGAGGCTGATGCCATTGGCGGATCGCCGCTGAACCGAGAGTTTCAGCCCGCGATAGGACTGCACGCCCACGTCGGTGAAGGTGTGCACCTCGGCGAAGTACCGGCCCTGCGCAGAATTCTCCAGGGTCAGCATGCGCCGGGCCTGCAGGTTGGCGCGGGTGGAACACACTGGATAGAAGACGCCTTGCAGCGTGCACGGCCCCAGTCCCAGGTAGACGCCCTGGTTGATCTGCCCGCGGCCCCAGATCCGATCGATATAACTACCCAGGTAGCTGGCGGCGACCTGCCAGTTCGAGCCGACCTGCTGCTCGATGGTCGCGTTCCACGATTGGACGCGTATCGAGTTGGTGTCGGGATCGATCGAGGAATAAGGAGCCAGTTCCGGAAACACTGCGTCGGCGGGTGCTGGTATCGGAACCGGGTGCACCGGCGGACCGGAGGGGACCATCGAATACGGATCGGCAAAGGGAATGACCCCGCTCAACGCGACGCGATTGTTGAACGGTGGGACGTTCGCCGCGGGTTGCTGGTACGCCCCGCCGGGAAAATCGTACGTAAGGGCATAGGACGACCGCAGCGCAGTGCGGCCTGCCCCGGTCACATCCCACGCTGCCCCGATACGCGGTGACAGATTCAGCCACTGCTTGTGCGTGCCAGTCTTACCAGGAGGGAACCCCGCATCACCCGGATACGTGAGCCCGGGCGGCGCGTTCGGAAAACTCGTGCTCCGGATGCCAGCGTCATAGTTGTCGTGTGAGAAGTTTGAAATCGTCCCGTTCTCCCACACGGTTCCCATGTACGGGTCCCAGCGAAGTCCGAGATTGAGCGTGACCCGCTCGGATACTCTCCACGCGTCCTGGGAGTACACGCCGACGTACCACTGGTGGTTCGTGTTGACCTGCGGCGAACTGTGCCCGAAGCTCGACATGCGGCCGATCAGGAAGTCGGAAAGCGCCAGACCGGTGACCGAGCCGTTGAAGGTGAACGTGCCGTTGGAGCCCGCGTAATCCCAGCCGTCGAAGTACGCGTACTGAATATTGGCGCCGATACCGAGCTGGTGCGCTCCCCACACGCGCGAGAAATCGTCCGACACCTGATAGATCTTGCTGGGCACTATTGCCGCAACTGTGTGATTGCCCGAGAACCTGATATCGGTGCCGGTCGCACCCACCGCAACGGTCATCGTTCCTGGAACGTACGAGTAGATGTTCGGGATACCGAGCGACGTGGCATCGAAGAACTGCTCCGGGGGATCGTTGGCGCGCGTCTTCGTGTTCGCGAAGTTGAACCGCAGCGTGTTCACCATGTTGTTCCCCATGACGAGCGTGCTGCCCACGGCCGCCGTCTGCGCCCGCCGGTTGCGGTACGGAAGAAACGCCGCCTGGATCGTCATGATGTTGTGTGTCTCGCCCAGCTTCGGGGGACGACGCTCGAACGTGTCGATGTAGCGCCCGAAGATGGTGTGGTTGGCAGTGTGCTGATAGTCCAGGCGGGTGACGATCTGCTCGTCGTTGTTGTCGAAGTTCACGTCGTACTGGACGAAGCCACACGGATCGGTCGATGACGGAAGCCATCCTGAGTTCAGGATGCTGACCGCTTGCGGGCTGAACGAGGCCGGGTTGATCCGGTTGTTCACGAACGGCGCGCGCAGCGTGACCTGGCGGCCGGCATTGCACTGCGGCGAGGCGTAGGTCGTGAAGTCGCCGGCCATCATCGCGGGCGTGGGCACGTACGCGATGTTGTCGGGTCGCGTCTGCCGGATGCGCGTGCGCTCGTAACCGACAAAGAAGAACAGCTTGTTCAAGACGATCGGGCCGCCCAGCGTGCCGCCGAACTGGTTCCGGCTGAGGCCGTCTCCCATCTTCTCCCCGTCGGGACCGACCGGAGCGAAATATGCCGGAGCGTTGAACCGATCGTCGCGGAAGAACTCGAATCCGTTCCCGTGAAATCTATTGGTGCCAGACTTGGTGACCGCATTGACCGCCGCCGACGAGTGCATGCCCGTCGCCGCGGCCAGCCCGCCACTGGCCACGCTGAACTCCTGCAGCGCATCGGGGAACGGGAACGGCAGGTTGCCGAGATCGTGCGGGCTGTTGTGTGCGGCGCCGTCGAGCTGATACTCGACGCCGTTGCGCAACCCACCGGCGACCGAAATCGCCACGCTGTTGCTCGTGCTGAGCGCAGAAATCCGCCCCGTGTTGACCGCTCCGCCCGCGAGCACGATCAGGTCGGTGACCTGGCGTCCCTGCAGCGGCAGTTCCACGATCCGCTCCTGCGCGACGACCTCGCTGATGCCGGCGCTGCGCACGTCCACGAGCGGAGCGGCGCCGGCGACCGTGATCGTTTCTTCGAGGTTCCCGAGGCCCAGCGTGACGTTGATCACCGGGTTGGCGCTGACCTGCAGGATGATGCCCGTCTGCACGTAGGTGCGGAATCCCGCGAGCGAGGCCTCCAGACTGTACGGTCCGATCGGCATGTTCGGCATCGTCCACGCGCCGGTCACATCGGTGACGACCGTGCGGGTGAATGCCGTGTCTGTTTGCGTTGCGGTGACGGTGACGCCAGGCAACGCGGCGTCGCTCTCGTCGACCACGCGGCCGTTGAGCTGAGCCGTGGCCTGCGCCCAGGCGGAGTCAGTGACGAGGAGAGTCGCGGTGAGCGCGACGCTCACCGTGACGACTGAAAAGACTCTGGCAACACGCGGCATGACGGCCTCCCCGATGATGGCGGCGGACCCTGCGTGCGAACGCTGATGGAAGTGGCGCGAGACTACACAAGTCGATGAGGATCGTCAATCCGATGGCGTACGGATGATGCCTTGAATCGCGTATAGTGCCCGCGTAGACCGCAAGGGAGATCACAATGACGAGACGAGTTGCGCTCAGCACGTTGAGGACGGTGATTGGGACCATCGTGGGCATTGTCATCGGCGTCGTGGCGACGAGTGGTTTTCTTGCAACCCGAGACGTCGAAGCGGCTCAACAGGGCGGCGGTCAGGGTGCACCGGCAACACCACCCTCGCCGTGCGGGCCCAAGGCGACGCTGCCGGAGAATTTGTCCAGAAACGTCGCACCGAACTCGCGCTGCTTCGAGATCCGCATGTACACCGCGGACCCGAGCCGTGACGGCGTCGGCCAGTTCAAGGGCGGCATCAACGAGTTGCACCAGCGGTTCCGTGAGCAGGAGGTCGCGCTGTTCGTCAAGCACGGCGCGGAGATCCTCGGCGTCTGGCAGCACCTCGGCGAACCGAACACGCTCGTCTGGATGCTTGCGTATCGCGATCGCGCGCATCGAGAGCAGGTCTGGGCCGCGTTCGGCAAGGACCCGGAGTGGGACGCCCTGCGGAAGAAATACTTCGTGCCGCTGAAGACCAACACGTTCATGATGAGCGCGTCTGACTACTCGCCAATGAAATAGCGAAATTGGATCGCTATGAACAGGATTCAAGGGCCGCGCGATCAGTCCCGTTGGCTGGCGTGTCTCGTCGTGGTCTCCTGCGTGATCGCGGGAAGCTGGATCGGATCCGCGCAGCAGTCCAGCAGGCAGGATGAGTCCGCGTGGAGAACTGCCTGGCGGAACGGTGAATGGATCACCAACGGCATCGATCCCGCAGAAACTCGCTACAGCCCGCTCGATCAGATCAATCGATCCAACGTGAGCCGCCTGGGGCTGGCATGGACGTCGGTGGCCGGTGAAGGAGGGGGGAACCAGGAGGCGACTCCCCTCTTCTCGAACGGCGTCCTGTACGCGATCACGAACTGGAGCATCGTGTTCGCGCTGGATGCGCGCACGGGACGCGAGATCTGGCGTTACGACCCTAAGGTCGATCGATCGTTCAGTACGCCGGGCAGCAACCGCGGCATCTGTTGCGGCGTCGTCAACCGGGGGATCGCCCTCCATGATGGGAAGATCCTGGCACCCGTCATCGACGGGCGGATGGTGGCACTGGACGGCAAGTCGGGCGCCCTGCGCTGGTCTACGCGAGTTCTCGCGGAGGACTCGACTGGCTATTCCATCACGATGGCGCCACGCGTGGCGGGGAACAAGGTCATTGTCGGAGTCGCCGGGGGCGAGTTCACGCCGCATCGTGGTTTCTTCGCGGCCTTTGATATCGACAGCGGCCGCGAGGTGTGGCGCTTCTACACCGTGCCGGGCGATCCGTCGAAACCATTCGAGAACAAGGCGCTCGAGGCGGCGGCAAAGACCTGGACCGGCGAGTGGTGGAAGTTCGGCGGCGGGGGCTCGCTCTGGGACGGCCTCTCCTACGACCCCGAGGCGAACTTGATCTATGTCGGCACCGGCAATGGCGTGCCGTGGCCGCAGATCCTTCGCGGACAGGATGGCTACGACAACTTGTACGTCTCGTCGATCCTGGCGGTGAATCCGGATAACGGCGAACTGAAGTGGCACTATCAGGCCGTGCCTGGAGATTCCTGGGACGTCGACAATGTCCAGCAGCTGATCCTGGCCGACATCGAGATCGGTGGCCGACCGCGCAAGGTCCTCATGCAGGCGAGCAAAGGTGGCTTTTTCTACGTGCTCGACCGAATCACGGGTGAGTTCCTGTCCGCGACTCCCTTCGCGCCGCTCAACTGGGCAAGCGGCCACGATGCTGGCGGGCGCCCGCGGATCAATCGCGAGGCGTACTACACCACCACGCAGCCCGCAGTCATCTCACCGTCGTCGGGAGGCGCCGCCAATTGGGCGGCAAAGGCGTACAGCCCGAACACGCGGCTCGTCTACATGCCGGTCAGCGGCTTCAGCAGCCGGACCTACGTCGCGATCCCCTTTGACCTGACAGCCGGCCGGTCGATTCAGAACAACGGCACTCCGCGTGGCGGGCGCATGCCGTCGCAGGTGACAGCGTCCCCGATGACTCCACCGTACATCGGTCCGCCGCAAAGCCTCAGGGGCGGGTACCTCGTCGCGTTCGATCCGGCCACTCGCACGGAACGCTGGCGCGTCGATGGTGGCGGAGGTTCGGGTGGTGGCGCGCTGGTGACTGCCAGCAACCTCGTCATACAGACCATCAACGACGGACGCCTTCGCGCTTTGGCAGCAGAAGACGGTACGGTGCTGTGGGAAGTCCAGACCGGCCAGCGAGGGATGGGCCCGCCGATCACCTACCTACTCGACGGAAAGCAGCACATCTCTTTTCTAAACGGCATTGGCGGTGCCAGCGGTCTGCGGCCGATGTTCTATACGTTCGTGGTCGATGGCAAGGCGCCGATGCCGGCGACGGCCTCGCAATAAGGGGGCCGTCGGCTGGAGGTACGAAGAGTTACCGTATCGCGATCGGCCTTACCGGGGAACCGGTCGCACCCCTAATCCGTTCGGTGAGATTCAAGTACAGGAATTCGTACACACGATCGCGCGCGAGCTCCCGCAGGTCCATGTTCTCCAGCATCATGACACCGCCAAACAACAGCTCGTGATGCACGTTGCCCAGCTCGGGCCGGGTCGGTGGCTGGATGGTGACACAGCAACTGTCGGCGCCGACCATCGAGGCTTTCTTCTCAACCGCCCAGCGCGCGACTTCGACCCCGATGCCAGGTGATCCCTGGTTCTCGCCAACGAAGAACCGCGCATCGTTGTACTTCTGCGGGTTGCTCCAATGCACCGCCCAGCCATAGTTGAACAGGATGGCATCGCCCGGCTCGATGTTGTCGTCGCGCACGCCTTGCCTGGCCAGCGCGCCGCGCACATCGGCGAGCGTGACCTCGTACCGGCTTTCGAGCGCCTCCACGCCTTTGTAGCCCGCGATGTCGATCAAGATGCCACGCGTGATGATCGGCTTGACGTGCTCGACGCCGAGCGCTTCGAGCCCGCCGACGCCGCGGTTGCGGCCGGTCAACTCCTCCTGCGTGAAGCCGTTGTAGTAGACGTTCTTCAGGGTGCCATCTGTCATGCGGACGGCCTTGCCCTGATGACCGAACGCATCGAACTGCGTTCCCATCTGGCCGATGAAGCCGGTGAAGTAATCCTGCTGCGCCACGCCCGACCCTTCTTTCATTGGAGCAGCGGCGGGGATGATGGTGAGGAAGTACGGCCGATATCCGTACTGTGGCATTTCAGCCTCGTACATCCGCCCGAGCTCGTAGGCCTGGCCTGTCTGTGGAATCCGCAGCGCTTTCAGGATCTTGTCGGCAGTGATGTAGTTGGAGTTCCCCGCCTGATCCTTGGCGCCGTGCGGCGAAGGCCACCACGGCCCCTTCTCGCGTGTCTGTGCAATGACAATGGTGGTTCCCGTGGCGGCCAGCAGCGCAAACACGACAAGGCGTACGGATGTTCGAATCGACATCGGACGACTCCTCACGAAAAGCCTCATTGCCATCCATTCCGCCAGTACAAGCACATACGATCGACGTTCATCGGCAGGAACGCGGCGTACTGAAACAGGTGTTCGTACTGGGGCAGCTTTACTTCGGTTGGCGCGCGATCCGGGCAGAGGCCGGCGAGGTAGGACACGCGCACGGCTTCCTTCAGGTCGCCGAAATACTGCTTGAACGCGCGCACATCGTCCTTGGTCCCCCAGCCTTTCGGATTGTGCGCCCGCGCATGACCGACGATCAACCGTTCCCAGTCGAGCGCCAGCACGCGGTCGATCCCTTCGAACCATTCGTCGATATAGGAATCGAAGATGTTGCGCCAGATGAGTTCGCCGACGGGTAGCCAGTCGGCCGCATAGATCACTTTCCGCGCGGGAACAGAGATGACGAGACTGTTGTCGGAATGATTGCGCCCCAGATAGAGCAGATCGACCTTCGTCCGTCCTACGTCGAGCGTTCGACGCTGGTCGACGGTCTGGTCCGGCAGCACGACGTTCGGGTTGTTCAGGCGCTCGAGCTGCACACGGGCATTACGATGCGCGACGAACACCGCACCAGCCTCTTTGAACGGAGCGCCGCCCGCGATGTGATCGTAGTGATGATGACTGTAGACCACGTAGCGAATCGGGGCCGCCGTCATCCGTCGAATCTCCGCGAGGTAGACCCCGGCCGCTTCGGCGTTCATGGGGTCGGTCACGACCACACCTGCCGGATCGACGACGAACATCGACTGGTAGCCGCGGTACTCGAAGATGTAAACGCCGTCAGCGACAGGTTTGATGACGGGGACGGGCGCGGGCGATGGGCCGGTGCCCGGCTGCTGTGCGCGAACCGCGCCGGCCGCAGTGACGACGGCGATCAGAAGAAGCAGGTGAACTCGCATGGTCTCATTGAGAAAGACGCAGCTTGAGCCAATCGATAATCACAGTCGCAATGACATCCGGGTTCAAGCCTGGCGTGCTCCCCATGTGTCCGCCCTGCGGGTAGACTCGGGCTTCCTTGGGCGACCCGTGCTCCATCAGCAGATAACTGTCCGCGATGGGTGCCTGGTCGTCGAGCTTGCCATTGAGGATCAGGATCGGAGCAGACGGCTTATCCAGCAGCCCCATGTCCTTCAGCGAGAACGTCGGCGCCAGCCGGAAGACCTCGTCGATCGTCTTCACGCCGAGGACGAAACTGCGAGAGTCGAACAGGCCGCTCGGTCCCAGTAAGTAGTTGGAGGCCGTCTTCGTCAGCGCGGGCCGCAACCACTCCTCCTGAAATCCGAAGTGAGCGTTGCCGCCGTGAAATACGGCGCCCTTGAGGCGCTTCGGTTCGACGTAGGCGAGCTTGGCGGCCCAATAGGCGCCGAAGCTCCGTCCCCAGGCGCCGACGCGTGTCCCGTCCACATCTTCCCGCGTCGCGAGGTGATCCATGACCGCCGAGAATTGCCGCTCGGCGTTCGGCTCGGCAAAACGCACCGGGCTCTCGCCGGTGCCGGGCTGGTCCACCAGCAGCGTCGCCAGTCCCCGGCCGTGCATGATCTCCGAGTTGCGCTGGTGGTCCTCCTTCCAGACATCGACGCCACCCCAATACATGACGACTGGCGGACGCGAGACCGCCCGCGGTACCTGGAGATACGCGACGATCTTCTTGCCCTCGAACGGAATCTCGAGCAGGTGCAGCGGCGTCTCAAAGTACTTCGCCGCCTTCTGGAACGTGCGCCGCGTGTGGGCGTACGCGTCCTGCTTGGCCGGTGAGCTCGGCACCGGATACCGCCCGATGTGGCAATACGAGTACGCGAGGTAGTAGGCCTCGCCGATCTCCTTCGCGGGCGCGCGTTTCGCAACGAGATCGTCGCCGCGCTTCTCGTGCGCCAGTCCCACCTCGCACCAGCGCTTGCCCCACTCATCCTTGTCGAGCGACGTCAACGACGCCAGGACCCGCTCGACCTCCTCGGCGCGCACGTCGTCGAACGGCGGCTGCTTTTGCGCGACTCGACGCTGCACGTCACGCTTGACGTCGGTGAGCATCCGTTCCTGCGCGAGAACAGGCGCCGCAATCGCGAGGAGTCCGGCGAGCATCACCGTGCTGGCGACCGGCACACATGCGCTCTCGATTCTGGAGTGCATATCTGACTACCTCCGGCGTTGGCCATGATTTCAACGCTGGGATCGCGTGGATCGCAGTTCGCGCGGGGCCACCTCTCCCGACAAGTCCCCGCGATCGCGGCGATCTCTGCGATGAATCTCTCCGCGTCTCAGCGTCTCCGCGGTTAACACAAGCGGATGTGCTTCAAGTCAGCGCCTCCTCGATAAACCGCCTGCACGTCTTGACTTCCTCAATGGCCGACACCTGACCCATGTGCTCGTATTCGATCACTGCCACGATCGGGTACTTCTCCGACTTGAGCAGACGCAGCACGTCACCAACCGGCGTGTCTCCCTGCCCCCACGGCTGATTCGGGCCGTTGTTCCGTCGGCGATCCTTCAGGTGCAGGTGGGAAATGCGAACGTGATGCTTGCGGATGAAGGCGACCGGATCGTTGTTGCCGGCAACGAAGTGGCCGATATCGAGGTTGGCCTTGAACAGCGGTGACATGGCAAACAGCCGCTCGTAGCTCTCCACTGACCCGACTTCCGTCGCGTCGCTCACGTTGGCGTGATTGTGCCAGCCAAGCACCACTTTGTGTTTCTCCGCGAACGGGACGAGCCGTGGCCCCATCGGAATGCGCGTCTGGTTCGTCCCGATGACACCCACGCCCAGCGCCCGGGCGAATTGAAATGAGCGATCGATCTCCGCGTCGGAGAAGTCGTCCGAGAAAGTCACGACGTAGCCGAAGAGATCGATGCCCGCGCGAGTGAACTTTCCGCGAATCTCTTCGAACCGGGCCAGAGAGGTATTCAGGCGCCACTGGCGCAGTTCCTCGCGTCGTTTCGTGTACTCCGGCGTGATCGTTGCCGGCACGCGGCCGCCTCCGGCAATCGGCGGTTCGGTCTCGACACGCGCCGACTCCAGCTCGCACAGGCCGATGCCCGTCTGCTGGAACGCATCGATCAGCGTGTCCATGTAGTCGCCGGCAGCCGGGCGTGGAATGCTGCGAAAGCAATAACTGATGGCGCCGATGCTCACCCCGCCGATCCGGGTCTCACCCGCACGCACCCGCGCGGCTGAAAGAGCGGCAGCAATCGCACCCGCGGCTGTGCTGGTGAATTCACGTCGCGTCAACAGAGAAACAGCCACGTCAACGCGCCTCCTCTCCCTTGGGGCGCGCGATGTCGTGATAGAGCCGCTTGCCGTCCGGCATGATGGCGTAGAAGAGCGAGATGCCCTTCGAGCCGTCCCGCATCGGGTGCCCAACGAGCTTGATGGAATCGCCGGGCTTGAAGGTGGCGCGCGTCCATCCTTGGCGGCCCATGATGTTCGTCGACCCACCCTCGATATCCCACGTGCCGACAGTTGCGGGATCAACGCCTGGCCCTGCCTTGATGTCCACGGTGATGTGGACGTGTGGGTTGACCCACTTGTACTCGGTCACCACGCCGCTGTAAGTCACGTCCTTCTCCATCTCGAACATGGCGAACGAGTGGTGCGCCTTCACGGGACGGGCAACCATCGAGAGCACGACGACGGCGACAAGCAGAGCGGTGCGAGCGTTCATGACAGCCCTCGAAGATCGCGGCCCGGCGTGGGCGCGACTCAATACAACGAAAACGCGTACAACGTGTCGCCAGCGGCAACCAGCACGTATTGCTTCCCGCTCACCATGTACGTTTCCGGCGCGTTGGTGGTATTGGCGCCGAGCTGGGTATGCCAGAGAGGCGAACCGTTCGCCGGGTCATACGCAACGAAGTTTCCCGAGACGTCGCCCGCGAACAGCAGCCCGCCGGCCGTCGTCAGCAGGCCCGCACCGAGCCCGGTGTTCGCCGTCGTCTGGTAGCGGCGCTTCCACGCGGTCTTCCCGGTCTTGTAGTCGATCGCCGTGAGGTAGCTGCCGATCGTGCCTACTCCACGTTCTTCTTTTCCGCCCAGGCCAAGGGCCCCTCGAGGATCGGTCTCGGTCAGGTAGTACAGCGCGTAGGTCTCCGCCGTCGGCACGTACATCAGCCCCGTCTGCGGACTGAATGCGGCCGGCGGCCAGTTCGCTGCTCCCTGGTTCGCCGCCGACACGAGCGCGCCGGAGATGTGATGGTCCTTCTCGGGAATGCGTACGGGCTGCCCTTTCGCGTTCAACTCCGGCTTTGCCCAGTTCGCCGAGTCGGAAAACTTGCTCGTCAGCAGGTGCTCACCTGTGACGCGGTCGACGACGAAGAAGTAGCCGTTGCGCGCGGCCGTCGCCACCAGTTTGCGCGGCCGGCCGTTGAACTGGCCGTCGATGAGCACGGGCGTCTGCGCCGAATCCCAGTCGTGCGTATCGTGAGGTGACGTCTGGTAGTACCACGCCATCTTGCCGGTATCGACATTGATGGCGACGAGCGCACACGTGAAGAGATTGTCGAGTCCTTCGCCACGGGGCGCCGATGTGTAGGCAGGCGTGGGATTGCCGGTCCCGATGATGTACAACCGCGTCTCGGGATCGTAGACACCGGGCACCCACGGGTGGCCGCCGCCGTGAATCGCGGCGTCGAGGTTCTTCCAGGTGTCGAGTCCAGGGTCACCAGCCTTCTGCGGTGTCGCATACCACTTCCACTGCAAATCGCCAGTCTCGGGATCGAACGACTGCAGGAAGCCTGGCATGTCGAGGTCGTTGCTCGACCCCACGAGCACGTGGTTGTCGATGACGATCGGCGCCATGGTGTGGAAGTACTGCTGCTGGAAACTCGCGAGCTCCTTGCGCCAGCGCTCCTTTCCGGTCTTCGCCTCCAGCGAGATCAGGTAGTTGTCGGGCGTGACGAAGAACAGGTAGCTCCCGTACATCCCCGCGCCGCGGTTGCCGATGTGCGTCCCTCCCTTCGTGCGCCAGAAGTACCGCCACAGCACGTGACCGTCGTTGGCGTCGAGCGCCCACACGTTGTCGGGCGCTGTCACGTACAGCACACCATCCACAGCCAGGATGGAGCCCTTGACGATGGTCGCGCCGCCGTAGACGACGGTGCCCTCGCCGCCAACGTGCACCGGTGCTTCACCTTGAAGCGGCGGACCGCCCGAACCGGGCCCGGCCACGAGGCGGCGCGTCCACGCCAGCGTGAGCGTCTTGACGTTGCCACGATTGACCTGGTCAAGCGAACTGAAACGTCGGCCGGAGTAGTCGCCGGAGTAGCTGGGCCACGAGTCCCCAAGCGGCCGGTGCAGCAGATCTCGGTTGACGCCCTGCGCGGACAGCACGAGCGATCCGACAGCAACGAACACCGGGACGAGCAGCTTCTTCATCGCCTGCTTCTCAACAACGCGAGATAGGCCGTGACGTTGTGAATGTCCGCGTCGGTATACACACGAAGGAGTTCCTTGTGCGGTGTCAGCGGATCGTGAATGTCGACCGTGATCTTCGCTCCGGTCAGGCGGAAGGTGCGATGCATTCCATCCGGCTCCGTCAGCGAGACCGTGAAATCATCGACCCGGCTCAGCCGCCCCCTGAATGACTCACCGGACGGCAATGTCACCGTCACCGAGATCGGCGGTTGGGGAATGGGCGCCGGTCCACCTCCGCGTGCGCCGGCATTGCCCGGCATGATCCACATCTGCTGCAGCATCTTTGGATCGTCGAGCGTGTCGGCAAAGGCTGTGAGTGCCGCGATGGTGTGGCAGGATGCACATCTCGCAGCGACATACGCCCTGCCCTTTTCAGGATCGCCGGTCAGAATGTCAGTCTTCGACGGGCCGGTGCGGCTGCTTACCGGGAAGCTGTGAATGAACTCGGCGAGGTCTGCGACCTGCGCGTCGGTGAATTGGAAGGGCGGCATGCCGGGACGTCCCTCCCGCAGCACGGGGCCGATGCGTTCACCCTCGATGTCTTCGAGCACCAGCGACGATCGGAGCAGATTCGGTCCCCCTCCATCGCCGCCGCGTGCGTCGGTGCCGTGACAGAACACGCAGTTCACGCCGTACGTTCCGCGTCCTCGCTCGATCGCCGCCGGATCTCCGGGGCGTCGCTCCGGGTATGCGACGAACCCGCCCCCCTGCCCCTGTGAGAAGAGGGTGGCAACGGTCGTCGCAAGCATGACGACCGCGGCGCCGGCAATGCCCCTCATTTGTCCGGGCTCCCCGCGACGAACGCAGCACGAGCCTCGTCGAATGGATTGCACACAAGCGGCGGCTGCGCCTCGTACAAGCGCGGCGCACGAAGGTAGCGGAACTCGTAGGTGTGCGGTGTCCGGAAGACGTTTGCGTCTTCCCACGTGGACGTCACCGACAGGACGGTGCCGTCGTTCAGCAACCGAAACCGCTCGGTGAGATGCGAGTCCGACGTCCGGTAGCCGCCGCCCGGGATCATCGTCACGCCCTTCGCGCCATCGAAGCCAATCGTGTCCACGATCAGCGTGTCTCCTTCCCAACGCGCGATCGAATCGCCGTTCGTCGTCGGATCGAAGATCTCCATGTTTGGATGCGCAGCGCGGAAGTACAGATGACGCGGCGCAGCCACCGTTTCGAAATGGATGAGGATTTCACGTCGTCCCTGGCGAATGTTGATCGGCCTTGGAGAATCCATCGCGGTCGGGAGGCCGAGGAAGTTGCACCAGCGAATCGCGTGCGCGTCCTTCTCGGCCTGCTTCGCCAGCAGTGCCGGCGTCACCGACGGCGCCAGGTTAGCCGACGGCACGCGACGGCTGTCGAACGACAGCTCCCAGTAGCCGCTGATGTCGGGCGAGCTCTGCGCCGCCGGCAGGGCGACGAGTACCGAGACGATGACAACGATGGAGGCCGGGTATCTCATGGTTTGCGCCATCACTTGTTCTGCGCTGGCGGGACGATCGACAGCCGCTGACTCGGATCGCTCGAGTCGCACCAGGATTCAAACGCCCAGCTGCCAGGAGGCGTGCGCTCGGCGACGATCTGATACGTGTGCGGCTTCACGTACACCTTCGGGTCTTCCCACCTGTAGGTGATCGTGAGGCGATGACCGTCCGGCGACAGTCGATAACGCTCGATCAACTTCGTCTCTGGCGTCCGCCATCCGCCTGCCGTCACATTGCCCTGGGCAAGACCGATCGTTTCCACGAGCAGCGAACCAGCGTCATAGCGACCGGTCGAATGTCCCACCGCGTTGGGCGTGAGTCGGCTGAGCGGTGGATGCGCGCGGCCATCCATGTAGATCGTGCGAGGAAGACCGGGGTTCTCGCGCACGATGAGCACCTGGTCCCTGCTCTGCACGATGTGGAAGGCGGACGAGTTCGGCTCGACTCCTCCCGGCAGGTTGCAATTCCCATCCGTCACGACGTAGCCCTCTCCCGGAGGTCTCGGCTTCGATGGATCGCGTGCGAAGTCGAACCGCGGCTGCGCCGCGCGCTTGGCCTGCTCGGCGACCGCGGCCTGGGCGACCGGCGTCAGCGCGGCGCGCGGAAACTTCGCGGCGAGAGCGTTGAAGCTGCCGGAGCCGTCCACGTCGATACGCACCCAGCCGCCTTCGAGGTCGGGAATCGGCCCAGGCTGCTGCGCGTTGGGCATTGCGGCAAATATCAGCGCCAGGAAGAGGATCGCTCCACCGATACGGTCCGATGGGGCGACAGTGCGAGGGTTCGAGGGTCCGGTCCGACGGCACGAGGGTCCGGTCCGACGGCACGACGGTCCGGTCCGAAGCTGCGAAGATTCGCGGATCGCCGCGTCGGACACCGGACCTTCGTCCCGGACCTCGGACCATCGTACCGGACCGTCGCACTTTCGCACCATCGCCCCCTCGGACCGCCAACATCAGTAGTACTTGCTCTGCACCGGGCATCCCGGATGGAAGTTCCCTTTCGCCAGTTCGGCCTTGCAGTGCTCGCGCGCCCGCTCGGTGCCACCCTTCAGCAGGTCCTCGGCCTGCGCGCGCGTCAGCGTCGCCTGTCCTTTTTCCAGACCCACTGCATGCACAGGGGAGAGGCGCTCCACGTTCAAACCGTGCCTGCTGACGACGTCGCGAAACCCGTCGGGCCAGTGCTGCCAGTCGAACGCGGCGGTGACGAGATCCCCCTCCATCAGGAGTCGCTCCGAAGCGATGTAGCCGACCAGCACGTCCGCCATGTGGCCGTTGTTCTGCACCCAGTAGAGATCGAGCGTTTGGGTCTCGTCGGACATGCGCAGATGCCCGTCTACCGCCTGGAACCTCAGCGGCTTCGGGCTGCGGGCGAGATCGTCGGGAAAATCCGGGGCTGCGTGCGCCACCATGTCGCGGAACTGGGGCTCGCTCCCCCGCCGCTGAACGATCGTCAGCCCTTCGGCGACGGCTTGACGAAGTCCCGCTGTGTGATCGAAGTGGTTATGGCTGGCGATGAGATGCGTCACCGGCTTCCCCGGTGCCAGCGTGCGCGCGTGCGCGATCACCGCCTTGGCGGTCGCAACATTCACGCCCAGCTCGAACAGCACGATGTGATCGCGGAACTCGACGACCGTGGTGCCGCCCTGATTGACCCGCCAGACTCCCTTTCCGATCGGCTGCGACGTGATCGTCGGAACCGGATATGACGGCGGCTCCGGCGCTGCCCGCACGTCCGTGGGCGCAGAGAGATCCGGAAGCGTCGTATCGACCTGATACGCGTCGACGTACAGCTTCACGTAATCGACGTTGCGATAGCTCAAGCGCGTCTCGTACGCGAGCGGCAGCATGATGCCGCTGCCGCCGGTGGCGTCCGCCCATCCGCTGAAGCTGGTCGTGAAGTTCATCTGGCCGACGTTGGTGTGCCGCGTCGCCCAGCGTATCCAGGCCGGACGTCCGTCCGCCGTGAACGCCGCGGTCAGCTTGTCGCCTTCCTCGAGTGTCACGTCGATCGTCGTGATCCCCGACTGGCGTCGAGGCGACGACAAGCGTGTCCCCGGTTCGAGCATCGTCCGCACGAGCACGACCGGATTCGTCATCATCAGCATACGGCGGACGTGCACGCCGTCAACTTGCAGAGGATTGTCGCTTTCGCGCGCGACGCGCACGGCCTTCTGACCCGTGATGTCGTACGCGAGATCCCCATCGAGTACCTGGTTCACAGGCGCCCAGCTGTGGCCGAACGGCCCGAGAAACGGAAACAGCATGTTCCTGCGCTCGTAGAGCTGGAACCGATTGTGCTCGAGGTCGTAGACGCGCCGTAGCTCGTTCGCCGCGATGTACTTCTCCGGAGCGGAGAGCTCGCCGGTGACGCGCCCGCCGCCGAACTGGTAGGCGTACTGCGCGTACCCGTTCAGGGTGATGTTCCTCACGCTGCGAATGCGCTCGAGTCCGCCGAGCGCTCCGGCCGCGCGTTCAAGGACGCCGCGGGCGTTGTCGGCGTTCTGGCCGAGTAGCGGTTGACCCACGGCCAAAGCCGTCACCATCCCCGCGATTGAAAAAAGCCGTAGCAAAGAAATTCTCGGTGCCTCGGTGCCTCGGTGTGTCGTAGTGCGAGTCACGAGCCTACCCTCTGTGTTACCTGACATGTGCGGGACAACCCTGGAAGTAGTTGCCCTTCGCGAGGTGCTGGGCGCAGAACTCCTTCACGCGCTGGATGCCGGGCGTCACCATCTTGATCACCTGTTCGCGCGTCATCACGTCCATGTGCACCGGCACGTTCAGCTGCACGTCGATCTTCCGATGGTTGATGTTGTCCAACCAGCTGTCGCCCCACCACTGGAGATCCTCAGCGGCCGTGGCGATGTCGCCCTCGATCATCGCCTTGTGCTCCGGGATGTAGGCAAACACCGCGTCGGCCATGTGGTTGTTGGCGATGACGTGATAGATGTCCACGGTCATCGTGGCGTCCTTGAGCTGCAGGTGGTCGTCCACTGGGACGAACTTGAGCGGCTTCGGATCGCGACCGAGCGCGTCGGGGAAGTTCGGCGTCGGCCGTGACGTCATCTCGCGGAAGATGACGCCGTTGTCACGGCGCGAGATGACAGTCAACCCTTCGGCAACTGCCTGCCGCAAGCCGGCAGTGTGATCGAAGTGGTGGTGCGACACGATCACTTCCGTCACCGGCTTGCTCGGCACGATCTGACGCGCCGCCTTGATGACGGCCGCAACGCGCTCGGCACCGCCACCAACTTCGAACAACGTCATGTGATCGGCGAACTCGATCACCATCGTGCCGCCCGTAATACGCCAGAGGCCGCGAGCCACCGGCGTCACCTGCACGTTGGCGCCACCGGGACCGCCGCCGGCCCCGCCGCCACGGCCGGCGGGAGCGGCAGCCAACGTCGCCGGCGCCGCCATGTCGTCGATGGCGGTGTCGATCAGATAACCGTCGACATAGAGCTTCAGGAAATCAACGTCGCGCCAATCGAGTTTCGTGGTGAAGCCCATGGGCAACGACACACCCTGGAACGGCACGTAGCCGTAGAAGTGTGTCGTGTAGATCACCTCGCCGAGATTGGCGTTCGGACCGGACCAGCGAATCCACGCCGGCGTATTCGACGGCGGCCGAATCGCGATCGTCAGCGTGTCGCCGTCCGTGAGACGCAGATCGACCAGCGTCAGATCGCCCTCCTGGCGCCGGTTCGACGCCGTCGCGGATCCGTTCAGCACGGCTCGCAGGGCAACGATCGGGTTGGTGTGCATCCACATGCGCCGGTCGCGCGCGTCTCCACCGCGAACGGCGCCCTTCGCGGTGACGTTGTAGGCCACGCTGCCGTCGAGCACCTGGTTCTGCAGCGCGAAATCGTGGCCGCCGTAGTTGGCAAACGGAAACAGATCGTTGCGCCGCTCGAGGTGACGCATGCGCCCGTGCTCGAGGTCGTAGATGCGGCGATAGTCGTTGGCGGCGATGAACTTCTGCGGCGCGCCCGGCAGCGCCGTGATGTTGCCGCCGCCGTTCTGATACGCGTACTGCGCGTAGCCGATCAGCGTGATGTTTCTGAGCTTGAGAATCCGATCGGCACCGCCGAGCGCCGCGGCCGCCGCGTCGATCGCCTCCTTTGCGGTCGAGCCAGGCACACGAGCCGCCGGGGTACTCGGTCCCTGCTGCGCCGCGATCGCGAAGCCGGCCGCCAACACCAACGCGAGCGATGCGCCGAGAATGCGTCGCATATCAGTCCTCAATCCGGATCGATTAACGTGGGGCGCCGCCTGCCGGCTGCAGCGGTGGCGCCGTCGGCGGCGCGGTCTGACACGGCGTCGGCTTCCACTTCGAGTTGTCGGCTTCGCGCCGGAACGACGAGCTCGTGATGAACGGCTGCGTGAGGTATTTCGGATCCTCGACCACGGTCGTGACCGTGAACCATTCGAGATCGCCAGGGCCCGAGTGCCGTTGGTAATACTCCGTGACGACGGCGTCCTCGCTGTACGGGACGCCGTTCTTGCGGAGGTATCCCGCTTTCAGATGTCCCGTCACGACCGTGAGACTCCCGCCGCTCGTCCCGCCGGATCCGCCGCGTCCACCAAACCCCAGGCCTCTGCTCTGCGCCTGCTTCACCCACTCCGCGCTCGATACGCCTTGCCATGTGCGCTCGGTCGTTCCAACGTCGCTGGCC
This sequence comes from Acidobacteriota bacterium, assembly GCA_032156805.1. Taxonomy (GTDB): domain Bacteria; phylum Acidobacteriota; class Vicinamibacteria; order Vicinamibacterales; family UBA2999; genus Gp6-AA40. The sequence goes on from JALDXQ010000004.1 coordinate 53,701, forward strand.
GCATTCGCCCCGGCCGCCGTCGGTCCAAACGTAAACACCCTCGTCTGCTGCCCCGAATCCGTCTCGAGCTTCAATATCTGATCGTCCTGCCACGAAATGCGGACGCGCATCGGCTGTCGCATGATCGCGGCCGCACCGAATGCGCGGCATTGCTCGCCGGACGCGTTGTCCTGATCCAGATCCCACGCCGCCGCCACTTTGCGCCCTTCAGCATTGAGCGGCACGCTGGCGACGTCATTCTTCGGCGGCGTCACCATTCGCCACCGCCAGTCTTCCGTGACGACGGCAACCCATGTCCCGGTCAAATCGAACGCCGCCGCCGCACGTGCGGTCGGTGGAGCGCCTCCGCGGCCCTGGCCAGGAGCCGCGCCGCGTTGCGCCTCTGCCGGCCCGCTACTCGCAATCAGCATGACGACCGTCACACAAACGACGAGGCCGTATCGCATCACGTTATCCATCCACTGCGCCTTGCCGCTCATCGTGTGCGTGTCCCCGGTTGTGCCGAGAGACTCCGGTAGATCGCTTCGACGAACATGTCACCCGTATTGCCAGGCTGCGAGTAGACGCCGTCGTAGTCGCGGGTCGGCTTCGCCGCCTTCACCTGGTCGAGCGTCATCTTCTTCCGCACCATGTCGAGCACACGGTCGTGGACGATGGTCACCATGTCCCGGTAGTCGCTGACGTCGGACTCGTCGCACAGCCGGCCATGACCGGGCACGATCATCGTCCCGCCCTCTTCGTTGAAGTCGGGCACCGCGAGCTCGAGGACGTAGTTGATCCCCGCCAGCAATCCCTCGATGCTGCCGCCGCGCGCGAGGTCGATCATCGGGTAGCGATCGGGTGTGAACACATCACCCGCGCTGATGACGTCGCTGCGCCTGAAGAACACGATCGTGTCGCCGTCGGTATGAGCAGCCCTGACGTGCAGCAACTGCACCGCCTCGCCGTTCACGAACAGGTCCTTCTGCTTGACGAAGTACGTGTCGGTCGGCAACGCGTTGGCCACGGTCTCGCCGCTGGCGAGGCGGTTGAGCAGGTTCTCGTGCGCGAAGATGGGAGCGCCGCCGGTCCCGCTGACAGTTGCAGGCCGGGTGTTGCCCCCGGCGAGTGTCTGCCCTGACTGGGCGATCGCCTCGTTTCCACCAATGTGATCGGCATCGCCAGTCGTGTTGACGATGAAGCGTACCGGGCGATCCGACAGTCGCCGTATCGCGGCGAGCACCTGTGAAGAGGCTGCGCTCGACTTCGGATCGACGATGAGCACACCGTCGCCCCCGACGTGCACCGTCGTGTTCGCGCCTTGTCCAGCGAGCATGTACACCCGTTCGCGGATCTGCCACGCTTGCACGTCCGTGGCATCGGACTGCGCCATCACTCCCGCGCCGCCGGCAATCAGCGCGACACCGATCGCCGCAAGCCCCCGGGTCATCGCTTGTCTCCAGGCGCGGGCGCCTTGCGCAGCGGCTTCAGTGTCCTGAGCGTCTCCAAGTATTCCGGGTACATCGTCTGGGCGCCACCTCTGACCGCCTCTCGCGGTAGTGCCCATTTGATGGCGAACTCGTCGAGATAGGGATTGGTGCCCGGAAGGTAGTGCGGGATCTCGCCCGCCGGGCGTTCCACTTCGATATCCACCGAGCATGGATAGAGCGCCATCTGGTAACCGGGGTCGTAGTAGAAGTTACGGCTCTTGATGAACGGTTCCGTCAGGTAAACCGGATCTGTCACGATCGAAATCCACGTGAGCACGTTGCCCTGGCGAGTGAAGTGCTCGAGCAAGGTCGCTTTCTCGCTCCGAGCAAGACCATTGCGTCGAAGGTAGCCGGGCTTGAGGTGAGTGGTCGTCACCGTGAGCATGTCGCCTTCCCACTTGCCCGTGGAGAAGCCTTGCCAGGTGTGAGGCGCATGGGCAGGGGGAGGCGGCCGCCCATCCATCCAGATCGTCCGCACCGGGTTCATCCAGCCCATCTCGGTGTGGTACGCGACCACTTCCTTCGTGACCGGATCGAGATCCTTCCAGATGCGGACGGGCGAGAAGTTGGGCGCGTAGTCCGCGGGATGCGGGATGCACTGGTGCTCCGGGACCGTCCAGAGCGATGCACTCCAGCTGTCTCCACGGAGCCTGGTCGCATCGTTGATCGGCAACCCTTGGTACTCGCCGACTTCGGGGCCGCCGCCTCGTTCGGGGGCGTCCTCATGCTGCCGTGCGGCCCATCCCCCTTCGAGATCGACCTGTGCGCCCGCTGGCGCAACACCAGCCACAGCCCACGCCATGACGAGCGCTGCGGCCCTGATCGCCGTCGTGATCCTCGTGCCCTTCGTGGTTTTCATTGATCGTCGTGACCTTCGTGCTTCAGAAATCCAACTGCGCGCTGAACTTCACGAGCCTCGGGTTCAGCACGCTCGTGGGCTGGCGAAACAATGCAAACGAAGGGTTCTCCGTCAGCACGGCGTTCGCGTTCAACGCGTTGAACAGGTCGACATTCAATGCCGTCCGCAGACCACCGATTCGCAAGATCTTGCCGATACGGAAATCCAGCTGGTTCAAGCGATCGCCGTACTCGTCAGCTGTGGGGATCACATTGACGACGGCGGTGGCACCCCCGACATACGGCCGGCCGAGCGCGGGGGCCAACGACGCGGCCGGGTACACGACCGCGGCCTGTACGACGGGCCCGGGAATGCTCTGGAATGTGCCGGCCAGCTGCACCTCGATTCGCGGGATCGTATACGCGGAGGCGAGCTTGAACTGGGTGAGGTACGGTTCCTCGACACGGCAGTACGGCACGAGCGGAGTCGTCTCCGGGAGCGCCGCACGGATCTCGCAGCTATCGGTGAGCCTGCTGCCAGCGCTGATTCCGCCCTGGATTACCACGCCACGGAAACGTGTGTTCACACCCAGGTCCACTCCCTGCCAGTTCTCGATCTGCTCGCCGTAGTCCTTCGCGAAGGTCAGATAGTTGTCGGGTGGCCGCGTGAAACCCGCCTGCGTGATGTTGTACACCCCGGTCACCGGATACCCGCCGCCGTCGGGCAGGCGCGCATCAGAAGGCGCCGTCACACTGAACGCCGTGAAGTCGGCCGGCGAGAGTGCACGGTTGTCCGTCGCCAGGAAATTACCGTACCAGCGCCGGAAGTAGCCGACATCGACAAATGTGTTCGGCACGAGCTCATGCTGAACGCTGACAGACGTCTCCCAGTTGTAGCCACGCTGCCCCCAGCCGCTGAGCACGTCCGGGTTGTACGTCGTGCTCGGAATCGGGTTGCCGAACGCGAGATTGCTGATCTGGAGGCACTCGCCATTCAGGAGCGGATTCGTGAGGTCGCAATCGGGCGTGTAGTCGGCATCGACGTCGTTCCACTGGCGCGTCACTGACTGCACCGTCCGCTGCATCGGATTGGCGGAATCACCGTAGGTGCCCGTGTAGGTCAGCTGCTCGACATATTTGGACAGCGATGCCTTGAGCGCGGTTCGTCCGTTCCCGAAGAGGTCGAACGCCACGCCCAGCTTCGGCGTCACGTCGTCCAGACTCGCCAGGTCACCCTCGTCGAAGGTAACGTTCCGATTGGGCGTGTAGACGCTTGGGCCCAGGGTCTGCGCCGGATAGCTGGTGCGATAGAAGTCCCATCGCACACCGAGATTGAGCGTCAGCCTGTCGATCGTCCACCGGTCCTGCGCGTAGATCCCGCCATCGTGGACATGCGTCTCCGATGTGTACGGGGCGCGCTCAGTGATCGACACGGGAGTGAGACCGTTGAAGGTGTACGAGAGGTTGGCCGCCACGGGCACGTTGAAGTTCCCGCGAGTACGTCCGGTGTGTGCCTGGTAGCCCACCTTGAATGCGTGGGCGCCTGTCACATAGGAAACCGCCCCGCGCCAGCTGTCGTCCATCAGCTCGGCCTTGAAGCGCATCGACGTCATGAACATCGGGCGCGGACCGCGATAAAAGACACCCGTCGCCTGGTTGTTGACGCCGATGAACTGCTCGAACTGTTCCAGCCCCTCCGGCGTGAAATAGCCCCAGTCTTCCGGCTTGTGGGCGTAGCCAGCCTCCACCAGGATCTTGCTCGTAAGGGGCGCAGTATAGGTTGCCGTCACCAGTCGCTTCCACGGAAACCTGAAATCCGCCGAGGCCTCACGCGCCGTGAGCGCGCGCGAATCGATGCAGCTGCAGCGATCCTGCGCATCCACGAACAGGCTTACCTTGTTCTTGGCATCCACCTGCCAGGTGAAGCGTGCGTTGACATTCTGCCAGAGTGTGTCACGGGATCCTCTGTAGCTCGTGTCAGGAACGAACGCAAACGAGTTTCGGTCGCCGGCGTTCGCGTTTGCGACCGAGTTGGCGATGTAGTTGTTCACGCCCGCCGAGCGGCCCGACGCAAAGAACCACAGACGGTCGCGGACGATCGGGCCGCCAAACGCCGGGTTCACCTCCCAGTTGCTCTTGACGGAGCTGGCCGACACCAGGCCAAGGGCCCTGAGCTCGTCGTCGATGTTAGTGCTTTGCAGATCCTCGTTGGTACCCGCGAGGAAGAGCGATCCGCTGAATGTGTTCCCGCCTTCACGCGGGATGATGTTCATGCGAACGCCGCCCGCCGATTGCTCTGCCGAGCCGGCCGCCGTGTCGACGGTCACTTCCTGAATCATGCCGCTGTTGGCGGCGAAGGCGCTGACAGAGGTCCCTTGCGACTGCATCGACAAGCCATCGACCATGCGTCGCATGTCGCCGCCGCGACTGCCGTGGATCGATAGCGTCTGCTGCACCTCTCCCGTGTTTCCGCCGACGTCTTGCCCCTCACCACTGAATGTCGTCGACAGCGTCATCCCCGGGATCAGCACGGCGACATTCATCGTTGTCCGGCCGGTCGGCAGCGTGTCGATGATCTCTTTGTCGAGCACCCACTGACGCTGAGTGCTCTGCACGTCGACCAACGGCGTATTTCCAGTGACGGTGATGGTCTCCTCGACGCCACCAACGCGCATCTCGGCGTCAACAGTCGCCGTGAGCGAGCCGGACAGCTCGAGGGCCTCTCGCTTGATCGTGCTGAAGCCCGCCAGTGTGAAGGTCACTGTGTAGAGACCGGGCCGCAGATCGACAATGCGGTACTGTCCGTCGGCACCGGTGACGACGGTTCGGAGCTTTTCGATGAGCGCCGGGCTTGCGGCTTCGACGCTCACCCCGGGTAACACCGCCCCGGAAGCATCGCGCACGACGCCCGTGATCGAGGCCTGAGCGAAGGCGGCGGCGGGAACCAGAACAAGCAGGATCACGGCGATGGCGGCCAACGCGCGACTGGCGACCTGACTTGGCATGGACCTCTCCTGGCCGGCCATCGAAGACAGAAAGCGACCGGCGGGGGCGACTCTAGAGGTTGGTTGCGCGGCAAGTCGTGATGTAGTCGATGAAATTGGCCTGAATTCGCTGAAAGTCCTGAATCAGCCGCACTCCCTGAATCAATTCGTTGGCGTAGAATACGGGGACCCGCCGGTACTCCTCGTCTGAGAGAGGCCTGCCATGACGCAGCCAGGCGAAATCTTCACATTCGGACCCTTCCGTCTGGACGCGGCGGCCCGCGCGCTCACACGCGACGGCGAGACGATCCCGCTGACGGCGAAAGCTTTCGACACGCTGTTGATTTTGCTGCGGCAGCGCGACCGCGTCGTGGAAAAAGACGAGCTGGTCAAGCTGGTCTGGCCCGACACCTTCGTGTCGGACGACAGTCTCACGCACAGCGTATCGGTTCTGCGCCGCGCGCTGGGCGACGACTCGGGACAACCGGTGTACATCGTCACGATTCCACGCCGGGGATACCGATTCGCCGCACCAGTTCACGTGGAGCACATCGCCTCGGAGAACCTGGCGGTGCCCTCGGCTGCCGAGATCGACGCGCCCGACACAGACTTGCAGGCGGTTCCGCAGACAGACCGTGACCGCTCGGCCCGCACCAGCTATCGCCGGTGGTGGCCGGCTGCCCTGCTGATTCCAGTCGCGGCGATTCTTGTCGTCGCCTTGCGATTCACAACGGGCGTGCCGGTGGGCGGGACACCAGGGACAACTATCCGATTTGTGCAGGAGGCGCCGCCGGAGCACCTGATTGCGTCGGGCGCGGTCATCTCGCCCGACGGCCGTCACCTGGCATTCGTAGCCCGGCGACGCGATACCGGTCGCACGGCGATCTGGGTACGTTCACTCGACGTTCCCCAGGCCAGAGTTCTGCCTGGAACAGAAGGCGCGTTCCGTCCGTTCTGGGCACCAGACGGCGAGGCACTGGGATTTTTTGCCGAGGGCCGGTTGAAGCGTGTGGGCCTCGACGGTCAGTCGCCCCAGACGCTCGCCGATGTTGGCTACCGTCCGTCTGGCGGGAGTTGGTCCCCCTCAGGCGTGATTCTTTTCTCCGAGCGTCAGTCCGGCCTGTTCACCGTTAGTGACACGGGTGGCCAGAAGACGGCAGTCACCACCCTCGAAGGTGAGCACGAGATCGCACACCAGGCCCCGGTCTTTCTACCCGACGGACGACAATTTCTGTACTTCGTCCTCGGTGCGACGCCGGACAGCGGCGGTACCTACCTCGGTTCGCTCGAATCGCTCGAACGGGTTCGCCTGCTTGACGCATCATGCTCCGCCGTCTCGTTTGCCGAACCCGGGTATCTACTCTACGTACGCGACGGAAGCGTGATGGCACATCGCTTCGAGCCGACGCGGGGACAGCTGCAAGGCGCTGCGCAACCGATCGCATCGACTCGAACGGAAACGAGGGCCGAGATGCGCGTTGGCGCTATCTCCGCGTCGGCGAACGGCATTCTGACGTTCGGTGGCGACACGGTCATGGCGCAGCTCACGTGGTTCACACGCGATGGACGGAAGGAAGGCACGATTCGCTCGCCGTCGCCGCTCCACAATCCGACCATCTCTCCCGACGGGCGCTATGTGGCAGCCGACGACTCCGGCTCGAACATGTCGATCTGGCTTGTCGATCTCGAGCGCGGTACTCCGACACGCCTCGCCGATGGCGTGCTCCCGGTCTGGGGACCGCGAGGCTCCGATATCGTCTTCACGTCGCGGCGCGTTGGAGGCTCGTCTGACCTCGTGCATCGCTCAATCGTAGGTGCACCAACAGACGAAATGTTGTTGTTGCGGACACCGCACATGAAGATCGGCGGCAACTGGACCGACGACAACTCCTATATCGTCTACACCGGGTCGGATCCGCGGACCAAGCTCGATCTGTGGGCACTCGAGGTCGCCGACCGGAAGCCGATCCCGTTCCTGCGGACGCCGTTCAACGAGATGCACGCGCAGGTGTCGCCGAACGGGCGCTGGGTCGCGTACGCATCAGATGAATCTGGCACCTGGGAGGTCTACGTGCAGACGTTTCCGGTTCCGGGCGCCAAGCGGACGATTTCAGTAGGCGGCGGAGCCGAGCCTCAGTGGCGCCGCGACGGACGAGAGCTGTACTACCTGGCGCCTGACGGAACGCTCATGGCTGTTCCCGTCTCGACCCGCGATGACGCCTTCGACGCCGGTCGCCCTGTCTCCCTCTTTCAGGCGCGTATTCCTGCGGACATCATCACGTTCCGGAACCACTATGCACCCTCGCGTGACGGCCAGCGATTCCTCATTGACGCCGCCGATGACAGCGAGCCAATCAACGTGGTGGTGAACTGGACGGCCCTCCTGTCGTCCCAGTAGTGAGCGAGGACGCGCCGACCTCGTTGACTTCGAGGTGGTGCCCGTCCTCACCTCGAGCGAGTTCTGGGCACGGCGAAGCGGCTAACGATCTTCGCTCTTCGGTGGGTTGCCGCCCGGCACCCGTTCGAATCCAACGAGCTTCCAGCCATTGGCTTCGCGCTGGAAATAGGCGTGGGATGGCTCCGCCCAGCTTTCCGGTCCGCCCTTGAACGCGATCTCCGCGCGGATGAACGTCGCCGGGGCCGCCGGCAGATTCTGCGGGACCGGGACGCTCATGCTCGCAGCCGGTGCTGTCGTCGTCCCAATCGGCTTGGCATCTCCGCTCGTGTTGTCGAACTGCAGCCAGTTGACTACGACTTCATTTGCTGCGGGAGCCACGCCTGCGTCGACCGCCGCATTCCGGAATGTCAGCGCCCCTGCAGCCGTGAGTTGCACGTCGACAATCGGATTCACCGCTGGAAGGTAGCGCCTGATGATGGCATCGCGGCGGTCGATGAAGAACTTCGCGAGCATCTCCTCCGCCGGTGGGTCGTTGAACTGGCCGACGCGTGGCACGGCCTTCAACATCTCGTCGGTGAAGCCCTGCAGCCGGCGAGCCGCCCAGAACTTGTCGTCGAACCGCGCGGATCGGAACGCCGAGTTGGCGTAACGCGGCTTCCACTTCTCGGGATCCCAATCCGTGTGATCGCTCGGGAACGCGCCGACCGTGCGTGAGCGATACACCGGGAGCGTCCGCCAGTCCTTGATGTAGAAGCCGAACGTCGGCATACCGAGCAGCGTCTTCTTGCCCTCGACCAGGTATTCCGACCCCTCGAACGGCTCGCGCGGGTAGACGCCGGCGCTGCCAACCGTCGATCCAAAGTCGAGCAGGTGATGCCTGATCACCTTCTTGTTGCCCTGATCGATCATCGTGTCGAGCGTGTTGATCGACTTCGAGTCCACGTGATTGACCCAGGTTGCAAACGTCCCATAGCCGCGCAGCTCGCGCCGGTGCTCGTGCGGCGTCACATCGTTAGGGTCGTCCGAGCGGACGCCGTAGAACCGGAAGCCTCCAACCGGCTTCCCATCGAGTGCCTTGCTCGCAATCACCCGATACGTACCACCAGGGTCGCGATGCGCCCGGCGCAGCAGCGCGCGGATGTCGGACTGCTTCATCCGCCGTTCGTTCCCGCTGGGTGGAGTGATCCGGGCACTCTCGTCGATCACCAACTGCTCGGGATCGAGCACGGACAAATGAACTTCAGGCACGTGGTACCCAAGTGCCCAGAACAGCTTCGTGACGACGACCTCGGTGCCGGTGGCCATGGCACGGTAGCCGGGTGGATCGACTTTGAGGAACCACACCGTGCCCTTCGAGTCGCGAACGGTGAACCCCGGTGTGACCCCATCGTTCTTGGCGTCGATAACAGCCCACTGCCCTGGCGCGGGCCCGCTGGTCGTATCCGGCCCCTTGAGGAGTTCCTCGACGGACACCGCACGCGTGCCCAGCCGGTTCGTGAACCAGTTGGAGTCGGGCACTTCATCCACGGTGTTCACGTTGAGCGCGCGAACGTTTAGTGTGCTGTCGCCGGGCCAATAGAACGAGTTCTCGATCGTGTCGTAGAGCAGATCGATATTGCGCTCTTTCACCCCGGAGGCATCCTGCGAATCTTCCACCTTCGCGATCGGATCGTCGGGGTAGAACTTCTTACCCGCCGCACCCGCGCCAAGAATCGAGGTCAAGGCGAGCGCCGCCGTCAGGCTCGACAGCCGCCGCGTGATGGTATTGAGAGAGAGAGACATGGCCTAGAACGCGCCTCCCGCGCTGAAGATGAGACGCAGATCGTTCTCACGGCTGTGCGCCGCCTCGATGCGGAAGGCATACCCCTGCACTCCAACCAGGCGCATACCGATTCCCCACGACTCCTTCAGGTCCTTGAAGTCGAGATCGGCGCGACGCGCCGCGACCTTGCCCGTATCGTAGAACACTGCCATATCGAGAAATCGCGCCGGCGTCCAGCGCAGCTCGGCGGTCATCAACATGCGGTTGCGATCGCGGAAACGAAAGTCCGGGTATCCGCGCAGCGTCGAGCCACCGCCAAGCGCTGGCAGAAGGAAATAGGGAACGCTGCCGGACTCTTCCAGATCGGTAATCGTCGCGAGCCCGCGCAGCGCGATGACCCAGTTCGCGCGCAGGATCGGAATCAACTGCACCACCTCTCCCTCGAGTTGCTGGAACGAATAGAGGTCGTTGTCCTGCTCGCGGTAATCATCGAACTGGGCGCGAATAAGCCCGCCCTCCCCCGTATAGCCAGGAGCCCGGCGCCAGTCGAAGGTGGCGCGCGCCGTGCTGTTCAGGTAGCTGAAGCTGGAAAGCTCCAGGCCCGGCGTGTCGGCCGGTGAGAACTCGTCCTCGATGGAAGGCGACGTGCGCCCGCCTGACGTCGTGATGTCGTGATACTGGACGCCGCCGCCGATGGTGAATGGCCCGGGGAAATCGATGTCCAGGTTAGCGCCGCCTGTAATCGGCGTATACCCGAAGCGGGTCTCGTCCTCCTGCTCCGAGTCGTTGCCCACACCGAAGTGGCGCACATTGGGCGCATCGACGTAGCGCCCCGACAGTGTGAGCCGCGCTCGATTCCTCGCGAAGGTGGGGAGCGACAGATCGACCTGCCCCCGGGAAAACGTGTTGATCGAGTACGCTCCAAAGGCATTCACCGCGCCGTCGTCGCCAAACGCCTTCCGGCCTCCAACGCCGGCGGCAAAACCACCTCCCGGATAGACCGAGCCGAGCCAGGGGTAGAAACCGCGTGGTTGACCGACGATCAGCCCCCAGTCCTCGAGCCGATCGAGGAGGCGTTCGACACCGTTCTCCTCGGGTGGCCGAATCTGCTTTTGCTTCTCGGCTTGCTCCTGGCTGATGACATCAGCTCGCGTGTCCTGCGCGCGCGCGGTGCCGGCCGTGATGAGCGCCATACTTATGGCGAGCATTGCGATGACGGTGGGGTGCAGTGTCAATCGCGTCGTCTTCCGTGACGTGCTGGGCCAATCCGTGACTCGGTCCGATGGAATCACTTTAACGCTCCGTTCAACTCTAATCGTTCCGTGACTGAGCCGTTCGGTCAAGGGCGCATGAGCTCGGCGAAAACCAGATACGATAAGCGTGCCGTTTGCTCCATCACAGATGCGGGGTGGATACAACGCGATTGAGACACTCTGATGCATGCCTTCTGCGTTCTTTGCCTTGTGGCTGTGCTGTCTCAGGTAGCCGGCAACCCTGCTGTGGACGCGGAGCCGGTGTTCCGAAGCGGAAAAACCTGGGATGAGTTCCTCGGCGGCGTTGCCAGGCAGCGCGAGCTGTGGCTGAACACCGAAGCGGCGGTGTCGGTGCCGCCAGAGTTCATCGAACGCGTCAGCGCAGTGAGCCCTGGGCTGCAGATCGTCGTCGTTGCCGAGGACTGGTGCCCCGATTCGGTTTTCGCAGTCCCGTACGTCGCCCGGCTGGCGGGTTCCGCCGGGGTGCCGCTCCGAGTCGTCGATAGCGCAGGCGGCGCGGTGCTCACGGCGGCACATCGAACGCCCGACGGCCGCACCGCGACGCCAACGGTTGTGCTGTTGCGGAACGGTCGCGACGTTGGTGCCTGGGTCGAACGTCCTTCCGAGCTTCAAGACATGTTTCTCTCGATGTCAACGAATCCGGAGAACGCGAAGCGCTTCTCCCAGAGGCGGACATGGTACGAGGAGGATCGCGGGCTCTCGACGCTGCGGGAGATCGTCGCGCTCATCGAACAGACGCGTGACAAGGAGTAGCGTCCTCCTTCTCGTCCTGTTGCTCACCTGCGCACACGCGGCCGACGGCGGGCAGCAGGCCTCCGATCCCTCGGCGCAGGCCAACCCCCAGGATCAACATGTCGGACACGTAGCGCCAACGGCCGGCGAAGGCTGGACCGGCGCGTGGGATGCTGTCGTCTTCGGAACCTTCAACCATCAAGGAGGTCATCGCGGCGAGACGGAGTTCCGCTCGCAGAACTGGTTCATGGGCACTGCAAGCCGGCGACTCGGTCCTGGATCACTTGGCGTGACCGGCATGCTCTCATTGGAGCCGCTGACAGCACCCGGGCTCGGATTCTCGGAGATCTTCCAGGTGGGAGAGGCGTATCAGGGGCTGCAGATCACCGATCACCAGCATCCCCATGATCTCTTCATGCAGCTCTCATCGTCGTGGAGCGTTCCGATCGGCGCGCGGACGAACGCGACGGTCTCCGGTGCCTTCGTGGGCGAGCCGGCACTCGGCCCGGTGCCCTTCATGCATCGAGCCTCGAGTGCCGAGAATCCGATGGCGCCGCTGGCGCATCACATCTTCGATTCCACGCACATGTCGAGCAGCGTGATCCTTGGCCGCGTAGACCGCGGCAGGTTTTCAGTAGAGGGATCGGTATTCCACGGGCAGGAACCGGACGAGCATCATTACGACGTGGAATTCGGGGCGCTCGACTCGTGGTCGGCGCGAGCGTGGTTCAGGCCAACGCCGGGCTGGCTCATTCAGGCCTCGCATGGCTTCCTCGAGGAACCGGAAGCGCTCGAGCCGGGCGACCAGCGCCGGACGAACGTCTCGGCGTCCTGGTCTCGCCATCGCAACACGGGCTTCACGGCAATCACTGCAGCCCTTGGACGGAACCGGCGGCCGTACAGCACGCTCGATTCATTCCTGATCGAAGGCACGCACAAGGCGGGCAAGTCATCGTTCTACACGCGCTTCGAGAACACTGAAGTGGAAACCGAGATTCTGCTGTTCCCGCAGATCGTGCACGTGCCGCATCCGGGCGAACTGGTCGATACCGTTCGAGCCCTGACGATCGGCTCGGTCCGCGACGTCATGACCTTCCGTCCGCTCGTCATTGGCGTTGGTGGCGGCGTGACGTTCTACGGCGTTCCCACGCTGCTCGAGAACACTCATGGCACCCACCCGGTCTCGTTTCAGTTGCTCGTGAGAGTCGCCCGCTCTGACCTGACGCGCCGCATGTGGGACATGACGATGGCGCAGCATGCGAGCGGCCACCGGCACTAGAGTCGTCTGAATCGGTCTTGCTGTCCGTCCGTGCCAGCCCTACTGGCGCCGCATGGTGACGACGACCGATTGAGGGAGCGGATCAGAGCACGGGCCGATCGGTTTCATATCCGAGCCCGTCCATCGCAACGTGTCAGCTCCAACCTCGCCGGTGATTGTGCCAATCGCGGCGCATTGCCCGCGCTCGAATGACAACTGCCCGGTGAACGAGGCGGTGCCCGCGAAGCCGCTAATCGCTCCGCGCGAGTTCTGCCCCGAGCTGCTCCAGGTCCCGTCCACGCAATTGGCGAGTTGAACGACGGTCATCGAGATGCTCTGCGCCGGGAGGTTGGACGCTTCCAGCGTACCGACCCAGTTGCCCGCGATATTCACACTTGGCTCGACCGGGCCGGGAGGTGGCGCCGTCGGACCCATGTGTGTCGGCGGCGGATCCGCCGACGACCCGGGGCTGCTGCAGCCGGCGGTCATGGCGATGACAACGAGGCACGCGAGACAGAAGCCTCTGTACATGGGCGCAAAGAGTGTACATCGCTGTGCCTGGGCTTCGTCAGCGTCGCACAGCTCGAAGCCGCGAACCTGATTTCGGCACCATCGACTCAGAATCGATGCTCGGAGTCCAGGCGGTACAGTCCGTCGGGCGCCTTGCACAACTCGCCGCTACGGACGAGATCGTCGAGGAGCGCCCGGCATGCGGACGGCGCAACGCCGAACAGGCGCACCGCCTGCGGCACATTCACGCACAAGCCCGGCATCTCCCGGAACGTACCGACGATCATGCTCTTGAGTCGATGGGTCGATGACGTTGACGTTTCGTCGAAGTTGAACAACGTCGTCTCCACTGGTCGAGCGGCTGCAACTTCCGAGCCTCGATCGGCGGGACAACGTATCTGCATGAAAGTGAGACTCTCGATGTAAGAGCCACAACTCAACGGCAGATGTTCACTGGCAGTGCTGGCGATTGCCTCTTGGCAGGGTTGCTGCTTGAGTCGGGCGTCGGAGGTGAACCGTGTCGTTGAAAGGCATGTACGCATACGCGCAGAAAGTCGCTCAGGGAAAATTCCAGGGGACGTTCGAGGAGCGTCACGGGAAATTGGAGATCAAGGGCACCGTCGCAACCGAGGCCGAAAAAAACGAGATCTGGAACGCGATCAAAACGATCCCGACGTGGCAGAACGACATCAACGCCGACATTCGTGTGACGGGCCCGTCACAGCCGGCGGCCACCGCAGCACCGCCTGCTGCCAAGCCCGCCCCGCCGCCGGCCGCGGCCGCGCCCGCGACGGCAGCGAAGACCTACACGGTCAAGGCGGGCGACACGCTGAGCCAGATCGCGAAAGACCATCTGGGCAGCGCGGGCGCCTACATGAAGATCTTCGAGATCAACAAGGATCAGCTGAGCGATCCCGACAAGATCAAGCCAGGGCAAGTACTGCGCCTGCCCTGAGCTCGATCACATCCAGAAGCCGGTGACCGTGGTGATGTGTCCATCGGCATCGAGGATGAACAGGTTCGTGCCGCGGCCACGTTCCTCGTTCTCGGCGTTGAGAGCCACCCAGTCCGCCAGCACGTGCCACTGGCAGTGACGGATCGCCCCGCGGCGCTCGAGGCGAATCCCGGGCATGAAGCGTCGCGCGGCGGTCAGGTGGCTGTTGATCTCGTCGGCACCTTCGAGACAGGTGTACTTGTCTTCGAAGCGAACGCCCGAGGCCGTGATGGCGGCAAGCGAACGCTCGCGGACGCCGGCATCCGCCTCGTTCCAGACGGCAAACCACTGGTCCACGAGCGACGTTGCATCCGCGTTGCTGGTGTTGGCAATGAGGTTCGCAAAGAGCGACAACTGGAACCGCCACCCCTGCACGTGCTGATCGCGCGCCTCGAGGTCGGACTCGGCGAATTCGTGCGTCAGCTGCAGGAGCGTGCCTTGCGGATGGCTGTCGAGCCGAATCGTCACGCGCGAGCTTCCAGGCGGAGTCGGTTTGTGGCTGACCGATCCATAGGTGAACACGATGCGCTCGGGAGCGCGCAGTTCAACGACCTCGCCTGATACCTCGACACCGTTGGGATGCCGGATCAGGACGCGGCCACCAGGGTGCGCGTCGATCGTCGAACCAGCGCCCCACCACGACGCCCAGCGCGCGCTATCGGTGAAGAACTGAAACACGGTGTCGCGCCGTGCGCGGATCACGAGATTGCGATCCAGACGATGGACGAGAGCAAGGGTGATCATCGGTCCTCCGTTTTCTTTCGTGGACGGCGTGGCTGGCGCCGCCGGCGCTTCACGGGCCGCGGCCCGCGCCTCGTCTCCTCGAGTTCCGCTCGCAGCTTGAGGCGCCACAGCGCGTCGGTCCACATCTGTTCCAGCATCGGGGCGACAGGTGTGAGCGCATCCCGCTTGACGCGGTAAACGCGGAACTGACGGTCGGCCTCACATTCGACGAGTCCCGCTTCCAGCAGCACCTTGAGTTGCAGCGAGACGGCGCCAAACG
The DNA here is from genome assembly GCA_032156805.1 of Acidobacteriota bacterium. Lineage (GTDB taxonomy): Bacteria > Acidobacteriota > Vicinamibacteria > Vicinamibacterales > UBA2999 > Gp6-AA40. The sequence continues at coordinate 68,922 of JALDXQ010000004.1, forward strand.
TGATGTCGGGCATCGCCCGATGAATGGCGCCGGCGGTCAGCTCCTGGTCCCACAGCAATCGGAGAATCTCGCGGCGGCGCGGCGAGGCCACGGCGGTCAGGAGCGTGGAGTCCATCGGCGTAGGCCTAACTTTAGATGAAACTAAAATACAATGTCAAGCGACCCTTTACCGCGATCGATCTTCCCAGTCGACCCAGTCGACGTCACGGCCCTCCAGGTAGGCGTTCACCGCTTCACCGATGGTCGCGAAGAATGCGTGTTCACCAAACCGCGCCATCAGCCCGAATCGCCTCATCTTGTCCTTGACTGGATCCTTCATCTCCGCGAAGCACAACTCGATGCCGTCCGCCTTCAGCGTGTCGTGGAGCTCACTGAGCACATCGGCCGCAGTGACATCGATGCTGGTGACCGGTTCTGCCGCCACCACCAGCCGCGTCACCTGCGTCGGCGAGATCGCCATGGCATCGAGCACGCGGTCATGGAACAACTCCGCGTTGGCGAAGAAGAGCGGCGCGTCCCAGCGGAACAGGACGAGGCCCGGAATGCGACGCGCATCCGGATAGCGGGTGATGTCGTGATAGCCCTTGACCTGATCGACACGCCCGAGCACGGCCGAATGGGGCCGCCACCCGTCCCACAGGAACTCGATCACCGCAATCACAATCGCGATCGCAATGCCGGGAATGGCGCCGAAGGCCATCACTCCGGCGAGGCAGGTCATCGACAGCCAGAACTCCCAGCGCTGGATGCGATAGATGCGGTGCAGGTCGGACACTTCAATCAGACCGATCGCCGACGCGATGACGACGGCCGCCAGTGCCGTCTGCGGCAAGTCTTTCAGCAGGTCCGGCGCAACCACCAGCAACAGCGCAATCGCGAGCGCCCCGACGACGCCCGTGAGCTGCGTCCTCGCACCGGCGGCCTCGGCGACCGGAGTCCGCGAGGAACTGCTGCTGATCGGCATGCCCTGAAAGAAACCGGTCGCGAGATTCGCGATGCCAAGACCGGCCATCTCCTGGTTCGGATCGACCGGCGTACGGAGTCGCGCCGCATACGTTCGAGAAAGGACGCTCGTGTCGGCAAACGATACGAGCGCAACGGCAAGGCCGCCCATCAGGATCGACGTCAACGCCTCCATGGGGACGATCGGCACCGACGGCGCCGGAAGCCCCTGAGGCAGCGGCCCCAGCACGGACAGGCCGCCGCGCGACGCGAGGTCGAACATCGCCGCGGCAATGGTGGCAGCCGCCACCGCGATCAACATGCCTGGCACGCGAGGCCATCGCTTCAGGATGAGGATCAGCGCAAGTACGCCTCCACCAACTGCAAACGCCACGATGTTGGTCCTCCCGGCCAGCACGCTCGAGGCGACGCCCCATGCCTGTCGCAAGGGCCCGTCCGCTGGCACCGAGAACCCGAGGAGCTTCGGCAGTTGACTCAGAATCACGGTCAGCGCGATGCCATTCATGTAGCCGTAGCGGATTGGCTTCGAGAGCAGTTCGGTGATGAAGCCGAGTCGCGCAATGCCGGCGGCCACACAGACGACGCCGGATACGATCGCCATCATGGCGGCGGGCGCGACTGCCAGGTCAGGATTGCCGCCCGACAGCGGGCCCACGATGGCAAGGATGACGGCGGCCAATGCGGAATCCGGACCCAGCACGAGAATGCGGCTGGGACCGAACAACGCGTATGCGAGAAGCGGGACAATGGTCGCGTAGAGGCCGTTGATACCGGGCACGCCTGATGCTTCGGCGTACGCGATGCCGACTGGCACCAGCATCGTCGTCATGACGAGGCCCGCGACGATGTCGTGCCTCAGCCAGGCCGACTCATATCGTCGGACCGTCTCCGGACCCGGGAACCAGCGCGCCCACCCGGTTTGCCTGATGCGCCCCGCGGCGCGGACACCACGGGCAGGCTCCGCGGTGCGGCTGGCGTCGAGCACGGACTTCACTCTAGCTTGATTTATTCCCTCTTCCACTGACTGCTGGCGGCTTCCTTGCCGTCGTCGTAGCGAGTGCTGAGTGTCAGGGTCCCATCGGGCTCGAACTTGTAGTAGCGAATGCGCTCGAGCGCGAAGGGATTTGCGCGCGCGGCCGCGAGCTTCGGATCAAACCCAAGCGCGCGCTCCTCGAAATCATCACCGATGTAGGTGATCCGGTTCTGCTGCGTGTCAATCACCACGCGGCCGTTCGTCGAGACGACCGTGTTGGGCGATTTGACACCAACGCTCGCGAGCTGCTTGAGCCCCTGCTCGCTCATCTTGTAGCTGACCGCAAGCACACCAAAGTCGTCGAATGTGAGCTGGCCCGTGGCGTCGACCGGTGTTTGACGTCCGTCGGCGCCGCTGACCCTGAACGAGACGAGTGCCCACCGGCCCTCGAACTGCTTGCGCGCTGCCGTCGTCGAGTTCGGCCCCTCGTCGACGCGCTCGGTCGGCAACGGCCGGGCGCGAGGCGCTGCCGCACATCCGCCGGCGGTCACGATGGCCAGAGCGGCAATGACAACTTTGCATCCGTAATGGTGCATCTGCTCTCCCCTAACGGCCTCGAGTGCTGGCCTCTGACGTCGGCATAGAGAAACCCTTGCCACTTCCGCGTGCCGATCGCGAGCTCGGAATCGCCCCGAAGATGGAGTGTATTCGCAATTCGCGGCCGGCGTGCCCTGGCGGAATCTCAGCCCGCGGAGGGGGATGTCACCAAATACCGTGATTGGTGGTCACCGCGCTCTTCCCACTGCGGATCGTACCCCGGCTGCCGATTTCAAGTCAGATGGGGACACGGGTGGGTCCGGCTGAAGCCGGGCATTACTTGACGGGGACCGGCCGGGCGACCGATACCGGTGTCATGAGCCATGCCGTACGCACGGCCGGCATGGGAGTCATCTACTTCTTTGCGTGCTACATCGCCCTGTCAATTGACGTCACCAACGGCGCCGCATCCATCTGGCCGGCGAGTGGCCTGCTCCTTGGTGTCCTGCTGCTCTGCCCGGACCGCGCCGTACCGTCGGTCATTCTGGGCACGCTGATCGGCGGCGTCGCCGCAAATCTCACCGTGGGCTTCGAGGCCACGACGAGCATCGGCTACACCTGCATCAACATCGGCGAGGGGCTCACGGCCCGCTGGCTCGTTCGCCGATATTGGCCGGATGCCCCGCGGCTGACCCATCCAACGAATGGCCTTGCGTTGATCGCCTGTGGATTGGCCGCGGCTTGCGCAGGCGCGCTCGTGGCCGGAGCCGTTGCACATTTCACGTCGGATGCAGATTGGGTACGCGTAGCCGCGATCTGGGCAGGATCCGACGGCGCGGGCATCGTGATCGTCACGCCAGTCATCGTTGCGACTGCAGCCGTCATCGGAGAGATACCGAGCCCCCTTCCCCGTTGGCGCGTCGTCGAAGCTGTCATCCTCCTCGCAGTTACCGTCGCTGCGTCCAACGAGTTGTATCTGTCAGCGCACCCGTCATTCATGGACCAGGTCGCGAACACCCTGGTCACGCTCCCGCTGGTCGCCTGGGCTGCCATCAGATTCGAGGCAGTTGGCGCGGCCTGGGCGATCTTCGTGGTCAATGCCTTCTGCATCTGGGGAACCGCAACCGGCCGCGGTCCACTCTTCGACGTTGCACCGCAGTCGGTGGTCAACATGATCATGCAGGCCCGTGTCAGTGTCACGGGCATCGTGGCGCTCTCGCTGGGCACTGCCGTCGGCGCGGCACGGCGACTCGCTGCGGTTCACCGGCGGCTCGCACTGGAGCTGCAGTCAGCTGTCGATGTCGAGCGCACGCGTCTCTCGCACGAACTCCACGACGATGTCGCGCAGAGGCTGGCCGCCCTCAAGATGCAGCTGCAACTCGACGCGCGTTGCCCCGACGCCGGCAGTCCGGCGTCATCGGCATCATCGGTGGCGATCGTCGACGATCTGCTGGTCAACGTCCGGTCCCTGTCGCACTCGTTGCGGCCGGCGCCATTCGATAGTGGCCAACTCCTGCCTGCATTGACCGCTCTGGCAAGAACGGAGAGCAATCGCAGCGGGCTGTCCGTCGTTGTCGACTCGCGGGCCGCGGAGTGGTCGATTCCTCACGACGTCGAGCTCGCCTGCTACCGTGTCGTTCGCGAGGCTCTCACCAATGTCGCGAAACATGCCCGCGCCTCACATGTCGCGGTGTCCCTGAGTTGTCATACAGATCGGCTCACGTTCTCGGTCGTTGACGATGGACGTGGCTTCGACGTGGGGCCCACCACTCGCCAAGCGGTGCGCGATGGCCATTTGGGGCTGGTTGGCATGCGTGAACGGGTCGGCCATGTTGGTGGAACGTTGACCGTCAGCTCGACGCCAGGTGCGGGCACGACGATCACCTGCCTGGTACCGCTCGGAGCATCGGCATGAGCCTGCGAGTCCTGATCGTGGACGATCACCCGCTCATGCGATCGGGGATTCGTACCCTGCTCGAGCGTACGATGCCGGACGTCAGCATCGTCGAAGCCGTCGACGGCCTGGAAGCGATTGAGCGGGCAACGAGCCAATCACCGGACATCGTGCTCATGGACATCAGCATGCCCGGGCTCAACGGCGTCGAGGCGGCTCGGCGCGTGATGTCGATTGCCCCGGCTTCGAAGGTCCTCATGCTCTCGATGCACCAGGATGAGCAGCGGGTCGTGGAATCCATTCGCGCCGGTGCCGCCGGATACCTGATGAAAGACGTGGCCGTCGCAGAGGTGGCAATCGCCATCGACAGCGTGCTGCGCGGGGAAACGTTCGTCAGCGCAAGCGCGCGCGAGACGGTCGCACGAATGCTTGCGAGCAACGAAACCGAGACGAGCCCCTTGTCACTGCTGACCGCGCGGCAACGCGAGATCCTGCAGCTCATTGCCGAGGGCCAGTCAACCAAGGAGATCGGGTATCGGCTCTCGCTCAGCGCGAAGACAGTCGAGACGCATCGGCGGCTCCTGATGGATCGCCTGGGCATCCACGACGTTGCCGGACTGGCGCGGTTCGCGATTCGTGCAGGATTAGTCTCGGCCGAGATCTAGGCTTTACTCCACTAAGGAATTTTCTGAATCCGGTTGCGCGCCCTGCTGTCGATAGTACGGGTGGTAGCGAGCTATGAACCGGGAAACTCTCACAATACTCGTGGTGGACGATGAGGCGCTGGTACGTCTGGCGCTCGAAGCCGTGCTCAAGTGGAGCGGCTACCAGACCCTGCTGGCTGGCGATGGCGCTGAGGCGCTGTCGATACTTCAATCAACCCACGTCGATCTTCTCCTGACCGATCTGGCCATGCCAGGAGTAGAAGGGATTGAGACCATCATCCAGGTTCGCCGTCGCTTTCCTCGGGTGAAGGTAATCGCGTTGTCCGGGGTTTACGGTGGTTTTTGTCTGGATATGGCTCGACAACTGGGAGCCGCCGCCGCGCTGGCCAAGCCGTTCACCAACGACGTGCTCATCCGCACCATTGACGCCACACTCAACCGTTGCGCTACCAGCGAACACGCATCGGCGGTCACAACCTCGTAGGTTGCGGCGGCCTACCAACCCATCGACGTGACGGTAATCTGACGACGGTCGGTGACACGCCGGCCATCGGCATCGACCAGAACGACCATGACGTCGTAGTCGCCACCAGGAAGATTCTTGAGCGTCATCTCCGTGATAGCGGCAGCGTTAGCGCCATCGAGGGGGACCATGCTGCTTCGATAGTAGGAGCCGGACTCGGCCACGATCTGCAGCGCTCGGTTCGTGGCGTCCGGGGTAACGATCGCCCGGATCCTGATCACCGCTGGAGCGACGCTCATCCGCGGAGACACGTCAATTCGGAGGCGGTCTTCAGTCGCATGACCGGAAGCGACGCTCACGCCGGTCAGGATTGCAAACCAGAGAACGGTGTTACGAAGTCGCATGGCTTCCTCAACGTTCGAGGAGAGCAAGTTCGGTTCCAGCTAAACGTTCGGCTGGCGCTGATCGAGGATCTGGCGAAGCTTGGATGCAAGTGCGGCGGTGTTGAATGGCTTCTGAACGAAATTCGCTTCGCCAGCCTGGACGCCCTGATGAAGTATGGCGTCAGACGCATAGCCGCTCATGAAGATGACGGCGATCGCGGGATACTCGCGCCGTACTCGTTCAGCCAGCTCAGGGCCGCTCACCCCAGGCATGATGACATCGGTCAACAAGAGATCGATGCTTCCATGCTGAGCGGCAACGGTCTGCCACGCGTCCTCGCCGTTTGACGCTGTCAGTACCGCGTAGCCAAAGGACTCGAGCGCCGTTTTGGCCATGTCGCGCACGGCGGTCTCGTCTTCCACGAGTAACACTGTCTCGGTACCGCGCGTCGGCGATCCCTCGCGCGCGCGCTCGGGATCGACGGCGGCATCGCTGATCGCCGGAAGAAAGATCTGAAACGTGGTTCCGACTCCGACTTCGCTCTCGACTTCGATCCAGCCGCCAGACTGCTTGACGATGCCATCGGCGACGGCGAGGCCCAGCCCGGTGCCCTTTCCCTGAGGCTTGGTGGTAAAGAACGGCTCGAACAACCTGGCGCGCGACTCGGCCGGAATGCCGCATCCGGTATCGCTGATGGAAAGCGCGACGTACTCTCCGGCCCTGGACTGCCGGCCGTCGCCATCGGACATCATGACGCTCCGGGTTTCCATGCTCAACCGGCCACCGTCCGGCATCGCGTCACGGGCGTTGATTGCCATGTTCATCAGCACGCGCGAGAGCTGATCGGGATCGGCTCTGACCAGTTTGACGTCGGTCCCCGCCCGAACTGTCAACAGTATTTGCTCTCCAATCGTGCGCCGCAGCATCGTTTCAGTCTGCGTGACGACGGCATTCACGTCGACGATCTTCGGCTCGAACACCGACTGCCGGCTGAATGCCAGGAGCTGACGCGTCATCGACGCGCCACGCTCGCAGGCGATGCGAATCTGATCGAGATCGTGACGCCGGCTCTCACGCTCGTCGGCGATGAGCATGTCGGCATGACCGGCGACGACCGTCAACAGGTTGTTGAAGTCATGGGCAATCCCCCCGGCCAGCTGCCCGAGCGCTTCCATCTTCTGGGACTGGACGAGCTGCTGTTCGAGCTTGCGCTTCGCCTCCTCTGCCGTGACGCGGTCCTGGATGTCGTGCCCCTCGGGGATCAGCATGACGATGTCCCCGCGAGCATCACGCACCGGCTTGAGGGAAAAGTCGATCTGGTGCATCTGTCCATCCGGGGCGGGATGCGCGACCTCGAAACGCACCGCGGTCCCTCGTGCTGCCGTCTCCACCGCCGCTCGCAGTCGATCCTGCAGCTCAGGCGAGTGGTTCCACCACGGTGTGTCCCAGAACTTCTTGCCGATCACGTCGTCCTCGCGAACGGCGGCAAATCGCAATGCCGTGGCATTGGCTTCGAGCAGCGTCCCGTCAACCGACAACAGCCCGATGAACTGAAACGTCTGGTCGAAGATGGCGCGGAATCGACGATCGGCTGCGACCAGGTCCTCGTCGCGCTGCCGATTGCCGCGAGCGAACTGCAGGGCGATGACGACGATGGCGAGGGCAATGGCCAGCATACCGGCATAGGGCCATTGAATCCGCAGCAGATCAATCAAGACAGCTGACACGACGGCCATACCGAGGCCGAGCGCGCCCGTCATCAGCAGGACCCCGCCAAGACGGTCGGAGCGCGCGTATCGATAGGAACTGATGACGGTGAAGATGGTGACCGACAGGATCAGCCCGTAGATCGGGATGAGAATCGGGTGATACCCGCTCCGAATCGGCACCCCGAATGTCTCTCCCCAGGGCAATGTCGCGCGCACGACGTGGGTCACCTCGCCAAGCAGATGCACGCCCGACGCAGTGGCAATCGCCACGGCGGCCATGGAGATCGTGACCACCCACACGAACGCGCGGGCGCGCACACCGGTGATCTCGGCAAAGAGCCAGGCCGTCGCCGCCACACCCAATGAGCCAAACATCGTGCGCAGGTCGAGGGCGCGCTGAGCCGCGATGTTCGTCTCCGCGATCGCAACGAGCAGGACGGCCACCGACTGCACGGCCCAGAGGCAGGAGCCGACGGCCAGAATAGGCAGGTTGCGATCGCGCCGAGATCGCGACCACATCACGAAAGCAGCAACCGCCGCGAAACTGAAGAACCCGCAGAGGAACGCCTGCGTGAAGGCGTACGGCCCCATAGCCGAAATTGTAATGGGGTCGGGAGTCATTTCGGCGTCAGGCGGCGCGCCGAACGAGACTCAGGATGGTTCGCTTCAGATCCTCGGGGCGCAGCGGCTTGGCCAGATAGCCGGTCATGCCGCTCCTCAGACAGCGCTCGCGTTCGTCGGCGGTGGCGGAAGCCGTCAGCGCGACGATTGGCAAGTCTGCGAAACGGGACCCGAGCGCTCGAATGGCAGCCGTGGCCTCGTAGCCATCCATGCCCGGCATCTGACAGTCCATCAACACCAGATCGAACGCCTCGCGCTGGACGGCCGCGACGCCGGCGAGTCCGTCGGGTTCGACGCGAACCCGACAGCCGGCGCGCTCGAGAAGGCGCCTGGCCACGAGCTGATTGACGTCGTTGTCTTCAACAACGAGCACGTGGAGACCGAGGCCGACAGCCGACTCCGAGAGGCCGTTCGCCTGAGGTGACGGCACGCTCGCGACACCTACCGGGACCTCCAGCGTAAACGTCGATCCCATGCCTGGCGCGCTGCGTGCGGTGAGGGAGCCGCCCATCAGCGCCGCAAGGTGTCTGCTGATCGCGAGCCCCAGGCCGGTCCCGCCAAAGCGACGGGTCGTGCTCGCGTCGACCTGTACGAACTGCTCGAAAATGCGTGACAGCTGATCGGCGGGGATCCCGATGCCGGTGTCCTCGACCGCTACGCGCAGGCGATAGCCACTCGGCTCATGGGCGCCCGCCACCGCGATAGCCACGCGACCCACGCTCGTGAACTTGACGGCATTGCTCACCAGATTCAGCACCACCTGACGGATGCGTCCACCATCGCCGATGAGACCTCCTGGGACGCCCTCCGCCACCGAGACATTGAGCTCGACTCCCTTGGCACGCGCCAGCGGCGCCAGCAGGCTGGCGGCATCGTTCACGACTGGAGCGATCTCGAAAGGAACGGTTTCAATGGTGAGCTTCCCCGCTTCAATCTTCGCGAAGTCGAGGATGTCGTTCAGCACCACCAGCAGCGCTTCGGCAGCGCGATGCGCCGTGCCCACCAGCTCCCGTTGTTCGTCGTTGAGCGGCGTGTCGATGAGGAGTGACGTCGTGCCGAGAATCCCGTTCATCGGCGTGCGAATCTCATGGCTCATGTTCGCGACGAACTCCGACTTCAGCTTCGAGGCCTGAAGTGCCTCCTCGCGCGCCTTCTCGAGCTCGCGGCCACGCTCGTCGAGAGAGGCGAGCAGACCATTCAAGGCATCAGTCACTTTGCTGATTTCATCCCCCCCACTGTCGGCGACACGCAAGGTGAGATTCCCGGACACCTTCGCCTGCTCGACGAACTGGGTGATCGTGGCCATTCGCCGCAAGACGTATCGCTGCATCGTCAGCAGCATGACGCCGACGAACACGAGGGCCGCCGAGAGTCGCGCACCCGCCAGCGCGACCCGCGCGCGCCAACGTTGCCTTTCGATTTCACGCTCCAGGCGCACGGCGATGACCACGGCGGGTTTGCCGTAAAGGTCTCTCACGACCGAGCGTGCGGTGAGCCAATCGCCGGACTCGATCTCCACCGACACGGGAAGATCCGTGAGCGGCCGCGCGCCGATGGCCTCGATCCGCGCATCGAGTGCCGTGGTCCGGCCAAGACGCGCAACCTCGCCGCCGTCCAGGCGGCGGGCCATGATGAACGCACCGCGCACGGCACCAGTGCCGTCGGAGGTCGAGATTGGACGAGACGCGACCAGCCAGGTGGCAGCGCCCGCCCCCACGACGCCGGCGTGATGCTCGGCCGGCAGGCGAAAACGGAAAAACGCGGAATCGGATTGGATTGCGGACGCCAGCGACTTCGGCAGTACCACACGACGTCGAACGGCACCGTCGTACGCATAGGCATGCACGACCGACCCGTCGAGTCGGAGGATCGCCACCGCGTCGATGCGACTCCGCTGATCGTCGGGAAGAATGTCGGGCAGATCCGATGGCGATGGCGTCGCGACGTACGCGTACGCCTTGTCCGACAGCGCGTAATCCGAAGTCGTTGCATCGAGGTTGTCGATCTCCTCGTCGAGCGCGCGCATGAGCTGCGCGGCGCGGTGCCCGGCCTCGCGCTTCTCCAGATCGGCAAAGCCCTGCGTCATCACGTGATCGACGGTCAACGCCAGGCCGGCAACGAGGCCGACGACGGCCAGTGCAAAGAGGACGAGGATGCGAAGACGAAGAGTCACGGCCGTCCGGCGAGCACAGTGTGAGCGTGCCCGATCAGGTTCCGCTCTGGACGACTATCGAGATTCGTCGGTTGCGCGGATCGAGTGAATCGTTCGGATAGCGCGGGCGAGTCGCGGCGAAGCCGCGCACGGCGTCGATCTGTCGTGCGCGCAGGCCATGGGTTTCCATTGTCCGTCGCGCGGCATTGGCGCGGTCGGTGGACAGTTCCCAGTTGCTGTAGCCATTGGACGAGGTATACGCGCGGCTGTCGGTGTGCCCTTCCAGGGCGATGGCGTTGCCGAGCGTGCTCAGTTCCTTCGCGATCACACCGAGCAGCTCCACGGTCTCGGGCAGCAACTGGGCGCTGCCGACCGCAAAGAAGCTGTCCTTGTCGTTCTCGAGCAACTCGATCCGGAGACCTTCGGCGGTCACCGTGATCTCGATGCGGTCCTCGAGCGCCTTGAGCGCGGGAACCTTCTGGAGCGCTTGTCGCAGATTATCGGCCGCGCGCTCGAGTACTTCGCGCGCCTTTTCTACGTTGTCAGGCAGGTTCAATGGGGTGACGCCGCTCTCCTTCAGGCCTTCCGCACCGCCCGGCAGTACACCACCGCCACGCGTTGTCTCGAAGACTCCCGGGTCGCGAAAGTACCCCGCCACGGACGCCTTGACCTGCGGACTCTGCCCGACCAGCCACATCACCAGGAAGAAGGCCATCATCGCGGTGACGAAGTCGGCATAGGCCACCTTCCATGCGCCACCGTGATGGCCATGGCCTCCGTGACCCCGCTTCTTGACGATGATGACGGGCTGGCCCTTGCTCATGATCAGGCCGCGGCTGCTTCAGCAGTCTTGTCGGGAGCCTTGGTCGCCGCGCGGCAGAACTGCTCGGTTTCGTTGAACGACGGACGCACGGTGTGCGGCAGCACTCGCCTGGCGAACTCGACGGCAATCGCCGGCGGATTGCCCTTGTAGACGGCCAGCAGTCCTGCCTTGATGCAGAGGCAGTAGTACTGATCGTCGCCGACACGCTGCTCGAGGCTCTGCGCGATCGGCTGAACGACGCCGTAGGACAGGAGAATTCCGAGGAACGTGCCGATCAGGGCCGCGCCGACATGGTGGCCGATCTCCTCGACCGGTCCGTCGATATGGCCCATCGTGATGACAACGCCAAGGACGGCGGCCACGATACCGAGACCAGGCAGCGCATCACCAATCTTGGTCAACACCACGGATGGACGCAGCGCCTGTTCGTGATGGACCTTGAGGTCCTCATCCATGAGGGCTTCCAGGTCGTGCGCCGCAATGCCACCCACGATGATCACCTTCGCGGAATCCGCCAGGAAGTCCACGGCGTGGTGCTGCTTGAGGAACGTCGGATAGCGCGAGAGGATCGGGCTCTTGCCAGGGTCCTCGAAGTGCGCTTCGAGCGACATCACACCCGACTGTTGCACCTGCTTGAACACGAGATAGAGCAGCGAGAGGAGGTCGACGTAGTCGGCTTTGCTGAATCCCGCTCCCATCACCGACTTGATCTGGGCAACGATGGCGAGCAGCACCGTCTTGGGGGTGCTGATGACGAGACTGCCGATCGCCGCGCCGCCAATCACGATGAACTCGGACGGCTGGTTCAGGACGAGCAGGTTGCCGCCGGCCATCAGGTAGCCGCCGACGACGGAGCCGAGAACGATGACAAGGCCGACGATTATGAGCATTCGAGTCTGTCCGACGCACGCAGCCAGGCGCGCACGACATCGGGGTCAAAATAGATTCCGGCGCCGCGAACGATCTCGATATTGGCTTCATCGCGCGCCATGCCGCCGCGAAACGCATGATCGGATGTGAGCACGTCGTAGGCGTCGGCCACCGCGATGACCCGGGCTCCGATCGGAATGTCCGTTCCGCGCAGCCCCGCCGGGTATCCAAGTCCGTCCCAGCGTTCGTGAACGGCAATCACAATCGACGCGGCCGCCCGCAGTGTCGGGACGACGCTCAGCACGTCAAACCCGATTCGAACGTGCTGCCTCACCAACACGGCCTGCAGCTCGCCGTCCGGCCCCTGGGCCAACACCTCCTGCCCGGCCATCGCCAGCTTGCCGAGGTCGTGGAGCAAAGCGGCCTGTTCGATCTGTTCGACGAGCGGCGCCGGCAAGTCCATCGTCCGGGCAATCGCTGTGGCCGCGTGGGACACGCGGCGTGCGTGCGCGTGCAGGTCTGGCGCACACGCGCCCATCATGGCCATGAGCGCATCGATCGCCGAGCGACCGGAGCCTGCAGCCGGCGAGTGTCCAGACGGGTGCACCGGCTGAAGCGACATTTCGTGATTGGCCCGTGAGGACATCATTCGGGGTGGAAATCGGCACCGGTACAACGAGCCTTGAGTTCATGGTCCGGGTTCACGGTTCCAGGTTCCTGTTCAAGGTTCGGGTTCTGCGTTCTGCGTTCGTCGTTCCATTGAAGCCCGCGCACACCGTGCCGATTGCACATAGGCAACATGCGCACACTGATCCTGGACGACGAAGAGCCCATCGTGCACATGCTTGCACTCGTCTGCGAGAAACAGGGGCACGTCGTGCTGCCCTTCAGCGACTCGACGGATGCGCTCATCAAGCTGGCGAGCACGCCGATCGATCTCCTGATCACGGATATGCACATGCCCGGCCCGGACGGCGTGGCCGTCATCAAGGAAGCGCGGCGGCTGCAGCCCAACTTGTTCACGCTGATCATCACCGGGCACACGGGGAAGTACCCGGTCGAGGAGCTGATGGCTGACGGGACGGCGGACATCATGTTCAAGCCGTTCCACATGAACGAGCTGCGGGCCCGTCTGGCGCTGGCCGAACGCCGGCGCACACTCATCGAGCGCATGAACGCCGAGAAGGCTGCGCTTCACGCGATGAGCAAAGAGATGATCATGGGGCTTCAGCAGGAGCTCCAGGAGAAACAGGAACGGGATCGGATCGCAGGGGCGACTGGAGCACAGGGATGAGAGACGGTCGCCCGACGACGGTCATCCTCGACGACGAACTGGCCATCGTCAACATGCTGTCGCGCGTCTGCGAAGGTGAGGGCCACATCGTGCGGCCGTTCATGCGGGCGTCGGAGGCGCTGCATTGCCTGGCGACGGAGCGCATCGACTTCCTGATCACCGACATGTGCATGCCGGAATCAGACGGCATCACCGTGACGGAAGAGGCGTGGCGGCTGCGGCCCGATCTCTATGTGTTGATCATCACGGGCCACGCCGGCATGTTCCCGGTCGAACACCTGCTCGCCGGCGGCCATGCCGACATCATGTTCAAGCCGTTTCGCCTGAACGAATTTCGCGCGCGGCTGGATCTGGCCCGGCGCCGGCGCGAGCATATCGCCCGCCTCACGGCCGAAACGCGGGCGCTGCATCAGATCAGCCGCGACCGGATTCAGGAGCTCGAGCGCGAGTTGGAAGGCAGTTAGGTCTACCTCCGATAGGCGTCCGCGCCAAGTCGATCGACGACGCGGGCAAGACGCGCCGCTCGGGATGGTACGAGTGGAGCTGGCGGCCGCCGTCGAGGCTCCCGGGCAGGAACGGGCTGATCCTTCCAGCCGACCCAACTTCCAAGCACGGCATGAGCGTAGTCCCCTTCATGCCACACGCCGATTTCCTCGTAGCTGAGCACCTCGGTGCCGGTGTCCCGCGCCAGCTGCGAGATCGTCTCGAGCGTGATGTCTTCATCGACGGGCTGAATCTCGCCCGGCTTCTGGATCGCGAGCCATGCGAGGTGGCGCGGTGTGGGGAACGTCAGGATGATGCGGCCATTCGACGCGAGCAGTTCCTTGATGGCTTCGTGCAGCGATGGTCGATCGTTTCCGGCAATGTGCTCGTAGACATCGATCAGCACGATCAGATCGAACCCACCATCCAGCAGCCCCTTGACGAGCGGCCCATCGCAGAAGGTGATGCGGGGATCGCGAAACAGCCTCCTGGCAACTCTCAGCGATCGACGGCTGACGTCAAGCCCAACGACATGGCTTTCCGACCACCGGCGGCTCATACGCCACGACACGTCGCCAATGCCACACCCCACCTCGAGGATACGCGCTGGCGAGATGCCGGCCCGCTGCTCGATCGTCGCCCACGCATGCTCGACTCGCGCGTTGCCCTCCACGAACCCACGCAGTTTCCCGGCAACGTGGGCGTCGTAGTACGTGCGGACATCTTCGGTCAATGCCGGCGTCATTCAGATCTCCGCAAGGCGAAGAGCCACTGATCGAAGCCTGGGCCAACAACGAGACGCTCGGCACCCACGACCTGCCATCCTTTCTTCAGGCACAGCAGCACGAGCTCATCCCGCGTGAAGTCGTTCACGAATCCCTTCTCGAGCCGCTTGTCGAGATCGTCAGTGGTCCTCGCGCAATATGTAAGGATCGCAAGTCCGGCGCGTTGATGGACGGCGCCAAGAAGGGCACTCACGTCGTAGACGAACTCGAGCGTCGCGATAGCTGCGACGACATCGAAGTTCCCTGGCGGCAACACGCCACGATTGAGATCGGCAACGAGGGTCCGCTCCGATCGAGCAGCCAGGTCCGAAGGCGTATACGTGCAGCCGTCCGGAAGATACTTCCCCAACGCTTCCAGCCCGGCGCCAACATCGAGGACGCGGCTTCCCGGCGGTACAAGGCGACTGGCTCTCGCCGGGCCGTTTTCCCACCTCGGGTCGAGATTTGCCGGCTCGTTCCACCGTTCGTAGTCGGTGGTGCGCTGAGCGCGCAGCACCCTAGTTGCGGCAATCCGCTGCTTGCGCGGCTTCAACAGATAGGGCTGCACGTGTTCGGAGACACGCGCCGCGGGCGGCTCCAATCGATGGAGCAACACATCGAGCAGATGAACATCGACTGCGGGAGCGGAACCGGCCGGCACAAGGCCAGCAACCGGAGCCCGCGGCTCAGAGATCGGAGACCGCGGCCCCGACACCTCCGCAAGGGTGTCAGGCAGTGAAAGTTGCTCGAAGGCTCCTCCGAAGAGAATGCCTGCTCCCGTCGCGTTGACGAGACGAGGCCGTCCCGGACGTTTCGAGTCCTCGACCAGCCAGTCTCGGAACACCACCAGGCCCTTCGCCGAAACGAGGCTCTGGCCTCCGATACCCTCGGCCGGGACGCCGCGATGCGAGGCAGTCTGTTGCCACACCCACTCGATCGGCCGATCCGGCCCTGCGGTCGCCCGCCAGTCCTCCTCGTAGGTCGTCCCGCGAGCGTACGGTTGCCCGCCGGTGTAGGCGAGATCGGTCCCGATGAACACGACGGGATCACCACCCATGCGCAGCGCGAGGTCGAAGGTCGACGTCACGACCGATCCCCACGCGCGGAGCATGCCGCAGTCGATCCCCATCTTTCGCAGCCA
This sequence comes from Acidobacteriota bacterium, assembly GCA_032156805.1. GTDB lineage: Bacteria > Acidobacteriota > Vicinamibacteria > Vicinamibacterales > UBA2999 > Gp6-AA40. The sequence continues at coordinate 84,658 of JALDXQ010000004.1, forward strand.
AGGCCACGGCGCGTGCTCCGCAACGCGGAAGATGAAGATGCGATCCGCGAACGCCGCAAACGAGCTGGCGGCAATGCTCGGCTCGGCGACCAGCGACGTCGAGTCGGGCACGGCCACGCCGGTCAGGTGACGCGCATTCGCATCGCTCGGATCGAGTGCAACGACGAAGTCGGGCGGCATACCCGCGGCCAGCAAGGGCTTGAGCGCCGTGTCCACCGCGAGCAGAGCGACGCGTTCGCGATACGGGCGAAGCTCCTCGATGTTTCGATTGAGCGAGGGACCTGCCGCAGCCACGACGACCGGCATCCCGCGGTAACGGTTTTCCAGCACGTCAACTGACGCGGCTCTTGCGATCGTCGGCACATTCAGGAGTGTGTTGACGAGATACGGTCCGGCGAACTTCCGCCGGGCTTCCTCGTTGCCGCGAGCACCGAGGCGGGCGCGGCCAATCACCTGTGCAGCCAGGCGGGTCACGTCAGGCTGTGATCTCCCGAGAATCGGATGCGCCAGCACGAGCGGGTCGGCTTCCCCGTCACCGAACAGCCGCCAGGCGATCTGCGATCCCTCGAAGCCCGGGCCTGCGAGGACCGCCAGTCGCCCACCCTCGATGAACGGACGCCAGTCGCGACGCGCGAAGAACCATGGCAGCAGCGCAGGCTCGGTCTCGAGCACGAGCACACGACTCTTCGATCGCTCCACCACGGCGTCGACGACGTAGCCGAGCCCCGCGCCGATGACGCAAACGGTATCGGGGATTGTGCAATCGCCCGTGGCGCGCTCGAGCCAGGCCGCCGCCTCCATGCCGGGATCGACACCGTGGAGAGTGGCCCACAAGCGGTCATCGCCTTGTGCGGCAGCGGACCACGACGGCGCCACATTCCACTTGCGCCGATGTGCCTCGACGTTCGGCTCGAGGTACCGGTTCGTGTCGAGCGGCGTCACCACACCACCACGAAGTCTTTGCCCCGTCTCCATCCAGTCGCCGCCAGCTCGGCGTCGATCTCGGTGGCGAACATCCCCGCGACAACCATGAACGGCTTGGGGTCGCCTGCGAGGGACAGATGGCTCCTGCACTCGACCCGAAGGCCATCGATGATTTCACCCCGTTTCGCAGGATCGCGATCGACGAACCCGGTGACCTTCAGGTCGCAACGGCGCAGTTCATCGGCAAGTGCTCGCCCGGCCTGGCCCGATCCGCAGACGTACAGCGGCCGCTGTCGCGCCGCCGCCTTCGCCAACGTTCGAAGCGCGTCCGGCTTCGGCACCAGGCCGAGCGGGCGCGGCGCGATGCCGAGCGCCGAGCACACGGGCGCCGGCAACGTGACTTCCCACGGCCGTCGCAACGACGCCTGCACGATTGCGTTCACATCATCCAGGTTCTCCGGCAGCCGGATCGCGCCGATGTTGTCGTCGGTGCCGCCCTGCCGCTTCTCCCCCGGCCACGTCTCGAAGAGGTGACGCGCACCGTGCCCGCGTGAATCGGTGCGCCCGGGCACGAAGGGCAACCTGATGTCGTGCAACGCCACCCATGAGGCGGGAGCCATCGCCGGCAGCAGGCCGAGAAGATCCGCTGTCGCCCACGGATGCAAATGGTTCGCATCGATGAATGCAAACGGTGCGTTCAAGCCCGAAAGGCGCTCGCGCGCGAGCAAGGCATCCCCGACCGCGAACCGGAAGTGAGGAGCGTTCCACGGTGTGAGCTCGGCGACGGCCGCACCCGTCAGCCGCGATCGATCGAAGTAGCAGCGCTCGGTGATGTCGAACGCATGTAACCAGGTTCCGAGTTCCACGTTCCGCGTTCCAGGTCCGCGACACTGACGCATGGCCTCGAGGATCACGGCGCTCGAGCAGCCCGAAGCCACGCCAAGCTCGATGGCTACCGGCGGACGCAGTTCGAGAATGAGCTCGTGGAGAAAGCGTGCGTCGTCCTCCGTGATCATTCCATCGCCCCAGGTGGGCCGTCGGTAGACAGAAGAGCGCTCGCTCACAGGACGACGTAGTCCTCGCCGCGGATCCATCCGCCAGCCGCCAGTTCCGCATCGATTTCGGCAGCAAACGTTCCCGACATCGCCAGGAACGGGCGCGGCTCTCGAGCGCGTGACAAAGTCTGTCTCGCCGCCACCGGAAGACCGTCGACCGTCAACCCGTGCTTGGCCGGATCACGGTCGACGAAACCAGCCACGAGAAGATCGCGGCGCCGAAGCTCTCCCGCCAACGCTCGACCCGCATGCCCGATCCCGCACACGTAGACAGGACGGTCATGTGCCGCGGCTTTGGCGAGCATGCGAAGCGCCTGTGGCTTGGGTATCACCGCCACAGGGCGCGGGACGATCGACAGGGTCGAGCACATCTCCTCGGGCAGTGCCGATTCCCAGGGCTGTTGTAGTGACCGCTGCAGAATCGCAGGGACATCACGCACGTCGGCGGGCAGCCGAATCGCTCCGATGTTCTCGTTGGTGCCACCTTGCAGCTTCTCGCCGGGCCACATCTCGAACAGGTGCCGGGGACCATGGCCACGGGCTCCCTGACGTCCCTCGATCAGCGGCAGTCGGATGTCGTGCAGCGCCACCCACGCGCCTGGCGCGAGAGAGGGCAGCAGGCCGAGCAGGTCGGCCGTCGCCCAGGGATGCAGGTGATTGCCATCGATGAAGGCGAAGCGTGCGCCGAGGCCCGTCAGAAGCCGCTGCGCCTGCAGGACATCGCCGACGGTGAATCGGTAGTGCGGCAGATTCCACGGGGTCAGCTCACCCACCGCTGCACCCGTCGGTCGCGAAGGATCGAAATAGCAACGATCCGCGATATCGAAGGCATGCAGCCACACCTCGTCCGAATTCCGGTGGCACCCTCTGATCGCTTCCAGGATGGCTACACTGGAGCATCCCGACGCGACGCCCAGCTCGATCGCCACGTGCGGACGTATCGTCACGATCAGGTCGTGCAGGAACCGCGCATCGCCGGCGGTGATCATTCCGCGGCCCCACTTGGGTCGGCGATATACGAAGGCGGTCTGCTCGCTCATCGTCTCTCCCCTTTCAGCTCGCCATAGATCGCTCCGATTTCTGCAAGCGTGCGAATCCACGAAAAGCGCCGCCTGACCATGGCACGTGCGGAGGCAGCGAGTTTGTCGGCGAGCGAGCGGTCGCCAATCAGGCGATCGATGAGGGCAGCCACATGCCCTGCGCGCCGGGACTCGGCGACGAGACCTGTCCGCTGATGCGTGAGATAGTCCTCGATACCCGCCGCTCCGAGGGCAACCACGGGAACGCCATTCGCCATCGCCTCGAGTACGGCGAGTCCCTGTCCTTCGTCCGTCGAGAGTGACACGTAGGCGGACCAACGCGTGAGAAGCCGATGCGGATCGGCAACGTGCCCGGTCAATCGCACGGCGCCGTCGAGGCGGTGGCGGCGGATCGCACGACGGATACTCGAGGCGTAAGACTCTTCGGCGACCGGACCGACGATTTCGAGCCTCGCCTCCGGCCATCGTCGTCGCAGAACTGCAAACGCGTTGACCAGATCGAGCTGGCCCTTGCGCCGCTCGATGCGACCAAGAGTGCCGACCACGACCGCGTCGTAACTCTCACTTCGAGGCGCCACATCGTCGGGCACGGCAATTCCCCACGGTACCAGGCGCAGCCGTCGCGCGGCGACGCCACCGCGTTTCAGAACGTCGCGATACGCGTGGGCGGAACAAATCACAGCATCGGCTTGACTGAAGGCCCAGAGGTCCATGTCGTTCATCCACTCGGGACGGCCGACGCCCCAGCTATAGAAGTGAGACACAAGTGGGACGGCGGAACGGGACGAACGGGACCGGGCAATGACAGCAGCCGCGGTTGGGGTGCCCGCGTGCGTGTGAAGGATGTCTGGCCCGATGTCGTCGATGGCCTCACGCATCCGTTCGACGGCGGCCCAGAACGACTCACTGTCACGATGAAAGAGATCGATACGTCTTCGGCGCGCACCGCTCCTCGCCACGCGATGGTCGTAGGTTGCCCAGTTTTGCAACTCGCCACGGGCGGGCGAGGTCGCGAGAACCACGTCGTGGCGCGCGACCTGCGATTCAATCAGGCGCGTGATGACGCTGCCGGCACCGCTCCACAAGTAGGGGGCGGCATGGAGCACACGAAGTCGACGGCGCGGCACAAGGGCCATCGAGCAATGCACGTGCCCGTCGTCGCTCTCTCGTCTCCAGTCCCAGGCCTCGTTTTCCGGCCCCCTGTCACCGCTTTGTGGTATCGCCCAACCGTCCAGTTGGCCGGAATTCCGACGTTTGCACGGCGAAATCGGCCGGGATTTGCGCATTGAAGCCAGACCGGCCCGGGTTTCGGACTTGCACCACGCATGATCGGGATGCCCACATCGCCGCCGCTCATCGTCTGTCTCTCCAGCACGGATTGGAGCTTCTTGCGCTATCGCAAGCAGCACCTGATGGAGCGGCTCTCTCAGCGCGCGGATGTGGTGTACGTGAACCCTCCGAGAGCAATCAAAGCGAAGGAGTGGCCACTGCGTCGGCGCACGCAGCAACTCTCGCCTCGTTTATGGGTTCACGAGCCGTTCGTGATGCCAGGCGTTCGCCAGTCGTCGATCGCCAAGCGCATCACGTACGGCTGGCTGGCCGCTCGGCTCGCGCGGTGGCGTCGTGGGCGCCAGTGCGTGCTGTGGTTGTATTCACCGCACGGGCTCGCGTTTGCCGACCTGCTTCGCCCTGACCACCTGGTGTACGACGTCGCCGATCTGCACGCGACACCGAGCGGCCAGACGCTGCGCGATGAAGGCGAGCGTCGCGAGATCGAGACACTCGCACGACTGGAAGAGGACCTGCTCGCCCGGGCTGATCTGACACTGTGCGTCAGTGAGCCCCTCGTCGAGCGGGTCAGCGGGCACGCGTCACACGTGCGGCTGATCCCAAACGGGGCGGACTGGCAGCGCTACGTGACCGCACAACCAGACTCGCCACGGCGAGGCCCCATCAGAGTGGGCTACGTGGGCACCCTCGCGCCCAGGTTCGATGTGGAACTCGTGGCCACCGTTGCCCGTCAACGCACCGATTGGACGATCGAGCTGGTCGGGCCGACGCTTCCGTTCGTCGACGTGTCGGCGCTTGTGTCGCTGCCGAACGTCCTACTGACGGGCGAGATCCCGTTTGAAGATGTGCCCGCCAAGCTGGCCACCTTCGACGTCTGCCTGCTTCCACTGCGCGAGATCGATTTCGCCTACTACTGCTCCCCGATTCAGGTCTTCGACTATCTCGCGGCCGGCAAGCCGGTCGTGAGCACACCTGTCGGTCAGCTCGAAGGCTGGCGAGGACTCGTTCACGTCGCGCGCGGCGCCGACGCGTTCATCGAAAGCATCGCAACCGCTCTTGGCCAACGGACATCTCTGCACGCTCTCGAGCGGCGCGAGTTCGCCGCGCGTAACAGCTGGGACGTGAGGATCGCGCAGGTCGTCGAGGCGCTTTCGTCGATTGGCGTCTCGCTGGACGACGACTCCGTCACGGAGAGGGCCGCGGCGTGACCATTAGGTTGATCTCCCACGTCAACCGAGACGACGACCTGATCGAGGCGTGGCTGCGGCATTATCTTCGGCTCGGTGTCCGATCGTTTCACCTGATCGCCCACGGCGGCCGCGAGGAAAACCAGGCGCTCTTCGAGCTGCGCGACTGCTACCCGGTTGAAATCATCGACGTCTATCGGGGAGTGTTCGATCCATTCGAGAAGCGCGACCGTCTGTCGTGGGGGCTGGCGAAGCTTGGCGGCGGCTGGATCGTCCTCGTCGACAGCGATGAGTTTCTCGAGCTCCCGTATCGTTCGTTGGCCGGCACGATCAACGCGATGCGCTGGACGCGCTCGGATTCCTTTCAGGCACCGATGCTTCAGCGGTTTGCGTCCAATGGTGTCGTTCAGGTCAACGGCGGCGAGCGCCCGTTCGAGGCGTATCCCTGGTGCTCGACCGACCTCTACGTTCGACTCGGGCAACCGCAGGCGGTCATCGACAAGTACCCGATCTTTTGGCTGTCCCGGAAGACCTCGCTTCGCAGTGGCGGCAATCACTATCCGCCGAACGGGCTGGGGAGCCGGCTGGCACCAATGCTGGGCGTGACGCATCACTTCAAGTGGCGGCCGGCGGTCGAGGACCGCATGGTGAAGCGCGCCGACAGCACCCATGCGTATCGCGGTGAGTCGCAGCAGTACCTCAAATATCTCGATCAATCCGCATGGCGGCTACCAACCGAGGGAGCGTTCCCCTACTCGCGCGAGGCGCTCTTCGATCGCGGCCTGCTGAAACGGCCGATGGCCGTAGACTTCGCGCTGAGCCGCGCCCGGATCGTCGATGTCCAGAACGGCAAAGGCAGCGTGTTCGACATGGTGATGTCGCCCGATCGGCTTGCGAGCCTGCTGTCGCAACGTGGCCTGACGTCCGCCGTTCTGTGTGGCGCCGGCAGCGGCGGTCGCCTGTTCTTGAGCGCGCTACGCGACAAGAACGTGACGGTGACCTGCGTCGTGGATCGTGATGAGACGCGTTGGGGCTCCACGTTCGAAGGACTTCCTGTCTGCGCGCTCGACGAGGCGCTCAAGTCCGGCGCCAGCACGTTCGTCGCCGCATCGCTGGTCTACGGCGCCGAGATGAAAGCACGAATCGAAGAGCGCGCTCACGAACTCGGCGTCGCGGTCACCGTGTTCGCGTCACTCAGGCCGAGGGGAACCCCGTAATGGCCGGCCCGGACCGTCCCACGCTTCTGCACGTGTGCGGCCGATACCTGCCACTCTCGGAAACCTTCACCTACGATCTGATCAAGGGACTCGACGGCTTCACTCATCACGTCGTCGCCGCCGGGATCGAAAACCTGGAGCATTTTCCACTCGCCAACGTCAGTGTGCCCGAGCCCGAGGAGCGGGCATGGGGGCTGGCGAAGGCGGTCGGCGCGGGTGCGGTCGTCTGCCACTTCGGTCCCCAGGCCACGATGGGCATGCCGATCGCACTCGCGATCGATTGCCCTGCCGTGACCATCTTTCACGGCTACGACATCTCTCGTCTTCTTCGTGACAAGCGCTGGGTCGAACGATATCGCGCAGTCGCGGCGCTTGGCATGCATGCCCTGTGCATCTCGCAGGCTGGGCGGGATCGGCTCCGCTCGATTGGCTGGCCCGAGTCCCAGCTTCATGTCGTTCGTCTGGGTGTTGATAGCACACGCTTCGCGTTCAGGCCGCCATCCGAACGATGGAGCGCGCGCGGCCCACGTCGCATCCTGATGGTGGCTCGCCTGGTCGAGAAAAAGGGTGTGCACGTCGCGCTCGAGGCGATGCAGACACTCCACGAGCGCGAGCTCGATCTCGAGCTTCGCGTGATTGGCGACGGCCCGGAACGCGAGCGCCTCGAGTCGATCATTGCCGATAGCGGTCTCACCAGCGTGCGGCTGCTCGGAGCGCTCACGCACGAGCGGACGCGCCAGGAGTTCGCCGACGCCGACCTCTACATTCAACCAAGCATCACGGCCAGCACCGGCGACCAGGAAGGCATCCCGGTCTCGCTGATGGAAGCACAGGCCTCCGGAATTCCCGTCGTGTCGACACGTCATTCGGGCATTCCTGAACTGGTGATCGACGGAACCACCGGCTGGCTCACCGACGAAGGCGATGCCGACGGCCTCGCCGTTGCGGTCGAGCGACTGTCACGGAATCCCGCGCAGGCGGAGCAGTTCGCGCAAGCCGGCCGCGCCCACGTCCAGCGCGAATTCGATCGTGATACCCAGACCGGACGATTCGCCGCCTACCTCGACGCGCTCATCAGGAACGTGACGATCACACCCAGCGTGTTCGTTGCCGCGCGCGTGAAGCCGCGTCGGCGGGGACTCCTCGTTCGGTCCATCCCTCTCTCGCTGGCTGCGCGCAAGCTGACGCTGCTCGCGCATCGCTATCCGGACGTGGAGTGGGAGATGCTGACATCCGTCGGCTCGGCCAAGTCCGCAGCCGAGATGCCACTGCTCAGCCGAATCTGGACCTATGACGATGGCAGGCTCTCTCTCAAGCGTATCGGCGTTGATATGCTCGCGTGCCTTCAGACGCGCAGGTACGACCTTGCCGTCGTGCCGTACACTGACGAATCTGGCGATGACATGGCGCACATACGGCGCATCGCGTTGGAGATCGGGGCACGCCAGACGAATGCGCTGACGCTGCGCGATCAGGAGTTGCCGCTGTCTCCCAGGCGTCGCAGGTTACATCTGATGTCGTGGACCCGCATTCCCTCATCCCTGCCCCGAGGTGCGTAATGTATTGTGCGTGCTGCCAGCGTGAAGCATCGAAGTTTCTCCCATTCGGCGTCCGCCCGCGACCGAACGCGCGTTGCCCGCACTGCGGGTCACTCGAGCGTCATCGAATGCTGTGGATGTTCCTCGCCTCCAGGCCCGGTCTGCTCGGAGGTGGACAACGACTGCTTCACATCGCACCCGAGCCGGTGATCGCCCGGCTCTTCAAGTCGGCGCCCGGCGTGCACTACATCAGCGCCGATCTCTACGCCGCGGCGGACGTACGGCTGGATATCACCGCCCTTCCGTTCGAAAACGGTGCGCTCGACATCATCGTCTGTAATCACGTGCTCGAGCACGTGCCCGACGACCGCGGCGCGATGAGGGAGTTCTGTCGTGTCCTCAGTCCGCGCGGCTGGGCGATCCTGCAGTCTCCGCTCGAGCCGAATCGCGCCGCGACGTACGAAGACCCGTCAATAACGGATCCCAAGGAGCGTGAACGTGCCTTCGGGCAGTTCGATCACGTGCGGGTCTATGGGCGCGACTACTTCGACCGTCTGCGCGGGGCGGGTTTTGCCGTCGAAGCGGTACCCTTTGCCGAAGACATCGGCGCGAACGCGTCCGCCCGGAACGGCCTGCGGA
>JALDXQ010000005.1:0-90032 GCA_032156805.1 Acidobacteriota bacterium
GCCGGGCCGCCGCCCTTGTACAGCACCGCTTCCATCTTGAGGCCCGCGCGCGCGAGGAACAACACATTTATGCGGCAAGTGACCCCGACATTGTTCCACCGCTTCCAATCGGGCGGCAGCTTCCTGTGATGACGCCCGCAGGTATCTCGCCAAACCTCGTCGGTCAACTGGAGTTACTGATTGGTCCCGACGGCGCTGTCGAAGTCGTGAAACTCCATACGCCGCTCAATCGCTACCACGAGCGGATGATCGTCAGTGCGGCGAAGGCATGGAGGTACCAGCCTGCCACGAAAGCCGGGAGAGCCGTACGCTTCCGGCTGTTCAAATCGGTCAACCTTCCGGAAGACTAGCGCCATTCCAACTCAGGCGTTGGCCGACCGTCCAGGCGTGTGGGATTCCGGGCTGATATACGCTCACAACCATGCGCAAGATCCTTCTCGTCATTGCTGCCTCCATCGTCGTCCTCCTACTGGTCGCGACAATCGGCCTCTACTGGTTCTTCTCTGGCGATGGGATGCGGCGTGCCCTCGAGCAGCAAGCGACGTCATGGCTGGGACAGCCGGTGCGAATCCGGTCAGCAGCGGCACAGATCTTTCCACGCCCCGGCATCGGACTGAGCGGCATCGAAGTCGGCGAGCCGGTTCACTTGACACTCGCGAGCGTTGACCTCTCGACGGATCTCCGGGCGCTGCTCAATCGGAGGATCGAGGACGCGAGAGTCGTGATCTCCGACAGCCGCATCCAGATGCCGCTGCCCTTCACTATCCCCGGGAGCGACACATCGACCCAGCCAGAATCGGCATCAGGAGGCGGCGGCATGGAGATCGTCTCGGTCCGCGAGATCTCCCTGCGCGACATTCGCATCGTCAGCCGAAGACGTGAAGTCGTCGTCTCGGCCGATTCGTCGCTGAATGGCGAACGACTGACGATCGACAGCTTCACGGCCGAATCCGGTAGCACCACGCTTCAAGCAGAGGGTGAAGCTGTCCTCGAGCCGAGCGTCGACGCCACGCTGAAGGTCACGGCGAACAAGCTGGACGTGGACGAACTGCTGGCGCTCGCCGAGGCGTTTACTCCCGAGTCTCGCACCGCTCGACGCGGTTCGACACAAAAGCCGATGAAAGTGAGTGCCGATGTTCAGGCTGACAGTGCAACGGCCGCAGGCGTCCAGGTCAAGCAGTTCAGCACGCGCATGGCGCTTGACGGCGATCGCCTCTCGCTGTCGCCGCTCACCTTTTCGCTCTTTGACGGCACCTACGATGGTTCACTGAATGCGCGACTTGGGGACAGCATGTCGATGACGCTCCGATCACACCTGAAGGGGCTTGACGTCGCACAGATTGCAGCGTTCGGCGGCTCGCCTGACACGATCACGGGATCACTGGATGGCGATGGCACATTCAGCGCGCAAGGCGCGGACGTGGCAACCGCCTTAGCCAGCGCGAACGGCAAAGGCGCCGTATCGATCGTTGATGGCACCATCAAGCGACTCAACCTCGTGAGAACGGTCGTCCTGTTCTTCGGCCGGCCAGCACCGGATACGGCCGCAGCAAGCGAACAGTTCGAGCGAATCGACGCGACATTCTCGCTGGCGAAGCAGATCTTCAGGGCCGACACGTTCTCGATGTATTCGCGAGACGCTGATATCACGGGAACGGGCACACTCGCTCTCGAATCCCGAGCCCTCGACGGCACCGTGGACATGAAGCTTTCCGAAGAGCTGTCTGCACAAGCGGGCACCGATCTGATCCGTTTCACACGAGAGCAGAACCGTGTTGTCCTGCCGGCCAGGCTTGGCGGTACGCTGGAGCAGCCCCGCATCACCATCAACGCTGTCGCCGCTCTTCGGCGTGGCATTCAAAACGAGCTCGGGGAACGACTCAAGGGGTTGTTCGGGAAGTAGAGGCGGGTCCTCTGACCCGCCTGGAGAATATTTTGAACCTTCCGGCCCTCTAACTGCGTATCACGGAATTAGAGACCTATCCGGGGGGTGTCGTGACCTGTGCCAAGTGCCGTCGTGAGATCGAGGCTGAATCGTCGTACTGTCGCTTTTGCGGAGCATCAGTCAGGGGCGGCGATGTCCCGCGACGATTCGTGCGACTCCCGGATGACGGCAAGGTCGCGGGGGTATGCGCCGGTCTGGCAGCCTACTTCGATGCAGACGTCACCCTCGTTCGACTCGCATGGGTGACGCTCTCGATCATCCCAGGGATGTTAGTCGGTGGCGTCGTGGCATATATCGCGGCCTGGGTGCTGACGCCTAGCGCCGGCCCACAGGACCACAGGGTGCTGGCCAGCAGCCGTCTCGCCCGTTCTGAGACGAACAAGCAAATCGCCGGTGTGTGTGGCGGGCTGGCGGAGTACTTCGGAGTCGATGCGACGATCGTCCGCCTGGCTGCCGTCGCTCTCGCGATCTACCCAGGCGCGGTGATTGGCGGCGTCGTCGCCTACCTCATCGCCTGGTTCATCATGCCGGCGGACAGCCGAACGTTACAGCCTGTGGCGACCAGTTGAACGCTACTTGAAAGCCCGCGTGTTCGAGATGATCGAGCAGAGGCGGCGCACTTTGTGGATGGCGAGGGCGGGCACGAGCAGCCCGCCTCGAAGCAATGGAGTTAACCGCGCTGTGCCGCTACGCCGCGTCGACGATGGAAACAGAGGGCAGCGATAGCCGAGCCGAAAAGCGCCAGTGTTGAGGGTTCGGGAACGGCCTGAATTGTGGGTTCAGGAACGATCGTCAATTGGTCCTGCGCTCGACGACCACCCTGGTAGAACAGGTTCAGGACCCGGACGTCGCCAAGACCAGACCATGCGCCGCTGTTGACGGCCGCATTCGCAGCCTGAACGAAGATGTTGCCGCTTTGGTTGCCTACGTTCTCGCCTTCAAAGTGCCAAATGGCTGTCTGCAGCAGGTTCGCAGACGTCGCCTTGCCCGGCGTGTAGCCGGCGAGTGTGCCATTGCGAAAATTCGTATAGAGATAGGCGGTCCGCTGATCGAGGGGGTCGCTATATGGCTGGTCATCGGTCGCGGTCGAGACGGAGCCAACATTGAACCTGTCGCTGAAGTTCATGTACTCCGTCATCTGGAGGCAGAACGTGATGAACTGGTCGACTGGGCTCCCTCCCGGCGTGTCGTACACGGTCAACAGGAACTCCCCACCTGGTGAACCGGGTCGATCCCCGAACTTGACATAGTCGCCGGCTGAGACGGCGTCAGCTTGCGCGCCGGCCGGAATCAGCAACAAAAGGAGCAACGCGGTGAGGGCCGCGAGATTTCGCATGAACCTGTTCTCCACGGGGATTGGTGGCTTCACTCGCTCATCATCAGGTTCAAGATGCGCGCCATACTGGGCCGCGCACGTTTTGCTGTTTTACTGAATGTTTGCGCCAGTTGCGTCGTCCATCGCCGAGCTAGTGGAGGAAAAAGCAGACAATACTCGGCCGCGGTGAACCATCCCCCGAATCGCGCTAGCGAGCGATGACTACGTTCGACTAGACGTTTCTCTTACGTGGGGACGAGACGCGCACCTGCGTCCGCAATGACGTGAACCCAGGAGTCGATCGGAGGTGGACGGCGCTTAGGCGCCGGGGCTAGGATTGAACATCCCTAATCACGGCAGATGCGAATATCGAACCGTCACCGTCCATTTCTCAGAGCCGCGTTGCTGGCGTGCGCTGCGGGCGCTTTCGCCTTCGTAGGCCACGACACGAGGGCGCAGGGCGGGGGCCCGCGCCTCGAATGGGACCAGCCAGCAGTGTCGCTACCACATGTTCGATCCCTGTCATTCCAGCTGTTCGTCGATGATGTCATTTACCCCCTCAACAGCGTCACCTGTATAGCAGCCACTGGAGGGGCCGGCTTCATCTGCACGGCTCGCTTGCCGCAGCTCGGACCGGGACGGCACGTGCTTCAGTTGGTATCTACGCTGAATGGCCTCGAGAGTCCACCGTCGGATTCACTCGTTTTAACGGACGATAACGGGCAATTGACCTTCGCTCGAGAATCTGACTCCTTGATTGCCCCGGTACTCTCGATGCCCTCGACCGCCTGCCTGACGAGTAGCCCGACAGAGTGTTACTCGGTGCGCGCAGTTGCGTCGCGTCTTTCGGGAGTGAGCGCGCTGAGCCCTGCGCCGGACGGCCGTCTGTTCTTTGTCGAAGGCAACACGAGAGTTCGCGTCGTGGCCGACGGCGCGTTGATACCGGCGCCTGTCCTCGCCTTGAACGATGAGCAGGCACGAATCGTGGGCCTCGCGGTCGAGGGGGGGAGCTTTTCCGAGAATAGGTTCGTGTTCGTTGCCTGGACCGATCAGACCCCATCCGGGCAACTCCAGTTGAACGTTACGCGATACCGTGAAGTCGCCAACACGCTGGGCGAGGGAGCGACGATTCTCACTGGTATTCCCGTCCCGCGAGACGTCCCGTCTTCAATCGCCGTGGACCGCCAGGGGCATGTGTACGTGGCGGTTCCCTCGCTCCAGTCCGGCTCTTCAGCTCCGGGATCGGGAAACGTACTGCGAATCACGCGCGATGGGCGTGTGCCTCCTGATAACAGGCTCGGCCTCGCCGCCTTCTCACCGGGATTTTCCTCACCAACCTCGCTTTCCCTTGATCCAGGTCAGAGCCTTATCTGGCTTGGCGGACGAGATTCTGGCGGTGTTTCTACGCTCGGTGTCGTTCCAGCTTCGCCGTCTGGTCACCCACAAGCGATCCGCGTGGTCACCCAAGTGGCATCAGATCGACCGGTTTCGTTTGTGCTGTGGAGGATGGAAAAATCATCGCAGCCCGCGCTGTTCGCTCTCGCGGATGGCCGGTTGTCGAAGGCGATCAGAGCACAGGACGGACACATCTCTGGTTATGCCTCAGTCGATTTGGGTCAGTTACACCTGACGACCGCAGCGACGACCGAAACCGCGTCGATCTATGTCGCCACTGACACGTCGATCTTCGAGCTGTTCCGGCGGTAGGTCCGCCCAATCCTCAAAAAATTGTGTAGATGAAGGGTGCCAGGGCAGATCCCTGGGCGAAGATCAGCAGGGCTCCGACGAGAACCATAACCACAATGACTGGGGCCAGCCACCATTTCCTCCGCTCACGCAGATAGGCCCACAACTGGCTGGCAAGCCCGGACGATCTCACGTGCCATCTCCTGGAATCATGGGTAGCAGAGGCATTGTACCGGCATTCACAGGGCGCGCGGCTTCCATCAGAACTGCTGTTCCATGCTCGCGGACCGTCGCCTGCCGGGCGAACGAACTTTCAAAAAGCCATTCGTTGATGGGCGGTGTTCGATTGAACTATGCCCCAACCGCCTCCGAACGACGCCGATCGGCGTGATGATACCGAAGTAGATCGCCGCCAGCACGACCGGTGTCGTGACCAGCGAAATCGCGTGCGCGATTTTCATCCACGCGCGTTCGATGGGACCGAGATGGGTTGGAATGAGCAACGCCGCCATAACCAACGCACCAGCGAGACTACCCAGGACATTTGCGGCCAAATGGCGGTCGCGCCACCAGGCGAGCATGGCGAAGACGAAGAACGCTCCACCCACAGTGACGCCAAAACGACGACCCTCGCGCCGCGTCAATCGAGTTGGAACGTCTGCTGCCATTCGTTTGACTCCGTGATCGAAGGTTGCTCGCTCTTGTGAAGGAGGTAGGGACCCAGAACCAACGCATCGAGATGCGTGCGCATGAAGCACCGATATGCGTCGGCGGGTGTACACACAATCGGTTCGCCACGCACGTTGAACGACGTGTTGACGAGCACTCCGTATCCGGTGAGTCGCTCGAACGCCGCGAGCAGATCGTAGTAGTGCGGGTTGGTCTCCCGGCAGACAGTCTGAATTCGAGCCGAGTAATCCACGTGGGTGATGGCTGGGAGATCCGAACGCGGAACCCTGAGTCGGTCGATTCCCCAGAGCGCCTGCTGTTCCGCGGTCATCGGAAGGCGGCGGTCGGCGCGAACGAGCGCGACCAGAAGCATAAAGGGTGAGTCGACATCCAGATCGAAATAGTCAGAGACTCGCTCGCGCAGGACACTGGGCGCAAATGGGCGGAACCCCTCACGAAACTTGATCTTGAGGTTCATCTGCGCCTGCATGCAGGGGCTGCGCGGGTCTCCGAGAATGCTTCGGGCGCCCAGCGCGCGCGGGCCGAACTCCATCCGGCCGTCGAACCACCCGACGACTTGCTCCTCGGCCAGCAGTGTCGCCACGCGCTCGGGAAGACTCGCGCGCGCCAGACGTCGGTACGGCGCCCCGACGCTCTGGAGAAACTTCTCTATCTCTTCGTCGCCGTACGCCGGTCCAAGGTAGGTGCCGTGCATCTTGTCGCGGTCGGGGACGACTTCACGTGGCTGTTCGAGGTGACGGTGCCAGATGAGTTGCGCGACGCCAAGCGCACCGCCGGCGTCGCCGGCGGCAGGCTGAATCCAGATGCGCTTGAACGGTCCTTCACGTAGCAGTCGACCATTGCCCACGCAGTTGAGGGCGACGCCACCAGCGAGGCACAGATTGTCGAGACCGGTCACGTGATGAGCTGTGCGCGCCATGCGAAGCATGACTTCTTCGCAGACTACCTGGATCGAGCGCGCCAGATCCATTTCGCGCTGCGTCAGCGGTGTCTCGGGAGGTCGCGGAGGTCCGCCAAACAGCTCATCGAAGGCGGCGCTCGTCATCGTCAGCCCGCCCAGATAGTCGAAGTACCTCTGATTCAGTCGAAACGAACCGTCGTCTCGCAGGTCGATCAGCTCTCGATAGATCGCATCGACGTAAAGAGGCTCGCCGTAAGGAGCCAGTCCCATCACTTTGTATTCACCAGAGTTCACCTTGAAGCCAAGGTAGTAGGTAAACGCGGAATACAGCAACCCCAGTGAATCCGGCCAATGCAGTTCCTGGACGATCTCGAAGTCGCGACCTTCGCCCACGCCGATGGAGGCTGTGGCCCATTCCCCGACGCCGTCGATCGTCAGGATCGCGGCCCTGTCGAACGGTGATGGCAGGAAGGCGCTGGCCGCGTGCGCTTCGTGGTGCTCACTGTAGAGCACGGGACCCGCGTAGAACAATTCTCGGCGCAGGTGACGGTCGATGTAGAGCTTGTCTTGAATCCACCAGGGGCCAGCTATCAGGAAGGACCGGAATCCTCGCGGGGCAATTCCCAGGTACGTTTCGAGAATGCGCTCGAACTTCAGCAGAGGTTTGTCGTAGAAGCCAACCGCCTCGAGATCGCCGACGCCAATGCCGGCGGTGCGCAGACAGTAGTCGACCGCCTGTCGCGGAAAGCGAGCGTCCCCTTTTTGACGTGAGAATCGTTCCTCCTGTGCGGCCGCGACGATGTCGCCGTTTCGGAGGAGTGCAGCGGCGCTATCGTGGTAGTACGCTGAGATGCCGAGGATGTACCGATCGTTTCGTGACCCACCGATCATCGAGATTCAACATATTAGTCGAACGTCATCACCATAGCTCGTAACGAAGCCGTCCCGACACCCTCAGCGAGCGACGCGTGAGGGACGATCGGACGCGGAAGCGACGTCCCGTCAAGGGATGCCGGCACACTTTCAATTGGAACCTTGCTCCTGGACAATAATCGGAAGCGCTACGACCACCACGGGCGATTGATCGCCCATCATTTGAATCACGACTGGAGACACAGCTCGAATGAGACTACTCGTCACTGGCGGCGCTGGTTTCATCGGTTCGGCGTTCGTGCGATATGTGCTCGCCCGCGAGTCTGACGCGCACATCGTCACGCTCGACAAGCTGACCTACGCCGGCAATCTGGAAAATCTCGCCTCCGTGAGTGGTGACCCGCGACATTCCTTCGTCAAGGGCGACATCTGCGATGCGCAGACCGTGGCGTCGATCCTCGAGGATGGCATCGATGCGATCGTCCATTTCGCTGCTGAATCGCACGTCGACCGCAGCATTCTCTCCCCCGATCCCTTTATCGAGACCAACGTTCGCGGCACGGCGACGCTGCTCGACGCAGCGCGGAAGGCCGTGATCGGCCGCTTTCTCCACGTCTCGACTGACGAAGTCTATGGCGACATCGACCCCCCGTTCGAAGCCGACGAGACATTCCCTCTCAAGCCGAGCAGCCCCTACGCGGCGTCGAAGGCAGCTGCCGACTTGCTTGCGCTGTCTTACGTCCGGACGTTCAAGCTGCCGGTCGTGGTGACCCGCGCATCGAACAATTACGGGCCATACCAGTTTCCCGAGAAGCTCATCCCACTGATGATCGCGAACGCAATCGAGAGTATTCCGCTGCCGGTCTACGGCGACGGCATGCAGATCCGCGACTGGCTCTACGTTGACGATCATTGCCGGGGAATTCTGGCGGTCCTCCGCCGTGGGCGCGAAGGCGAGGTCTACAACATCGGAGGCAACCGGGCGCTTCCGAATCGTGACGTCATCAAGCGCGTGCTCGACATCGTCGGCGCACCCGAGTCGCTCATGACGACCGTGACCGATCGCCCGGGCCACGATCGCCGATACGCGCTGTCGAGCGAGAAGCTGGCGCGCGAGACCGGGTTCGTACCCGAGATGACGTTCGAGACAGGCCTGGTGCAGACCGTGCGATGGTATCGCGACAACCTCGATTGGACGCGGCGCGTTCGAACTGGTGAGTACCGCGAATACTACGAAAAGAACTACAGCTGGCGCGACGTCGGAGCGTCAAGGCCAGCGGCGCAGTGACCGCGCCTCCGGTCGCGTGGCAGGACCTCGGCTTCGGAACTCGCTAGAATCGAACTCGACATGAAGGGAATCATCCTGGCTGGCGGCAGCGCGACGCGGCTGTATCCATTGACGCGAACGATCAGCAAGCAGCTGCTGCCCGTTTATGACAAACCCACGATTCACTACCCGCTGGCTACGCTGATGCTGGCGGGCATCCGAGAGGTCCTCGTGATCAGTACGCCGCGGGATCTGCCGATGATTCGCGATCTGCTGGGCGACGGCAGCGAACTTGGCATGCGTCTCAGCTACCGCGAGCAGCCGACACCGGGAGGCATCGCGCAGGCATTCGTCATCGGCGCTGAGTTCATCGCATCGTCTCCGGTCTGCCTCATCCTCGGGGACAATATCTTTTACGGCAACGATCTGATCAGGCTGCTCGAGGGGTCGAGCGGGTTGACCGAGGGAGCGCGCCTTTTCGCGTATCGCGTGCACGACCCCGAACGGTACGGCGTCGTGGAATTCGACAACGAGGGGCGCGCACTCACCCTGGAGGAGAAGCCGAGGGCGCCACGTTCGAACTGGGCGGTAACGGGCCTCTATTTCTATGACGGAACCGTCGTCGACATCGCGTCGCGACTCGAGCCGTCTGCGCGCGGCGAACTGGAGGTCACGGATGTGAATCTCGAGTACCTGCGCCGTGGCCAGTTGTCCGTCGCCAGGCTTGGACGTGGTGTCGCATGGCTTGACAGCGGCACCTACGATTCACTGCTGGCGGCATCGCAGTTCGTTCAGACCATCGAACTGCGACAGGGTCTGAAGGTCGCCTGCATCGAGGAAATCGCGTACGCAAAGGGGTTCATCGATGACCAGCAACTGTTCCGGTTAGCCGACCGCTACCCGAACAGCTCGTACGGCGCATACCTCCGCCAGTGTGCGGACCACTACCCGATGCCTTCGTCGAGACTGAACCCTTGACTCGCGCCCTCATGGCCACACCTGCCGAACGGATCGGTTTCCATGAGCTTTACGTCGTTGGGCAACTGAAGGCCGCCTCGCCGACGCCGTAGACGTGAAACGCCGGTAACGCCCGCTGCGGCTTACGCCATCGTCGCTTAGCGCACGGTCGTGGACTCCTCAGGGCACTTGGATGGCTTGGATATTGTTCGGTGCTCAGGTAGATTTCTCTGATCGCCTTCGTGAGCGACACTCTGGACACAGGTCCTTAAGTTATTGGAGAATCTGGTCTTGGATTCATTCGGGCTGACGTCGGACCAACGGAAAAGTATTTGCTCGCTCTGGTCTGGACTCATGAGGGATTCGTCACCCATTTCGCCCGTTAAACGGCTGGCCCTCGCAGGCTTCATCGTGACGGGTTGGCTGCTCACAACGGCATGCCAGGCGGACCCTTCGGTCCGAAAGCAACAGTACTTGGACAGCGGCAATCAGGCCTTCGCGGAGGGCAAGTACCAGCATGCCATCATCGAATACCGAAACGCGGTTGATGTCGATGGTTCGTTTGGCGAAGCTCGCAAGCGACTCGCGGAAGCGTACGCCAGAATCGGCGACGGTTCGCGCGCGTTCGAGCAATACGTGCGTGCTGCGGACTTGCTGCCGAATGATGTGCAGTTGCAGTTGACCGCGGGAACCTATTTACTCGCCGCCAGAAAGCCAGAGGACGCACTCTCGAGAGCAGACCTCGCTCTGAAACTGGCGCCTGACAATATTCAGGCCCATCTACTCCGTGGCAACGCGCTCGCCGGCTTGACCTCGTTCGACGATGCTCTGAAGGCGATCGAAGAAGCGATCCGTCTGGATCCCGGAAGAGGCACGACGTTCACACACCTCGGTCGAGTCGAGTTCGCGCGCGGCCGCCGCAATGAGGCCGAGGCGGCCTTCAAGCGCGCGGTGGAACTCGCTCCCAAATCGTTGGAAGCGCATCTCGCGCTCGGCAACTTCTATTGGGCCGTCGGGAACGCAAAGGAAACGGAGACTGTGTTCCTCGATGCGCTCGCTGTCGAACCCGATAACGGCCCGGCGAATCGCGCGATGGCCGCTTTCACGATCGCAACGGGACGCTACCGCGACGCCGAACAGTACCTCGTACGAATCGCTGACAGCTCCGACGATGTCGCAGCCGACTTTGCGCTTGCCGACTACTATATCGCGTCGGGACGCGCGAAAGAGGCCGTTCAGCGCCTCGAGTCGCTCGCGCCACAGCAACGAACGGCGCCTGAAGTGGGAGAGCGGCTCGCGCGTGCCTACGCCGCCGCCGGTGATCTCCCGAAGGCACAGACGATGGTCGGAGACGTGCTGGCCAAAGACCCCTCGTCGCTCGATGCCCAGCTGCTCAAGAGTCAGCTGCTGTTGAGAGAAGGCCGAGATGACGATGCGATGGCAGCCGTCAAGTCGGCAGCGACGAGCAACCCCGACTCCGCTGAAGCCCAATTCGCGCTGGGCCGTCTGTATCAGACACGGGGTGACACATCCGCAGCCGAGGCCGCGTTTCGAGAGGTCTTACGAATCAATCCGCGCGCGGGAGCCGCGCAGGTGGAGATTGCGAAACTGCAACTTTCGACCGGCAACGCCGCAGCCTCCGTGCGTACGGCCGAGGAAGCCACAAAGACTCAACCCCGAAGCCTCGCTGCGAGGTTGACGCTCGTACGCAGCCTTCTGGCCAACAAAGAGCTCGACCGCGCAGCACGTGAGATCGAAGAGCTGCAGAAGTCGAGTGCCAACATTGCCGCTGTCCACACGATGGCCGGCTCGCTTGCGCTCCTGCGTAACGACACGGCAACCGCGCGCAAGGCCTTTCAGCGCGCGACCGAGCTCGATGCGCGGTCGCCGGACGCGCTGGGGGGCCTCATCGCGCTCGATTTCAAGGCCAACGATGCCTCCTCAGCGAAGTCGCGAATCGAGGAACGCCTGAAAGTCGATCGCTCGCCCGCGACGTTGCTATTGGCGGCGCGGACTTACTGGACCGCACAGGATCTTTCGTCGGCCGAGAAGGTGCTGCGACAGGCGATCGAGGTCGAACCAACCTTGCTCACGTCATACGGCATGCTCGCACAGCTCTACGTCGGCCAGAACAAACTCGAACAGGCGCGCATCGAGTTTGACAACCTCGCCGCCAAGCAGAGCAAGCCGACTGGCGCGCTTACGATGAGCGGCATGATTCTCCAGGCCCAGGGTCGCAACGATCTCGCGGCGAAGCGATACGAGGAGGCACTCGCCACCGACGCGCGCGCCGCGATCGCGGCCAATAACCTTGCCTGGATGCACGCGGAGTCAGGTGAAAATCTCGACAAAGCTCTCACGCTCGCCCAGACGGCGGCGTCCGTCCTCCCGGAGAGCCCGGAGATCATGGACACCCTTGGCTGGGTCTACTACAAGAAACAGTTACCAGACCTTGCCATCCCACTTTTCGAGCGGAGCGTCGAGAAGGCGCCGGACAACCCGTCGTTTCGCTATCATTTGGGGCTGGCCTACGTACAGTCCGGCGACACGATAGGAGCCCGGGCCGCCCTGCAGCGCGCACTCTCGTCGAAGCCCGATGCCGCCACGACGGCCGAGATCCGCCGTCTTCTCGCCGAGATTCCCTAGCCTGGCCCTGAGAGCTGAACGGAGTTGTATGTCCAAAGTCTTTGAGGTGTCGGGGCCAGCAGATGCCCCTGCCGATCATCCTCTGCTCGACATCGAAATGCCACGGTGCAGCAAAGGGATCGGGACGGTCATCACGGCTCCGACCAGCCCAGGTCTGATCGAGGGGGTCCGGATAGAGCCGCATCCGGTCTGGCCCGACGATCGCGGGCAGTTCATGGAGGTCCTGCGCGTCGGGCACGGTCTGGCGGGCGCCTTTCCACCTGAGACGACTCAGGTGTCCGCAACGTTCACGTATCCAGGTATCGTCAAGGCGTTTCACTACCATCTGCGACAGTACGACTGCTGGACCGTGGTCAAGGGAATGTTGCAGATCGTGCTCGCCGACGTCCGAAAGGGATCGCCGACGTTCGGTCAGCGCAACACGCTGTACGTCGGCAACTCGCGCACGTGGCAACTGCTCATCCCTCCCGGGGTGGCGCACGGCTATAAGGTCATCGGCACCGATTCGGCAGTACTGGTCTATGTCACCAGCCGGTTCTACGACCCCTCTGATGAGCATCGTCTGGCTTACCACGACCACCATCTGAACTACGACTGGGAAACACAATTCAAATGAAATTGAGCATCTCACTGTTGAAACTTGCATCCCTAACTGCCTCGAGGTGAGTGCACTGCGGGGTGGGCAACTTGCGACCGTTCGGTGGCCGCCCGATAATCGTAGAGGGGTCCCGCCATAGCAGAGTGTCGGAAGGAACGCGGGACAATCAAACAGAAGGAGCTTTGCCCACGACATCGGGCATGACCGTGCTAACGATCCCCACCGTGTTCCGGAATTCGAAAGGCCTCGTTGCGCTGGCCGTGGCGCTCGGGGTCTTGTCTGCTGCCTGCTCGAGTCCCGAGGTCAGGAAAAAGCAATACCTGGACAGCGGCAATTCCTACTTCGAGCGGGAAAACTATGCCGCCGCCATCATCGAGTACAGAAACGCCATTCAGGTCGATGCCAGGTTTGGCGCCGCGAGAAAGCAGCTCAGTGAGGCGTACGCGAGAACAGGCAATGCACAGGGCGCTCTCGAGGAGATCGTTCGAGCTGCGGACCTGCTGCCGGATGACTTCGACGTGCAGGTGGAGGCCGGCAACCGTCTACTGGCGGCGAGAAGACCCGAGGACGCCCTGGCTCGGGCGCAGCTTGCCTTGAAGCTTCGGCCCGAGAGCGTGGATGCGCTGGTGCTTCGCGGGAACGCGCTGGCGGGTCTGAGCTCGTACGACGACGCCCTGACGGCGATTGAACAGGCCATCAGAATCGCCCCTGAGCGTGGCGCCACGTATACGAATCTCGGGCTGGTCGAAATGGCCCGGGGACGCCAGCGGGCGGCGGAATCGGCACTTCTTCGCGCCGTTCAACTGTCCCCGATGGAGGCACGCGCCCGGCTGGCACTTGGAAACTTCTATTGGGCGGCCGATCGGATCGCCGATGCCGAAAAAGCGTTCGAAGAGGCGCTGAAGCTCGAGCCCGACAACCTCCCGGCCAACCGATTCATGGCGTCGCTCATGTTTTCGACAGGGCGCCAGGCCGAAGCAGAACGTTACCTTCGACGAGTCGCCGAGTCTGGCGGTACCGAAGGGACGCTGGCGTTAGCGGACTATTACCTCGTCATGGGTCGTCCGCAGGAGGCGATCGCCGGGCTCAAGAGCGTCAGCAATGGCCTGAATATGCCGGATGTAGCGCTGCGATTGGCCAGGGCCTACGCGGCAGCCGGCGACAGCAAGACAGCATGGACGCTGATCAACCAGCGTCTCCTGGCGGACGCCAACGATGCCTCCGCTCTGTTGCTCAAGGGCGAGTTGCTCTTTCAGGAAGAACAGCGCGAGAAGGCCCTCGACGCCGTGCGCGCCGCCGTTGCCGCAGACCCGTCCTCTGTGGAGGCCCAGTTCATCCTGGGGCGCTTATACGCGGCGCGAGGTGATTCGTCGGCGGCGAAGTCGGCGTTTCGCGAGGTCCTGCGCCTCAATCCCCAGGCCACGAGCGCACAGGTCGAACTAGCAGCGGCCGAAGCGCGCAGCGAACCGGCAACCGCCGTGCGGACAGCCGAAGACGCCGTTCGAATCGATCCGGACAATCTCTCCGCACGCCTTGCCCTGTTGCGCGGCCTGATCGCCGCCGGCGACGTGACCCGTGCCGAAAAGGAACTTGCCACGCTCCGCGCCGAGTATCCACAGACGGCTTCTGTGCATGCGCAGGATGCTCGCCTGGCGCTCGTGAAAAAAGACACGGTGCGGGCGAGGCAGGCGGTGGAGCGGGCGGAGAAGCTGGATCCGCGCTCGATCGAGATGCTGGCCGCGGCGCTCGCCTTGGATCTTGCGGAGAACGACCCCAAGAGCGCCCGGTCCCGGCTGGAAAGACGGCTGCAAGCCGGCGCCTCATCGGAACTGCTGCTACTGGCGGCCAACACGTACCTCGCGTTGAAAGACTACGCGGCTGCCGAAAAGGCGCTCCTCGCGGTGGCCGCAGCGGACCCGACCCGTAACGAGCCCCACGAAATGCTCGGATCGATGTACCTGGACCAGCAGAGGCTGGACGATGCACGGCGCGAATTCGAAGCCCTGTCCGCCAGACAGGCGAAACCGGTGGAGTCGCTCACGACAATAGGAATGATCCTCGAGCGACAGGGGAGAAGGGATCTGGCGCGGAAACAGTACGAGGAGGTACTAGCCATCGACGCGCGGGCCGGCACGGCCGGCAACAATCTGGCGTGGCTGTTGGCCGACTCAGGCGAGGATCTCGACCGGGCGCTCGGGCTCGCGCAGGATGCCGTGGAGGCCTCTCCCGACACCCCGCAGATCATCGACACGCTCGGGTGGGTCTACTACAAGAAGGGGCTGCCCGCGCTCGCCATCCCGCAATTTCAGAAAGCGATCGCCCGCGAAGGCAACAACGGCTGGTACCACTACCACCTCGGGCTCGCCTACCTGCAGGCCGGCGACGTCACGAAGGGACGCGCGGCCCTCGATCAGGCGCTGAGATACGGGACCGACAACGACACGGGCAACGAGATCCGGCGACGTCTCAGCGAGCTCGGCGCCCCCCGCTGACGGCCGCTACGGCCGGTCGGAGTGCCCACGTCCAATGGACTCGTAGGTGATCCCGAGGGTCTTCATCTTTCTCACGTCAAACAGATTGCGGCCGTCGACGATGATAGGGGAGCGCAGTGTCGCCTTGATGCGCGCGAAATCAGGGTGGCGATACTCGTTCCAGTCGGTCACGATGACCAGGGCATCGGCCCCCTCGAGGGCGCCGTAGCTCGATTCACAATAATGAATCGAGCTGCCGAGCCTGCGGCGCGTTTCAGCAATCGCGGCAGGATCGTGAGCCGTGACGGTGGCGCCGGCGTCGAGTAGCGATTCAATCAGCGTCAGCGACGGCGCCTCGCGCATGTCGTCGGTGTTCGGTTTGAACGCCAGCCCCCACACGGCGATATGCGCCCCCTTCAACGATCCATTGAAGACCTGGCTCAGCTTCTCGAACAGACGCCGTTTTTGGCGATCGTTCGTCTCCTCCACGGCGTCCAGCACGCCCAGGCTCGCACCATACTCCTTGGCTGTGCGGACGAGCGCCTTGACGTCCTTGGGAAAGCACGAGCCGCCATATCCGGGGCCGGGGAACAAGAAGGATGGACCAATGCGGCTGTCGGACCCGATCCCCTTCCGCACGAGATCGACGTCGGCACCGGTCTTTTCACACAGGTTGGCGATCTCGTTCATGAACGAGATCCTCGTCGCGAGCATGGCGTTCGCCGCGTATTTCGTCATCTCGGCCGAGGAGATGTCCATGAAGATTATCGGGCGCCCAGTGCGTACGAATGGCGCGTACAGCTCGGTCATCACGCTGCGCGCATGATCCGACTCGACACCGAGCACGACGCGGTCCGGCTTCAGGAAATCGTCGACAGCCGCCCCTTCTTTGAGAAACTCGGGATTGGAGCACACGTGAAACGGATGCTGCGCGTGCGCCGCCACCGCCTCCCGAACTTTCGCCGCCGTTCCAACTGGCACCGTCGATTTCGTCACCACGACCATCTCACGTCTCATGTGGCGGCCGATCGCGTCGGCTACGTTCAGCACGTGCCGCAAATCGGCGGACCCGTCTTCGTCCGGTGGTGTACCCACGGCGATGAACGCGACCTCGCTGTCCGCGATCGCCTGTGCGACATCCGTCGTGAACTCGAGCCGACGCTGGGCTCGGTTCCGTTCCACGAGATCACCGAGGCCCGGCTCGTAAATGGGCATCTGGTTGGCTCGCAGCATCTCGATCTTGCGAGCATCGACATCCGCGCAGACGACATCATTGCCCGTTTCCGCGAGGCAGGCACCTACGACTAAACCGACGTAGCCGGTTCCAACGACGCTGATATGCACGATGTCTCCATAATGAATCGAGGCCGTCCGTCATCTCGAGCGAGGAAGTGTGCTGAAATCCTGTGACGCGAGCGGTCGCCATGAATGAACTGCTGTTTTCGTTCGACGAACCTTGTCTCGTCCTCTCGTGACGTCCGTCGTCGCATTTCTGGTGTCGAGCACCAACCTCGAGTGCTCGACGATCAGATCGTAATTGAAGGCAGAATGGTCCGTCGTGATGAGGACGCAATCCTGTGCGGCCAAATACCCCGGGGTGAACTCCTCGCTGACCATCGCAGGCAGGTCCGGGTAGTGGCGCATCTTCGGCAGGACCGGGATGTGGGGATCGCTGTTCGAGATAATCGCTCCGCGCGCCGACAGCAGTTTCATGATTGCAAACGATGGGCTCTCGCGCGGATCATCGACGTTGCGCTTGTCCGCCACGCCCCAGAATCGCCACCTGACTGCCCTTTATCGGCTTGCCCTGATCGTTGCGGAACTCGGCGAGCCGCTCCACGACGTAGTGCGGCATGTGCGCGTTTGATCTCGCCCGCCAGTTCGATGAACGCGAACTAACGGTAGGCCGACATATCCAAGACCAATCACGCCAATAAGCGCGCTCTCGGTTTGAATCAGTTTCGCAAGCCGAGCATGACTCGCGTCGACCACCTTAGCGCGGATTGAGCCACCTTACTCTGCACGCAGGAGCCTCTCAGATCCCTGGCTCCGGTGCGCGATCGGCTTGCCGGCGCAACCGTTGGACATCCCACGGGTAGTAAAGATCCTCGTTCGTCGGATAGCGTTCGATCACGGGGCCGCACTTGATTCCGCGCGCGGCGATCAGCTCGCGCCGTCGATTCAGGGGTCGGGCGAACATGCCCAGGGCGAAGAGGCGAACAAGGCTCAGGTTCTCGGTGTCGGGTGGAATCACATTCAGTGTCTCCACGAATTCCGGCGCGAACCCCGCTGCCCGCATGAGGCACTCGATCTCACCTGGCGTCGGTTCCCGCTGATGGCGGAGCGAAACACCCTCCGGGCGGTAGAACGTGAACGAGTTCGGCTGCCGTCCACTGAGATAACGGACACCGTTGGTCAGTGACAGGCCGTTGGGCACGGTGATGAACAGCCGTCCTCCCATCTTGAGCACCCGGTTAGCTTCCGCGTATGCATGCATCGGGTCGAGGCCCAGGTGCTCGAACGTCTCACAACAGACGATCAGATCGAAAGTGTCATCCGGCAATGGCCACTGATGTATTTCCAGGTTGAAGCGATGTTCGATCCCGTCGAACAGTACGGTCCCGTCCGCACGACGAATGGTAACGCGCTCCTCGGACGTGCGCTGGTATTGGTCGGGTGACTTCTCGTCGTATCCACTCACGACGACATCGTCAAACAACCAATTCCTGAGCATCAACGTCATGCCATAGGGTGGAGCGCCGATCTCGAGCACTCGGGTGTGCCTTGGCAAGTCGGCCAAATACTCGAGACTGCTCAGGTATCGCTCCATGTGATAGCGGTGGTACTTCTCGTCTTCCGGTCCGGTCATAAGCGGCGCCAGGAGGTCGTAGGCCTTATCCTTTTCAGTGAAACGGATTCGGACCTTGGCGCCGACGTAATCGCGCAGCAGCGGGGCCACGGCGAGGCGAGCCAGCTGTCGCAGCTGACGCCGAACCGGACGCCGGGCTTGCAAGTAGTTCATGATAGAGCCCCAGTTCGCCGCGAGATCAGCGAAGCGACGCAGCTGACTGCGGCGTTCGCGCCACCTGTCGATCGCGTGCGCAAAGCGCAGCGACCAAACGAGGCGTGTCGCCGCATCCCTTCACGCGCCGAAACCCCTTCACAGCTTCGAGTATGCCGGCAAGCGACCACCGGAGATCATAGACCAGCCGAGCCAGCGTTTGACGTCCCGCTTCCGCGATGCGTACGTCAACGAGCACTGGTTCACCTGCCTCGCCTACGAGGTCGTGATTGAGGCGTGGCGACGGGAGTACAACGGAGAACGGCCAAAGAGAGGACTCGACGGGCTCACGCCCGCCGCTTATGGAAGACAGCTGATGAAGGAAACGAGTACAGTCAACCGCCGGACTCTAAAGCCGAGTGCTACTCAAGCCGAGCGACGTCGGTGATGCGTGCCGGGAACGGAGACTTAGGCCCGGCGCAAGCAGTCTTCCGCGGCGGCCCACACGCGGGGACGGATAGCCTCCCAGGTCCATTCCTCAAGAAACCGCGACCAGGCCCGTTCGGCCATGGCGGCCGCCTCCTCGGGGCGCCGGATGGTTCTCACGCACGCGTCGGCCAGTTCCTCAGCCGAGTCTGCCACCAACAGCTCCCGCTCATTCTCGACGTCATAGCCGTAGGCACCCAAGGACGTGGAGACGAGCGGACATCGGCGACTAAACGCTTCGGCGATCTTGACGCGTGTACCGGCCCCCAGTTGGAGGGGCACCACCATGGCGGACCAGGTAGCAATTTCTTCTGCGGGGTTGTCGACGTACCCCAGGGCATCTATGTCCGGCCCAACAAGGTTGGCGGCGAGGCTTTCGCTTCCCATGCCGACAATACGAAAACGCGCGTCTGGAACCTGCTGCTTGAGGCGCGACCAGCACTGAGCAGCGAACCAGCGCACCCCGTCGGCATTGGGATGGTATTCAATCCGGCCGATGAAACCGATCCGCGGCGGTTGCGCAAGCCTGCGCGATGGCTCGTGTTGAGGTTTCTCAAAGCCATTCGGAATTACGTGAACGTCCCGTTCAAGACTCAGGTATTCTCGGTCCGTTTTGCTGCACACCGAGATCGTAGTGAAGCGATCCGCTAACAGGGCCTCGCGACGTTTCGCAGCTTGCCACCGAATCCAGGTTCGCGAGCGCGTCGCCGCATCGCGACAGTTTTCGAGTTCGCTTCTCAGGTAAGTGCTCGGAACGTCATCGATGTCCAGGACGGAGCCAGGCCATTCCCAACGCCGTAAGGCGTCTGCGGTGCGCAGTGAATGAACCCAGACGAGATCATACTGGGGAAGTATATTCGCCAGGGACGCTCTATCTGATTCTCTGGCAACGAGTCCGTCCACACCCATGAACCTGGCATCGAAGGCGCAACGGAAGCTCCTCCACATTGAACGGTCCGTTTCCCGTTTGAGATCGATTACTCCGCATCCTGGAGGAATCTCCTGCAGCCAGTTCTCGCTCTTCACAACCGTCAGGTCGACCTTACCGACAGCCTCCAATGCCGTTGTAACCTGCGCGACGCGCAGCCCCGTACCAAACGTCTTCCCCGGTGAACATGGTGTCAAATATAAGATCGATGGCATTAGGTCATCCGTCTGCGCCACGCCGCGCCGGCCTCACTCATCTGAAGACATTCTTGGGTTGTCGTCCACACACCGGAAGGGTTCGGCCGATAGTCGAAGATTCCAACGAATCCGATCCGCGTAGCGCAGGACAGCGGGCACCGACGCGACGAGGTCATCACGACCGTCCTTGAGGACATTTTCATGGAGTCGGTTCCGCGCGGACAGACGCGTGGCTACAACGCCGTGTCGTCTGTTGCTCGAGAACAGGCGAGGCTGGCAGCAACACCGGCCCAGCACCGGCATCCTCCAACCATGTTCGGACGCGATCGTGAAAGGGTTCTGGAGTCCATCCCGTGAGCCTCGTTCTCACGTGCTCTCGAGCCGCCGCTGAACCTGCCAGGAGTCGTCCCGTCACGAACATACGGCGTGCAAGAGCATCGTCGAGAAGTTTTGGTAACTCGCGCTCGAACAGACGAAGGTCTTTGGCCCGTGCCCCCCACGAACTCACGCGCCGCTCCAATGCCGGCGCAAGCTTCGACTGGCACGAGCCTAGTGCGTGATCGATCATGGCGTCGATCTTCCGCGCGTGCTCTTCCGAGCCCACACCGGCGTTCGCTGTCGCCTGGCTGGCATGGATGCGCCACCCGCCCCATGTGTGCGGCACGTGAACCGTGTTGGCGACGAGTCCGGCACGCATGTCCCAATCGAAATCTCCGACCGATCCCCACGTTGACTCGAACATCCCGATGCTCTCAAAGAGTGATTTCCTGATGAGCAACTGCGTGATTGAGCGGTAGACGGTTTCGCCTCTGAGGTGGAGCAGTCCGTCGAAAGGCGCCTTGCGCACATGGGGACGGTCGCGTAGCGGCCCACTGCTCCGGGCGAAGACCGACCGTTGAGACCACGTCTCATTGATGTGGGGAATATCCCTTCCTTGCTCGTCAATCGCCCTCAGGCGACAGTGCGCAAGCGCGCACTGGGGGTGAGCGTCCAACGCGTCCACCATTTTTTCCAGGCAATCGGGAGCCATCGTGTCGTCACTCGTCGCGACGTAAACGAATTCCCCTCGAGCCGCCGCGATACAGGGATTCCAGCTGCCCGGGGTTCCCTGTCGCGGCCCCTGCCAGATGCGCATTCTCGGCTCACGTCGGGCCACGTCGTTCAGGTACTCCCATGCTCCATCGTCAGAGTAGCTGTCGTAGGCAAGCAGTTCCCAGTCCTGGAACGTCTGCGCGAAGATCGTCTCGAATCTCTCAGGCAGGAAAGGGCGCGTATTCAAGTTCGGGACACAGATCGAGACTCGAGGCGACCGCACTGTCACGGTCAGACCGCTCCTCTGGTCAGCGACTCAACCCCATTCGACCGCGCCGCCAACGACGGCTCCGTGACTGCATGATCGCGCCTTGCTGCGCCATTGTCCTCCTCCTTCAGGAGGTATGGCTCCCAGAACGCGCGGTCGTATCGCGCCCACGCGTGACATCCGAACGGCAGCTGCCCTCCGTTCAACTCGAAGCACGTGCGCGGCGTCACTTCGAACCCGAATCGAAGTCCCTCCTCGACGGTGGCGACCCTGAACTCCGGCACGTACAACACCGCTTCGTCAGCCCAGAACAGGTCGTTATTGCGTCCATGTGGGACCGGATTGTCCACTTGCTTCCATTCCACGAGCACTCTGTCCAGGACGCGGGAACGCAGCCCGTATTCCTGTACTTTCTGGAGAAACGCAATCAGCGGTCCGAGATACGACCCGTTCCGCGTGAACAGATCGAGCCAATACAGATGCGGCTTCTGACGGTAGCGCACGGACAAGACCTCCAAAGCCCGGTCGAGCCTGAGGAGCGCGAAGCCTCCGTTCCCCACACGAGGACGATTGACCCAGGGGCTGTCGTCACACTTCAGCCACGGCGGCCCAATCCAGTCCACCCCGCGGTCGCACCAGTCCAGCAACTGGTCGGAAAAGACCAGACTATCGAGGTGGTAGAACAGCATGAACTCGTACTCGGCAAAGGCGCGATAGAACCCCGGCCAGGATAGCAAGCGGGTGTGGGCGCCCAACGACCCGAAGAACTTGCGTGAAAAGTACTTGACCTGGAATCCGTCCACTCGAACAGGCAAACCACGGGGGGCGACCAGGTACTTGTCGTACGGGCCCAGATAGCGCAACAAGTGGCGGAGTGACACCTGCTCGTCGTCGTTCAGCGTCGCGCGCAGCGAGAGCGGTACTACGATTGCCACTCTCTTCGAGGGCTTTCGTTTGGGCCGATACGGCGGCACCAGCAGATGGGTGACGAGGCGAAGCATGAATCTGTAACGGTCAGCGCGACGGGGCGGCGACGTCGACCTGCGCCGCGGCCGTGCCGCGAGGCCGGATCATCTCGTCGTAGATCCACCGATATGTCTTCTCGAGCCCTGATCGGAGGGAGATGCTGGGCGCCCAGCCGAGACGCTCCATGATGAGCGTGTTGTCACTGTTGCGACCGTTGACGCCCTTCGGGGCGCTCAAATCGTACCGCCGCGTCAGTTTGATGCCGGCGATATCCTCCACGATGTCCACCAGTTGATTGATCGTGACTGATTCGTCGCTGCCCAGATTGATCGGGTCCTCGATGTCGCTGGCCATGATCAACTGTGTGCCCTTAAGGCAATCGTCGATGTACATGAAGCTCCGAGTCTGGCTGCCCGTGCCCCAGATCTCGATCTCGTGACGCCCGGAGAGCTTCGCCTCGATCACTTTCCGGCAGATTGCCGCCGGCGCCTTCTCGCGGCCGCCGGTCCACGTACCGTGGGGCCCGTAGACGTTGTGATACCGCGCGGCCCTCGTTCGAAGACCGAAGTCCTCTCTGAAGTGCCGGCACATCCGCTCGCTGAACAGCTTCTCCCATCCGTACCCGTCTTCAGGCATGGCCGGATAGGCGTCCGATTCCTTGAGTGGCGTGTTTCTTTCGGACGCCTGCTTGTCCGCGGCGTACACGCACGCCGAGGACGCGTAGAAGAACTGCGCGACGTCGTGTTTGCGGGCGGCCATCAAGAGGTGCGTGTTGATCAGGACCGACAGCATGCACAGCGCGCGGTTGTTCTCGATGAATCCCATCCCGCCCATGTCGGCCGCGAGATTGTAGACGACGCCAACGCCACGGCAGGCCGTATCGCAGGCGTCGCGCTCCTGCAGATCGAGCTGCAGATTCTCCGCCTGTTGGAAGACCTGGTACCACTCGTCGAATGGCTTGATGTCCACCACACGAATCCGCTGGTGTCCCTGCCGGAGCAGATCCGCCACTAGATGACCGCCAATGAAGCCGCCGCCGCCGCACACGACGATCAGTTCGTTCACATCCGTTTTCATGTCGTCATTTTCCTCGTAATGGACGATGGTGTCCCTCTCGGACCGTCATCGATCAGAATCCATGACGCCCGGTTGGTAGCTCCGCCGGTGGACGTAAGGGAGCACGTAGAACCTGTAGTACTGCAGCTTCACGTGCTGCTCGGCCACCT
The DNA here is from genome assembly GCA_032156805.1 of Acidobacteriota bacterium. Lineage (GTDB taxonomy): Bacteria > Acidobacteriota > Vicinamibacteria > Vicinamibacterales > UBA2999 > Gp6-AA40. The sequence goes on from JALDXQ010000005.1 coordinate 23,454, forward strand.
CCTGGATACCATGCAGCGTCCGCGTCCACGTGCCCGGACCCTGCCGCGGCGCGAACACAGGTACACACGCTGTCGCGATTCCGGCCGCGCCGAGTACGTCGCCGTAAATGAGCGCCGAGCGCCGGCTGCGAAACGCGGGGCTCACCACCACGACGGAGCGGATGCCGCGGTTCTGCAAATACTCTTGAATATCGTACGCGGCGTTGAGCGAGATCGGCTCGACCTCGCGAACCGGGATGAGTTCCGGCGGAGGCAGGCGCGCCACCTCCGACATGACCCCGGCGATGCCGGCGAACACGCGGTTGGGTTTGTGCGATCCAGGCACGGCGAGCGTCGGCACGAGCACACGGTCGGCGATTCCGGCGCTCTTCAACTGCTCGGCGCGCTCGAACAACAGATAGTTGACCTCGAGGTTGTCGACAAGAATGGCATCGCTCGACGGCAGAGATTCGTCGCATACGAGCGCCCCGCCGAGGCCTGGAATCCACATGCCTCGTGTCGCCCAGAACCCCACGAGTACAATCGCGAGGATAGTCGCGCGGAACGTCCAGGTCGTCTTGAGCGTTTCCGTTCTGCGTACGAGATATGTCGTCCAGCGAGATGACACTCGGCTCTGGCCTCTGGGCTCTGGGCTCTCGTCTTTCGGCTCGCGGCCCTGCGCGCGTTGTTGAGGTCCGACCAGCCTGCCATCAGGTCATTCTTGGTGACCCGAGATGACGGCCAGGCCGCATCGTTGCAATCAGGCCGGGAGTCCAGAGTCGAGAGCCGACAGCCTTCTTATATTGGGGGTCAAGGCGTGAGGGACTTCCTCATGACTCCATCCAGCGTGTGCCGCACTCCCTCGAGGGCACTCGAGGCATTGACGACTCGTTCGTAGCCCATGAACAAGAAAAACAGCGCCTTGTGCGCCATTCCGTAATATGGCGGCTCCTCCGAGATAGCGAACGAGACCGGCGACAGACCCACCTTTCGACCGAGCGCGGCGATGCGCCGTCTCGTGTTGATTCGATAGAACGTCGGATACGGGTCGTGGTCACCAGACGACATATTGCGCAGCCACCGGACCAGCGGTACCTGCAACGAGTGCGGTGTGAAATACGCAACCCACGTCGTGAAGTGATACAGGTTCACCGTTCTGAACAGGTAAATTCCGCCGGGCTTCAAGACGCGCGCGACCTCGCTGAAGTGCAAGACCGGATCTGGAAGATGCTCGTTCACCCAGCGCGAAATGATCACATCGAAATGCGCACTCGGGAGCGGAAAACGACCGCCGTCGTAGACGATCGCCTCGTCGACGACGTGATTCGTGCGAATCACGGGATCGATGTCAATTCCCACGATCTCACATGCCCTGTCACGAATCGCTCTGGCTGTCCACGCCGCCGGGCCACCACCGATCTCGAGCACGCGGGCACCGGTGGGCGTGTGATCGAGCACCAGTCGAAGCCATCGCTCCTCCGGCTTGATCGTGCCAGCGTAGTAGCGCTTCAGGTACTCCTGGCGCCAGTCCCTCCTCGTGCTTGCTTCAGCTGCGTTCATTGATTGATTCTGTTGCCGTTTTCGACGCGCGGTACTGGCGCTCGTCCCGCCAGCACCGCAGCCGTGTCCGGAATCGCGGCAGGAGATGGCTGGCCGAGACGGCCGCTTCGTAGCCCCATACCCACGCAATCGGCTTGTACTTCCACCGCACGGACGGCCGGTGAAGCTGCCCGCCAAGCTCGGTAGCGAGCTGCTCTGCCTTGTCGACCAGATCCTTGCGGCGCGCGTAGAAGTAACGCAGCCAGTCCTGAAGGAGTCGCACGGACGCCTGACGCGTCCGGGCGCTGTCCTCCAACGACAGCAGGTATCTGATGCACTTGACTTTCGACTCGAAGAGCGCGGTCTGCGCACGAGTTGAGCGCACCTGGCTGACGCCGTTGAGATTGGCGATCCGGTAGTAGGAGCGCGCATCGCCGACGAACTTCACCCCCCGGCTCCGCATCACGATGCGACAAAAGTATTCACCGTCATCGTCCGGCGAATCGACGTCGGTCCACGGCCCCGCCGCGTCAGTCAGTGCACGGCTCACGAGCCAGGCGTCGGTCTGGAAGTAGGCGTTGTGATTGAAGCGCGTCAGGAAGTACTCGACGGGTTCGAGATCGCGCCAGAGCGCGTTCGGTGCGAAGCTGGCCTTTTCGGGCCGATAGAAGAACGTTCCGAACGCCCCCGCGAGCAGCACGCGCGCGTCCGACACTTCGTGCGCGACCCGCATCTGGGCGCTGATTTTCGCGGGGTCGAGCAGATCATCCGCGTCCAGCCATTGGATGTAGTCGCCTTGGGCCAATCGGAGAGCCGCGTTGCGCGCCGCAACGGCGCCGGCGTTTTCCTGCGTCACGACTTTGACCGTTCGGCTCTCGAAGGACTTGGCGACTTCCAGCGTGCCATCCCTGGAGCCATCGTCGACGATGATGATCTCGGTGCGCGGCCACGTTTGGGCCAGCGCCGATCGCATGGTCCCCGGCAGCCACTCGGCGGCGTTATAAGCGGGAATCAGAATCGACACGAGCTCAGTCACGACCGCCACCCAGCGCGACACGCGGCGCCACCGGTGCACAGGCAATTTCCAGGTACGATCGACTCACGATTTCCGCGACCCTCGCCCAAGAGTGCTCCTCGCTGACGACGCGACGGATCTGGTGACGTCTCTCCTCGAGATTTCGATAGAGGTCGCTGGAAAAGTATTGCTCGATCGCCGCCGCCAAGGCTGTGGCATCACGTGGCGCGCACACGAAGCCCGTTCGTCCGTCGACCACGTCTTCCCGCAGCGATCCGACGTCAGTGGCGATCACGGGGACCCCGAAGCCGTATGACAGGAAGAGCACACCGCTCTGAAAGATGTAGGTGTAAGGCAGCACAGCGACATCGGCCGCCTTGAAGTACGCCTCTATGTGCTCGTCGGGGATGAACTCGATACGCCGCACGACCAGATCGCCGATCCCCGCGGACTGGATCCGCCTCTCGATGCCGTTCCAATACTCTGAGTAGCCGGGCTTCACCGGGCCTGCAACGACGAGTCGAATGCGATTCCCCTTGCCGGCAAGGATCCCCATCGCATCGACGAGATACTCCAGCCCTTTGTACGGGGCGATTTTTCCAAAGAAGAGAACAGTCCGGTCACTGCTCGTCAGGCCGAGGCTCGCACGCGCCTCTGGCGCAGTGACGCCGCTCACGGGCACAGCATTGTTGATGCCGTACGGTATGACGCGCACCGCGTCCGGACGCACGCCGAAATCGTCGATAAGCTCCTGTTTCATCAACTGCGTGTGGACGAGAATCAGACTGCACAAGCGGTACTGCACGCGCAAGGAAAAGCGGTTCACCCAGTTGTCCTTCGAATCTCGAACGGCGGCATTGACGTTGTGCGCCGTGAAGGCGATCCGCTTTCCAAGGACGCGGTAATACAGCATCAGGAGCGTGCGATCGAGCAGCTCGAATTTGTTGTTCCACAAAATATGCAGGACTCGGCAATCCGACCCGGCCGTGTACCGCAAGAGCCGAGCGTAGTACTTCAGTATTCGAATCGCCTTCTGGAAGTTTCCGGCGTCCTCGCGCTGGTCGCCGCGCAGATTCAGAAACCTCAGCCCGGGAATCCGCCGGACCTCCTCGCAGTCGAGCTGGTCGCTGCCGATGAAGTCGAGCCGGACACCCTTGGAACCAAGGGCGGCTGCCAATGGCACGGCGTAATGTTTGTCTCCACCTCCGGTAAGTAGCCCGACGCTGATCGACTCCGCTCCACCAGCGGCGACGTCGTTCGGACTCTTGATGAGGGTGAAACGCATATCAGTGGCCACGGACCAACAGCCGATCAATCGCCTCGCACGTGAGCACAGCCTGGATCTCGCGCACGTAGTTACCCCGTCCGGCGCTGTGATCGCGGGCGACCCGCTCGAGCGTGTCGGGATTCCAGTACGGCAACCGCATCGTCCGAGGATCCGTGAGCACACGCTTCACATGCGCTGACAGCTCCTTCCGGAACCAGTGCCGATACGGAAGATAGCGGTGGCGCTTGCCACGCGTCGCAAGGGCGTTGACCAACGGTTCCAGCGGGGCCAGCCGGCGAGGCACACCCTCCTGGGACAGATAATCGATCTTCGAGCTCACCTTGTGGAGCATCCACCTCGCTCGGTTGAAGACTCCCTTCCCGTCGCCGATCACGCCCATCGTTGTGGGAATCCGGTTCAACGTCCGACTGGCATGGTTCTCGATCAGCCGAAGGGCGGAGGCAGGCGAGCGGTGCGTCGATGACGGGGCCCGGAACGCTAGCCCCACGAGACGGTTGTCCAGATACGGCGTGCGGAACGTGATCAGGGAGCGCGCCGCCGAAAGCGTGCCGAACAGTTTCCAGGGTATCTCTCGAAACGCGGCGAACGTCACTGGATGCTCGGCGCCGATCCGGGGGTTGTGACCCGCGTCCGCGATCTTTCGGGCGAACTCGGGCTCGAACAATTCCTGCAGCAGGTCGACGGGCTTGAACTGGGAGACGCTTCTCAGCACCTCGCTGCCGTAGTTCCCGGTCATGCGTATTGGCGACAGCTCTCGTGCCAGCGCGTTCAGGTACGGTTCGTGAGCGACGGACGCCCCCCCGCACGCGTCAGTTGCATAGACGGTACGATCCACCCAGCTACCGTAGTCCGACAGGAACTCGTCGCCGATGCGGAGGACACGATGCTCGAGCCCGCAGGCGGTGGCCACACGTGCGGCCAACACTTCGTCCACCGTCGACTGACTTTGTGCCGAGAACGTGTAGCAGATCGGCGGACACGCCGTCGCCGGCAGACACGCCATGATCATTCGCGTGTCGAGCCCACCCGTCAGCGAGATGCCGATCTGCGACCGCGCATCGAAGTGACGCGGCAGAATGCGCCTGAATGTGTCCTCGAAGGCCAACTGGAACTCGTCGCTCCCCATCGGCGGCTGGCGCTCCCACGATTCGGGTGTGAAGTAGCGAGACTTGCGAATGCCAGCGGCGTCGAACGTCCAGATCGAGCCGCCCTCGAGCAACCGAACGCCGCGGAACAGAGTCCGACTGCCCGTCGTGCAACCAATGGCCAGATACTCCGCGACGCTCTCATCGTCCAGAGCCCGCGTCTCTGGCGCGACGCGCAACAGTGCCTTCGCCTCGCTGGCGAAAAACGTCGCGTCGGTGGTCTCGTAGTAGTAGATCCGCTCCAGACCGTAGCGATCGTTGAAGAGGAACGATTGCCTCGAGTGCGAATCGATGACAACTGCCGAGAACAGGCCGTTCAGTCGATCGATCATCGACGGCCCGCTCGCGCCGTAGAGGGCCGCCAGCCGCGCCGCGTCGCAGGACGTGCCGTAATCACCGGTCGAAACATGCTCGTCGGTTGGGACGAGCTCGCCTGAAAACACGACGGACACGCCACGCCCGACGTCATGGTGGACGCGGGCCGACGCGTCCGAACCTGCATGCGCGGTCCATGCGGCGTAGATGCCTTGCTCCGGCACGAAGCATGTTCCCGACTGGCATTGCGGGTCGTGCCGCATCGCCGCGAGCATGTCCCCCACGAGCCGCTGACACTCAGCCGGCGGTCTGCGGCTGACGAGCCCCGCTAATCCGGGCATGTCGCGGGTACCGCGTGCAGAGGTCGGGGCCAGTCGGCCGCCTGACCTCGCAGCCACTGCTCGAACATCGCCAGGCTGAAAAGCAGCTTGTGATTGTCCTCCCGGCCCGACCGGTGGGCCTCGAGCAGTTGCCGCACGGGCTCGACGCGGAGCAAGCTGAACATGAGGGAGTCGCTATCGAGCAACAGCTCCGACAACACGCTGTCGAGCGCGGAGTGGAACCACTCGTCCACGACGTTAACCGCGAACCCGCGCTTCTTCCGGGCAAGAATCGATTGCGGCAGATATCGCCGTGCCACCTTCCGATGGATCCACTTGCGCTGACCGTTGCGAACTTTCATGCCAGCCCCGAGCCGCTGGCCGAACTCGACGACGGTCCTGTCCAGGTACGGAACTCTGACCTCCAGGCCGTGGGCCATGGACAGCTTGTCGCCGAACATGAGCAGTTCGTCGGGCAGCGACGATCGCAACTCCAGATGTTGCAGCCCACCCAGTTCGTCGAGGTGCTCCATCTGCGGCAGCAGGTCGCTCCAGTAATCCACGTCGGCCTGCTCGTGACCGTGAGGCAACAGTCCATCCCGGAACAACCCGCTGATCACAGCCGCGGGCACCAGCGAAAACACATGCTGGTATCGGCTCAATCGGTCCTCAATGCCGAGCGAGTAGACGCCTCGCTTTGCGGTCTCGCTACGCGGCAGACGGTTGACAGCCGCGCCGATCACCTGCCGCAGCGCCGGCGGAAGACTGCGCCAGGTCTTCCCGTAGTGCAGTCCGAGATGACGGCGGTATCCACCGAAGAGCTCGTCCGGTCCCTGTCCGATGAGCGCGACCTTCACGTCCTCGCGGGCGCGCTGGCACACGAAGTACATCGGGACGATCGACGAGGAGGCGATCGGCTCCTCGACGCATTGCACGATCGCAGGCAGCGACCGTTCGAACTCCTCGCGATCGAGTTGGACCGAGACGTGACGCGCGTGCAGTATCGCAGCGGTCTCAGCCGCGTCGACGAGCTCGTCGTCCTTGAAGCTCTCGCCGTAGCCAACCGTGTAGGCGGGCCAGCGCTCGCCAAATTCGTTCATGAGCGCAAGCAGGAGTCCCGAATCCAAGCCCCCGCTCAGCAGGATGCCGACTGGCACATCGCTCAGCAGGTGGCGCTCCACCGCCGCCTTGTACAAGTCGAGCAGCTCGCGCGCGGCCTCCTCCTCGTCCTTTTCGCTGGAGAACGGCACCGGTGTGTAGTCGTACCAGCGTTGCTCGCGGCACACGCCGTCCTCGACGACCAGCATCGTTCCCGGTGCGAGCTTACGGATTCCCTCGTAGATGGTCGGGGGGGATGGCGTGTATCGAAACTGAAGGAATCGGCTGAGCGCCTTCGGATCCACGTCCGGTCTGTCGCGACCCGCCGCCACGACCGCGCGGATCTCCGATGCGAACGTCAGACAGCCATTCGCAACCCGGTAATACACCAGTTTGATGCCCATCGCGTCGCGAGCAACGACGAGCCGCCGCCGGACGGCATCCCAGATGGCCAGACCGAACATGCCATTGAGGCGCTCGAACACGCCAGTCCCCCACTGCTTGTACCCGTGGACGATGACCTCGGTGTCCGACTGCGTTCGAAAGCGATGCCCCGCCTGCTCCAGGATCGTGCGCAACTCCTTGAAGTTGTAGATCTCCCCGTTGAAGATGACCCATGTCGTCCCGTCGTCATCCGACATCGGCTGGTGGCCGCCCGAGAGATCGATGATCGACAGACGCCGGAAGCCGAGCCCGAGCGGGCCCGACATGAAGTAACCCTCGTCGTCAGGCCCACGGTGCGCGATCGACGCGGCCATGCGCCGAATCACTTCGGGACTGGCGGGTTCCTCATGCTGGAAGTTGAACTGTCCTGCGATACCGCACATTGCTAAGTGGCCTCTTGATGGCTCCGCGATCCGCGCGTGCTTATCCGGCCCGGCGGCCGAGTGGCTTCCCGAAGATAGAACGCGAGGCTCCGAAACATCTGGGACTGCGCCCATCGATGCATTGGCACGTTGTCCCACCCCACGAGCAGCTGTCGTGACCGGAACGACCCGTCGGCTTTCGTCCAGTTCGTGACGATGTCCTTGACGACGCGTTCGAGGACCGGCTCCAACTGCGGGAAGCGGTCACGGAGCAGGACGCAGAGGTTGATGCATTCGGCGCAGTCGTACAGCTCCCGCCTGTAGACAGTCAGACGCGGGGCCCGGGCGAACGGGCGCGGCAGGCCGTCGGCATCGAAGAGGTGCGTGAGGTAGTACTCGACGCCGCGCGTCAACGCGGCCAGGCAGCCGGCGTGGCCTGTCAGTGTGTGTATCTTCGCCAGCGCCTTCATCACAAAACACGTGTGAAAGTGATCGACGAAATCCCGGACGCCGTCCACCGCGTACGGCCACGAGCCGTCCGGGTTCTGATTTTCGAGCACGAAGTTCAGGTTCCGCTCCGCGGTCAGCCAATGCTCCCGATCGGACAAGACCTGAGAAGCACTGGTCAGCATGGATGCCCGGTACGCCGCAGCGTTGATCACGCCTCCCCTGTCGTCCGGTGTGTATGAACAGGTGCTGGCGCGATCAGAGGTCGGAAAATCCTTGATGTCCCCGCGTGCATGCCGGGTAATCGATTCGAGCGCCTGCCGCCACTCCGCCCGTCGATCCAACTGCCACACGTGGAGAAACGCCTCGTAAACGTAGGGCGTCGTCGTGATGAGCGGCGTATCCTGACGGATCACCCCTCCCCTCGTCACCCAATCAAACGGATAGCCCCAGCAGAGATCCTCGAACTGCCTGCAACGTGACGCGATGAGCGCATGCAGGAAGTGGACGGCCCGGTCCAGATGCGGCCGTTCACCGTTGACTTCGAAGAGGAACGCAAATCCCATCGCGTAGTGGGCGTCTGCGATCGGAAACCTGAGTGGGCGATGGAACAGGCGCCGGGCCGATGGCACGAACGCCTCGCAGAAGACCATCGGGGCGACGGCCGCCACGCCGAGCGCTCCACGCCGGTAATACAGCGCCTTCGCCCGGCCGCCAATGGGGCCGGCGAAGAAGCTCTGATGGTCGAAAGATGTCTCCCCGAAGCGCTCGAGCCACGACACGAATCGCAACAGCGCGTCCGTCACGTCGCGCGCAAGCGGCGGTGGAGAAACGGCGCCGTGCTGCACGAGTGATTCAGTTGCGGTCGACATGAGAATCGCGTGCGGACCGGAGCGCACCGGCCAGGCGAATCCTTCCGGGAACGATGTAGTTGTCCCGCGCTTCCGAGAGATACCGCCGCAACCCCGTTTTCACCCGCTGCCGCAACGGCGCTGGGCGATGAATCACTCGTGTGCGGGCGTCGAACTGCACGCGCACGAGCAGTGCGTCGCCGGCCTCGACGTCTACCTCACAGTGAAGGCAGCCTTCACGAGTCTCCCAATCGATCGAGCGGGAGTCCGCGTACACCGCTGTAACGCTGGACGGATCGGGCTCACGTTTCGAGACCCGAATTCGCATCCTCTCCGTGCCTGAATTCTGGAGCCTGAGTTCGTTGCCGTACATCTCGACGTCGACGACGTCCACTGCGGGAGTGCTGTGTCCGGCTTCCCTGGACGCCGAAGCGCAAGGCCCGAAGGCGGCAGACGGACCGGCCGGCCTCCAGCGATAGCTGTGCCGCACAAGCTCGCCAAGGCTGCGCCACGTGATGGCCGTCTTCAGCGCGTTGAGCCGCTCGACGAACGCCGCGAGCTCGACGCCGCCGTCGCCGCAGAAGTCGTGGTGGATCACGATGATGATTGGTTTGCCCAGAAGCGCGTCGAACGCGAAGTTGGCGACTCCGTCGCGCGGATATCGCCGGGTAAACAAAGGAAAGCCATAACGCGTGACGGCCACGTCCCACACGTCCGACACCTTCAACCTCGTTCGGCTCGCGTCGATGCTGGCGATCTCGGTGTTGACCGCGGCGACATAGTTGCTGTGTTTCAGCGCTTCCATCGCCGCCGTCGAAAAGACGCCCTGCGGGAACACCATCACTTCGTCGTGGTGGATGCCGGTTGCGGACTGGTGCGATCGCATGCGTTCGAGCGCGAGCGTGGCCTTCGCTTGCAGGAGGTGCGCATCAGTGACGCCGAACTCGCCACCGGTGTGATCGCAGCCGTGGACTGCCAGAGAGAAGCGGTGCGGGTTATCGCGAAACAGCCGCACGGCATCGGGCCGGCTCCGGCGCCAGTTCCAGGGAATGAAGGCGATGCTGCTGGAGAAGCGATGCCGCTCCATGGCCGCCAGCAGCGCCGGGAATTCGATGCAGCCGTATGCGCGTCTCAACAGAGGATCGTCGATGACGAGACATGCGCTCGTGCCAGGCGACTGCCACGAGGATTCGCGGAACGCCGACTTGATGTACAAGACCGGTGGTACAGCAGCGAGGAAGTGCTCTCGAACGTCGAAGTTCCTGAGCCCGACCTCGCGATCCACGTCGACGACGTCTGCTGTGGTCGAGATGTACACCGGGACGCCCTGGTGTTCCACCTTCACGAACACTGCGCCCTCAGCAAGCGTCATGAGGCTGCAGGCAGCGCTGCCGAGCGACTCCATAACCGGCACGTCAGCGGGTGCGGCTGCATCGCACTGAACGCCAGACATGATGCCGCAGAATCCCTCCACCCCCTCCGCTACGGCAACGTGCCCGCGGCCACTTCGCGGGGCCAAGCGCGCACCGGTGCAAACTCTCGGCAAAAGGCGGTCGAGCGTTTCGCGCTCCGTCGACGCGTACACGAACGCCGAATGCACGTGGCGACGCCACAGGTCGCCGGTTTCCGGCCGACGTTCCAGTTCTTCCACGAGGCGCAGGAATTGATCCGATCGCGCGAACAAGCGGCAGCCACGCTCCGGGGACCGACCAATCTGGTCCAGACTGCGCGCACCGGGGAGGACTCTCCATGGCACGCCAAAGAACTCCAGCATCCGCGCCAGGCTTCTGCCAGCCGTGGACAACTCCCCGCCGTCGGTGAGCAGGAGGGCCTCAGGATTGCCCATATTCGACGGATTGGAGAACCGATCGAACGACGTCGATCCAGTCGGCCACGGTCGTCGCCTTCGAGGTCAAGCCCCTTGTGTTCAGCTCGTCGATCACGTTGGCGTTCGTGTCGACGGTAGTCGTCATCTGCTCCTCGAGCGCAGCCATGAAATTGACGAACGCCATCGAATCGAGCTGCCCCCCCTGGCCAACCAGAACGGTGGCTGGTGCCTTCACGAGAATGTTGTCTTCGGGCTGGACCTCGTTAACCTGGTCGATGGCCCGATAGACGATGCCCTGAGCATCCGTCCGATCGAATCCCACAATGCCTCTCGATGATTACGAGCCGCTGCGGGCCCGGGGCGCGCTGCTACGAGTGCGTGCCCGGACGGGCATGAGACCACGGATGAAATCCTCCATGGTCTCGGCGGTTGCGAGCGGTACCCGCACTTTCGCGACCGGCCTGGCCGCTTCGTTGGCCACGAATGTGCGTGGCGCCACGTTTCCATTGACGACGACGCCGGCGCCAACAACGGCGCCTTCTCCGATCGTCAGCAGCCGTCCCCCTGACGTAATCACCACGCTGTTCGGCCCGACGTACGCATCCTTGCCGATTACGATGCGGCCAACGCCGCGGGTGTGCGCCATGATGATGGCGCGGACGCTGATCTGGGCGCCGTCGTGAATCTCGACGGCCTCCGGATATTCGTTCTCCAGATACACATCGTCGGCGATGAAGACATCCTTTCCAACGGAGACACCGCGCAGACGGTGTAAGAACGGCCGAACGCCCGTCGCCCCAGGGAGATTACGGGCCAGCTGGTGCAACACGCGATTGGCAAGCCGGCGGAAGACGTTCTTGCTCACATGCCTGGCTGAGCCGAAATGGGAGCAGCGTCGTGGACGGCTGCACTCGAGCCCTGAAGCGGCAGCCTGAACGAACAGCCTTCTCTGGTCAATGCCGGATGGGCGGCGAGCCACGTCGCACACGGCTGATTCTTCGCCGTTGGAATCAGCTCGCCAAAGAGCTCGGTGCAAGCTGCCTCGCCTGCGTGTTTCGCCACCGTCCGGAGCATCGCGTCCTCGACGCCACGACCCATCACCCGGCAACTGAGGACGAAATCGACGAGCCGGCCACGCTCTCCCTCGATCGCGAGGCTGCTCAGGCCGGATAGACCATAGTCGCCAAACCTGTCCGACACGCGAAACGTCCAGAACGTGCGCCCCGTGGCGCGCGACCAGGCGAGCAGTTCGGCTGCGGTCAATCGACGCGTGCTGAGGTTCATCTGGTTCGTCTTGTTGAGCAACTGCGTCGCGCGTTCGAGGTTGGCTTCGTTCAGCGGCTCCGGAACAACGCGCAAGTCGAGCATCGCGAGCCAGTCATCGAGCGAGCCGACGTTCGCCTTCGCGGCCGAGCGCTCGCGCTCGGCGACGTACATCGCGGAACGGGCGCGGTCCTCGTCGCTGATGTACGGGTTATCGAAGTAGCGCAGACCGCCAAGAAACGCGGGGTACAGCATCGGGTCGGCCGGGAGCTCGGGGACCAGCACCTGGGGCAATGCCTCCTTCACGCGCGCACGTTCGAACGGGCTGTCGTCGAGGAACACGGCGGAGTCGAGGCCGAGATTCAGCTCCTTCATGAGCTCGGCAATATTCGCTGCCTTGTCGCCCCAGTTGATCCGCCAGGCCGCGAAGTCTTTCAGGCGGAGAACCATTTCCGGGTGCGTGCGAAACGCGTCGAGCGCCACCGCTTCTTCGTTCTTGCTGACGATCGCCAGCAGCACACCGCGGTTGCTCAAGTTCTGCAGAGCGCGCTGGAAATCGGCGAACGCCTCGCCGGCGGCATCATGACCACCCAGCCGCAACCGCTCGACGCCATCGTCGCCGACCACTCCTCCCCATAGTGTGTTGTCCAGATCCAGGATCACCACTTTCCTGCTCCGGCCGTTGATGCCGGCGAGAGTCGAGGCGATATCGTGGGCCGCTTCCTGGAAGACGCGATTGTGAAAAGGTGTCTTCGACATGTACCAGAGCCGTGCGTGGTAGGCAGATGGCCCTGCGGCCTGGAGCCAGCGTTGGCTGTCGAGCAGAGTGATCCGTCGCTCGCCCCGGCAGCACTCCGCGAGCCTCAGGTTCATGCGCATCAACGCATTCGTCACGCCGGCATCGCTCATCAGATCGAGCGGTCCGAGGCCACGGCCCGGATCAGGAGAGACCCACGATGGTACAAGGATGTTCCTCACGCTCTCGGGGACCCTGTCGAGCATTGCGACGAACGCGTCGACATCGGCCAGCAGTTCCTCGACGGAAAACTCCTGGTGACGAAGGGCCTTCTGAAATGCAGGGACGGCTAATTGCGGGAGCGTCCAGACGACGATCACATCGAGCCCGGCGGACCAGAAGTCCGCCGACGGATCGAGCAACACTGCGCCCGGCTCGCCGGCGGGCGCCTGTACGGATTTCAGGCGGGCTGGGCCTGAGACCTTTTCGAGGCAGGCCGCCAAATTGAGCGTATTGAAATGCGAGAGCAAACCGATGCGGAGATCCGACATTGCCACTGCCGCTTCCCTAGCCCTTGTAACCGTAGATCATGCGATGCCAGCCGACGCGCCGTCCGATGCTTCGTTCCACAGACTGCGGGATGAGCCTTCTCACGAACGGCCAGTGGTCAATGTTGAACTCCCACACCTCCTGGCGTACGCGCGTGAAATCCTTGAACAGCGCGGCTGCTTCGCCATAGCCATACACGCGCGCCAGCGGGCAGAAAGGGCCATCTGTGTTCATGCTGACCCACTCGTCGTGCGTCATCCTGCCCTTCTTGATCAACCGCTCGCGGTGCCCCTCCAGCTTCCAGCGATGGAACCCGGTGATCGCCGCGACGATTCGAGGCATCGGCCTCGGAAGGAGAATCCATCGGAACAGCTTTCGCAGGAACATGATCTCGATGTAGTAGTTGATCGACGTCCGGTTGTAGAGCATCACAGTGATGGTGCCGCCCGGCCTCAGCACCCGGTGAAGCTCCTTCACGATCTTCTCGGGCGCGGGAGAATGGTGAATCACGCCGAAGCTGTATACGTGATCGAAGGATGCATCCGGGAACGGGATCCGGTCCTCGGCATTCGCGACACGGAACTGGCCAGACACGCCGAACAGGCGGAAGCGCTCCTCGGCGAGTTCGATCCCGTGGGGCGTCAGGTCGACACCGACGTAGCGGGCACCGTTCTTCGCAAACTCCAGGCCGTCGGTCGCGATTCCGCAGCCCAGTTCGAGGATGTCCTTGTCCCGAAAGGCGTGAAAGGCGGCGACGTGCGGCACGTGCCACTCGCGACCGCCGAACCGCTTTCGGGTTATCTCCGCAAAGTACTCCCTGCGATCCTCGGCCTGGGACAAGTGAGCCTGACAGGGACTCTCGTTCCAGAAATCTTTGACCGTTTCAACACTCGCGTTCATGTCACCTTCACCCTTGCGCTTGCTTGAGACGCTCGTACTCTGTGGCAGAATCCGAGCGGCCCGCCGAGAATCCTTCCAATGTGCATTTGCTCGGCGCGATGGAAGTGCACCGACTCCGGACTCACTAACGCTGAGGTCACCCCTGTGCTCGGGCGGAGCGCCTCCCGACTGGATTGGCGGGGCCCCGCCACGATGGGTTCAATGTGGGTACTCCAATCACCTTTGGAGGTGGCCCGCTACCGGAAGCGGGACGCGATCGGTCGCCGCGACCACCTCTTCCCGTCGGCTTGAACATCGGCGACGGCCTGTCCTGCGGCGCGGCCACATGCGCCTTCTGAGGTGACTGGCCGACATAGTCGATCGAAATCAGAAAGAACATCGTCCAGATAGGATGCAGTCCCCTGAAGGCCGCCTCCGTGTAGTTGTACGCGATCATTGCGAACAGCATGCCCATCCCAAAACGGCCGAAGTCGAAGTCCGTCAGCAACTCGCCCCGAATCTTGCGGTACGTGGCGAACAGCAGGATTAGCAGCAGAGCGACCCCTACCCACCCGAGGTTGAGATAGGTTTCCAGGTAGCCGTTGTGCGCCTGGTTGGGACGGAAATCCCATCGCGACCAGATGAACTCCCGTCGCTCTCCTAGCCAGAAGCTATCGAACCCAGCGCCAAGTAGTGGATTGATTGGTACCGATAGCAGGTCTGGCCACATCTCAGTACGAGTAGTCAGCGTCGGGTTACGGCCGAGAGCGCGAATTGTCAAGTCGTGAATGCCGAAACCGGCCTCGGCGACGACGGCAAAGAGCAAAGCCGCGATCACATACGTACCGAAGTAGCGCTTGCTCACCAATGGCGAACCGAGGATTGCCATCGTGCTGATTCCGATAATGAGGCACACGAGGGCCGTCGCGCTATTTGACGCGGACACCAGCCACCATGTCATCCAGAGGCAGAACAGGGTAATGCCGATTTCCTCCCGCCTGCGGCGCGAATCCTCGAGTCGCCGGGAAACCAGCAGGTTCCAGACGAAGAACAGACCGAAGACGAGGCACATGTAACCGAGCGTGTTCTTCGTCATGGCGACCCCGCGGTTCTCAGGCAACCCGGTCCATGAGTCGAAGGCTCGGCCAAGCTGGGGGTAGTACTTGATGAAGAGAATGGACAGCGGCATCAGCACAAGGGCCGCTCTCTTCATGACGCGCCGCAGCGCCTCGGCCCGATCCGGCTCTGTCAGAATAATCAGGACCATGACCGGTTGCCCGAGAGTCTTGATCCACCGCTTGAACGCCACGAACGGGAAGTCCGACCACGTGATCGCAAGCGCGCAGTAGATCAGGAACACCGTCAGCACGACGTTTGCGGTCATGAATGCCGTAGGTGAGAATCGCCGCCGGATCAGCACCAGGACGCCAAGCGTGATCAGCAGCACGAACACAGCCGCATCGAGCGGGCTGCCGTCCTCGAGCGACACGGCGCCACCAACTGGAAGACCGAGAATGCCGAGCCAGGACGAGACAGCCCGGGAGCTGATGATAAAAATCCAAATGACCGGAAGCCAGAGTGCGGAGCTAACTGCGGGCGCACGATGGGCGTCGCGCCAGAGCATGAAGCCCGAGAAGACGACGGTGATGAGCAGTGCTAGCGGCGGAGGCATTTGCCACCGTGGCGGGGCGACGGGTCACGTACGTGCCCCGCTGGATAACCCTAATCAGCGATGCATTCGAAAAACGTGAACGCCAGCGTGCGGTCCGTGCAGACGAGCCTGAAACGCAACGACGTTTCTTGCATGAATTCCTCGAACGCCTTCGGCTCGTGCTCGACGTGGTTCATTTCGTCGAAGTAGATGAACGTGCCCGGCCTGATGTGCGGACGCATCTGCTTCAGAACGAACCGTGTCGACGAGTATAGGTCGGCGTCCATGACGATGACCAGCACATCGTGCGGCGGCGGATTGTAGCCGGGCAGCACGTCGTCGAACCACCCCTTCAAGAAGCTCACCCGGGGGTCGTCGACGGCAGGAATCCGCCCGCCGGTTGTGAAGTGACCCGGCATGTGCGGGCCCCAGGTTTCTGGCAGTCCCTCGAAGCTGTCGAAGCCGTGCAGCCGCGTCTCGGGGTGGTGGAGCTGCGACGCCCAGTATCTGATGCTGGCACCCTCGAACACCCCAAACTCGAGGTAGAGAACGTGTCGATCTCGCACGCGCGCCGCGACGGTGTCGAACACTTCCCAGCGATCACGGAGCCGGGAGGCCGGCTCGAACCCGTGATCGCGCATCCAGCGGCCGATGATCAGGTAATTGGCTGCGGCATGCGCCTGGGAGAAGCAACGCTCCGGCAGGCGAGCCCCGGCGAGCGTCAGCAGATACTTCGTATTGGTGATGATCCCTTCGAGGACGCGATTGCCCACTCGCCGACGTTTTATTTCGACTCCGCGCTAAGAGGAGATGACGCGAAGGTTAAGCGGTGCCCTCGGCGAAGACGCAGCGTCACTGCTGCCACCGTCGTCAGGCGTCCCACCCGAAGATCGCATCGGGTGGGGATAGCGATACTTGCTATAGCCAGGCTTCGGTGCGCCGACAAAGAAATCGCGCCCGTGCTGCACATGGACGTTGATGTCCGCACCCCCGCTGCACTCATCGGGGGAGAAGTTCTGTAACCTCGGCGATGACTCCCCGCCACCGCTGTTGTTCCAGATGTAAACGCCCTCCACAACCCCCCCTGAGCCCTGACCCACCTGGTGCGGTGCCGGCCACCCCCTGTCCCAACAGGCGTACGGTCCTGCACGTCGCCGCAGGTTCTGCACCTGCATGACGATCTCAGGCTTGCCGGGGATATCCCGCAAGACATTATCGACAACGACGCCAGAGCCGCCGCGAAGGAATACCCACTGGTTGACCATCGAGTGGCCCGCAAACGTGAACGTGTTGTTGTAGATCTCGAAGTGACGGACGCCAGACGGGCTTGTGTCAGCCCCGTGGGTGCCTGCAATGGCGTCGCTGAAAGTGTTGTAGCGAATGACCCCGCGGCAATTGTCGTCGATATCGATCGCTTCCTGCACATTGATGATCTGGTTGTCCTCGACGTACACGTTGCTCGTGCCGGTCGTGTCGCTCGCGCCGTAGACAGGTGGCGCGCCCCAGGCGTTACCGGACGCCTTGCACGAGAAGAACTGTCGGTTGTTGTACGAAGTCCTTGGATGCTGCGACTGAGTAACGTTTCTGTAGACTACACCCCGAGACACGAAGAACCGCATTCCGCGGACGCTGCTGTGTCCACCAAACGAGTTGTCGTGGATGAGCACCGGTTTCCCGTTTGTCACTCCCGACACGGTCATCACGTAGAAGTCATTTTGCGTCTCGCGGAACGAGAGCTGACTGACCTCCACGTGATGGGTCGCATCTTCGGTGATTCTGAGGATCGCCGTGTTGGTTCCAGCCGCCGTCGTGATGACGACCGCTCCTTTGTTGGCCCCACGGAGATGGATTCCTTTCCCCGAGATGGTGACGAAGCTCGAAGCCGTCCACGTACAGGAGCCGTTCGGGATGACGACCACGTCGCCGTCTCTCGCTGCATTCACTTTCGCCTGAACATCGCCGGCGTTGCATGAGTTCGCCGTGTGCGTGGCGGCGTCGGCCGGCGCACTGGACCAGAGCAGAATCGCGAGCGCTACCAAGCGGGCCAGCGGCGAGATGCGGGCGGCTGCGGCGTCACCGGCCTGAAGGACGGAAGCGGGCTTCCGCCACCCAAAAAAACAGAGTCGTGCTGTATTCGTCATTTGTCGTTGATACCCGTCTGATGAAGCGATGGACGGCAACTCGACACTGCAAGAACACTGCCCGCCAAGATTCCGGTGACGTCAGTCCGGAAAAGGCCGCACGAGCGTTCCGGGATTCGACATCGCGACCTGCACGATACCGCAAATTTAACTCGCTAGTTTCGGATTTGTACGGATCTTACGAACTTGCGACCTGCCGTTGGAACCCATTGCGACCCCGCCCGATTTACCGACAAGCGCTCGATTTGCCGACTACGGAGGTCGGGGACCCGGCATGCCGGCGCCCTATAGCGCCTCCGAGATTGCGCGCGCTACTTGCCCCACCTGCTCTCCTGTCAGCTCGGGAAACATCGGCAGAGACAGGATCTCGCTTGACACCTGCAGCGACTGCGGAAAGTCTTTCGGCGTGTAACCGAGGTGCCGATAGGCGTTCAGATAAGGGAGAGGGATTGGGTAGTGAATGCCCGTGTTGATCCCGGCCGCCGCCAGGACCTTCTGCAGCTTTTCGCGGCGCCCGTCCGGGACTCGCACGACATAAAGGTGATAAACGGCCCAGACGTCGTCGAGTTCGATGGGCGTCGTCAGTCCTAGGCCCTGGAGGGCGGTGTCATAGCGGCGGGCCACCGCCCGGCGCTTCTCCGTCCACTCGTCGAGATACCGCAGCTTGACATTCAGGATCGCGGCCTGCAAACCGTCCAACCGGCTGTTCACGCCCTCGAAGTCGTGGTCGTACTTCTGCGTCCGTCCGTGATTGGCGAGCATGCGCGCCCGGACAGCCCATTCCTCATTGTCGGTAACCAGTGCGCCGCCGTCGCCGTAGGCCCCGAGGTTCTTCCCGGGGTAAAAGCTGAAACACGTAATGTCGCCAAGTGTGGCAACCGGTCTCTGCCGGTACATGGCGCCATGCGCCTGCGCCGCGTCCCCCACCACGCGCAGTCCGTGCGTGCGCGCCAGCGCCAGGATCGGATCCATGTCTGCGGGCTGGCCGTACAGATGTACGGGGATGATCGCCTTGGTCTTCGGCGTGATCTTCTCCTCGATGCGCGCCACGTCGATGTTATAGGTCGCCGGGTCGATGTCGACGAACACGACCTGCGCGCCGGCCATGCGAATCGCCTCTGACGTCGCGATAAAGCTGTTGGCGACCGTGATCACCTCGTCGCCAGGCCCGATGCCAAGAGCCTTCAACGCGATGAAGAGCGCGTCTGTGCCATTGGCCACACCGACGCAGTGGCGCGCGCTGCAGTACCTAGCGAACGCCTGCTCGAATTCCTTCACGAAGCGGCCGCCGACAAACGCCGTCTCTCCGATGACGGCGGCAATGGCGGCGTCGATCTCGGAGCGGATCGACTCGTACTGACTCTTCAGGTCGACGAAGGGAACGGTTATGTTGGCATCGAGTGTCGGCATGTGTGAAGTTCATCCTCGCAGTGATGTGGCCATGGCGCACGGCTGAGGGACAGAAATCTGCGTGAAGATCGCCTCCATGAGACGCGACGTCAGAATGATTTCGCGGTACGGGATCGGTAACGGGCCGCTGCCCCGAATGCTGCGGTAGAACTGGTCGATCAATTCCTTGATACCGAAGTCCTGGTGCAACTCGCGGCTGAGGAACCTGGCAACGTTCAGCCGCCCGTTCCTCAGATGCTCGCGCGCGGAAAGGATCGGGGGCACGAAGTAGGTGAGATAGCTCTTGTGCGCACGCTTCGGGTGAAGAACGAGACTGCCGCTCCGCTGATCGACGACCAGCGAGTTGACCGGTCCGCAGACGCGGAACTGATTCAAACCTGGGGATATCCCCGTCGAGAAACAGAATGTCGCTGTCGTCCCGTTGCTGTCGCGGATGAGCACGCGAAGCTCGTCGAGCACCTCGGCGCCACCGAGACTGCGAAGCCGCGGGCTCTGGTGCGCGGTCGCGATCACGTCAGTGATCTCGTCGTCGAGAAATTCTGCGAGCCTTGCAAGACCGTGGCTGACGATGTTGTGGAACAGCTGCCCCGGGAGCTGCCGCACCCAGTGCGTGCGGCTCGCCAGCACCGGGCCGGCGTAACTCAGGTCGTCCAGGTCGTAGGACCAGTAGCTCTCGAGATGAACCGGCCGGCCACCCAGGTACCCTTCTGCGACGCGGCGCCGCATGTCTCGCATCTCCAGCGTGAACTGGTAGTTGTGGCCGGCTGTGATCTTGACGCTAGAAGCCTCCGCAAGCGCGATCAGCGTCTCGGTCTCGGCGGCAGTAACCGTAAACGGCTTCTCGAGGTAGACGTGGACTCCCGCATGCACGCAGTCGCGGGCAAGGGAATAGTGACTCTGCGGCGGCGTCGTGATGTGTACGACGTCGGGCGACGACGCCGCCAGCGTCTGCTGAAGATCGTCGAAGGCCGCCGGGATTCGAAACCGCTCGGCGAGCTGCTGCGCCATGAGACGGTCCCGATCGCAGACCGCAACGATCTCGGAATCGGGGATCCGGCGAATCGCCTGCACGTGCAGGTCGGCAATCTTGCCGCAACCAACTATGGCGACTCTCAGCATTTACTGTGACAGCATCTACTTGGCTGCGGCGTTGCCAGCCGTTCCGAATTGACCGAGAAATGCCGATATCGCCGCGTCCATTCCCACACGCGGCGTCCAGCCGAGCCGCTCCTTGAGCTTCCGGTTCGAGAACTGGCAGCGCTTCCATTCGGCCGCACATCGGCGGCGATTGAAGACAGGAGGAAGCTGACCTTCGGACCGGCGTGAGTACTCCTCCCACAACGAGCACAGGCGGTACCCCAGCCAGTAGGGAATCCGAACGCAGCGAAATCGGCCGGCGCGCCGGCGATACGCCTTCAGGAACTGTCTGGCCGTCGGCAGCTCGTCGTCGACGACATTGAAGACTTCGCCGTCGACTCCGGGGACGAGGCCAGCGAGCACGATCGCTTCGGCGCAGTTGTCCACGTATGTGAGAGGCACCAGGTGCGATCCGCCGATCTGGATGAAGAACCCGAAGGTATCGATACCGATCCGGCCGCTCAGTTCCTTCTTGCCAGGACCGAACACGGCACCGGGCCGGAGAATCACGAAGCTAAGCGCGCGGTCGCCGTAGGACCTGACAACTTGCTCTTGCTTCAGCTTGCCGAATCCATACGCGTCATACCGCTCCTGGGGCGCATCTTCCAATGGGCAGCGTTCGTCAATGAGCGAGACGCCCTTCGCCGCGAGGTTGGAATACACGGCAAACGAGCTGACGTTCACGAACCGCTTCGGGTTACCGAACTGCAGGAAGCTCTCAATGAGGTTGCGAGTTGCCAGGGCAGAGTTGAGAAAAGCGCCCGCAAACGACTTCTCCATTCCGGCGGCGAGATGATAAACGACGGACACGCCCCGTGCCGCCGCCGTGCAGGCGTCAGGTGAGGTGAGATCGCCGGCAACGATCTCCACGCCGTCGCGACCGCACCTGTCGAGCACGCTCTCGAGGCGACCGAGCCGACTCGACGAACGAACGAGGCAGCGGATGTTGGTGAGCCCGCGGCCGAGCAGTGTCTCGACAACCTTGGAACCGATGAAGCCGCTCGAACCAGTCACTAGGACTGTGTCGTGTGGCGACAAGATGGACACCGTCGTCACGATGCCACCCCGAGCCGGCACTTCTTCGGCCGGAACCGGAGCTGCACGTCGCTGTTGGTCTCGATCGACTCGTAGATCGCCGTGATCAACTCCAGCGACTTTCGCCCCTCGAGACCGTCGACGAGCGCTGCCTTCTTGGTTTGCAGCGATGTGACCACGCCGCGCAGATACTCGCCGAGGTTGTAGCCGAAGTCCGGAGGATTGCGTCCGAAGCGTTCGAACACCAGATCATCGATCGGTTGCTTGTCCTCGAAATTCCACGTCAGCAGCTCGTTCATGAAGAACCCGCCGATCACCACACTCCCCTTCTCGCCGAGAATGCTGATCGAGCCTTCCAGGTCCTTCGGCCGGGTCGCCGTCGTGGCCTCGAGGATGCCGAGCGCACCGGAGTTGAACCGGATCAGGGCGACGCCAGTGTCCTCGCACTCGATCTTCACGAGACGAGTGGTGGCCATGCTGCGAAGCGACTCCACGCCGCCCATGAACCACGTCAACATGTCGATGTGGTGCACAGCCTGATTCATGAACACCCCGCCGTCGTGCGCCCATGTACCGCGCCACGATTCCGAGTCGTAATAGGCCTGATCGCGCGTCCATCGCAGGCGCACCGTGCCCATCACCAGGCGCCCGAACCGCCCCTGCTCGAGGGCTTCCCGGGCCCTGACGACCGGCGGGTTATAGCGGTTCTGATGCACGACGAAGAGTTTGATGCCATGGGCATCGCAGGCCTCGATCATTCGGTCGGCATCTTCCAGGCGCAGCGCCAGCGGCTTCTCGACGACAATCGGCCGTCCGTACTCGACCAGATCCAGAACGTTGGTACAATGAGCACCACTCGGCGTGAGCACGGAGAACACGTCGATCGTGTCGCCCACTGCCTGCATCAGCTCGCCAACGCTGCCGAACGCCGGGGCGCCGTATGTGGCCGAGAACTCCCGTGCCCGTGACAAATCCAGATCCACGAAGGCGCCGATCTCCGCTCCCTCCACGTGCTTCTGCAGCGCGTGCGCATGTTTCCGCGCAATGTTTCCGCAACCAATCAAGGCAAACCGCAAACTGCTCATGCCTTCAGTTCCCCACATTCATTCGGCTGTGGCGACCACAACGAACCTGCCGCGCCGGCAGTCAGCCAAAATGCCGGTACAGCGCTCTGCCGACCGCGGCACGCACGGAGTGCGGGGCCCGGTCGGCGCCCCACCGTGCCAACCGATCGCGAGCACGAGCTCCCGCGCTCGGCCGGCTGGGGGATCGCCAGTACCGGAGAGTCGTACGACCTGCGCCCCAGCGCTCCTTGAATCGCGCAAGACCCGCATCCTCCATGTCGGTACGCCCCAGGTCCATGTGCGTGCCTCCGCCGACGCACGCCTCCTGGATCGTGTTCCAGAAGAGCAGGTGCATGGCGCCCAGCGGATGCCCTGCGACCTCCGATCCGCCGTACTTGTAGACCGTCGTCGTGCCATGACGGAGCGTGATCATGCCTGCCATAGGTCGGCCTTGGTGACTCGCGATCCGCACGGTCATCGCATCGCCGAAGCCGTCGGCAAGGTTTTCGAACCATGTGAACGGCTGCGGCGGAAGGCCGTGGCGTTGGCGCGTGACGACGAGGAGCCCGTAGAATTGCCGGAGCAGGCGCGCGTCGCGGCCGGCTTCGCATGTAAGCCCCTCGCGCTGCGCCCTGAGAATTTTTCGCTGTGTCGAGCTCTTGTGGAACCGGCGGAAGAGCTCCTCCGGGTTGCGGTCTAATGGCAACACGTGGAACAGATACTCGGCCGAGACGGTGAAGGATGTGCTGTCTGCATCGTCTGTCGCGATCGGACGGAACTCGACGTAGCGCCACCGGTGCTCCTGCCGCGCCGCTGCGACGTGGTCGAGAATGTTGCGCACCTGCTGCGAGTCGTCCGCCAGCGGATCGCAATGATCGGAGAACGGCAGCGACACCAGCCGACAGCCTGTCAGCCAGCTCCGGATTTCGCAGAACAGAACTCCTGAGCGCAGCGGCGCATCGGACCGGGACGTGGAGAAGACGACAGGTCTGTATCCATAGGTCCGTTGCAACGCCACCAGCCAAGCAGGCGTGTGGAACACCGAGGCGTGTGGGTGGCGTGCCACCAACAACGCCCACCGCGGGTCTGTCAACGGATCGATCCGGTAAACAGTCGAGGGCACACGCGCGCTTCACACCGCGCGGGCGCGGGGCACCCACGGGCGCGGCGACTCGACACCCCGCAACAGCAGGAGAATCGGCGTCATCAGCGCCAGCGCGAGCAGGAAGAACACGACCCCGCCTTCGTGGTGCAGCTGTCCCGTCAGAAATCCCGGGTCCACATGGACAGAGAGCAGCGTAAGGGCGACGATCCGTATCGCGTTCTTGAGAATCGCCATCGGGAGCACCGCCGCGATCAGCGCAGTCCTGGTCCATCCCTTCTGCAGGAAGAGATGACCCGCGAGGAGGCTCGTGAGCAGAAGGCCGATGCTCGATCGAATTCCGCTGCACTCATCGGCGATTTCAATGACGACGCCCGGGAGCGAGAAGATGTACCCGTCGCGGTGATGGACGCTCCCGGTCGCGCTGAAGAGGAGCGCCACTGCCTCGGTCGATCCGTCCTTCAACACCTGGACCGCCGCAGCGAGCCACGGCGCCGGGATCGGGACCGTGCAGGCCAGAAACAGAAGGGGAAACGCCGCACGCCTGGCGGCACGGCGGCCGTAGACGAGCACGAACGCACCAATCCATACCGCGACCAGCGCTGCCGCAGGCGCTGACAGGTCGCCAGATGCCTGCGCCGCTCGGACCGACGGAGCGATCATCATCGCCATTCCCGCTAGAACGAGGGGCAGACCGAGACGCCAGTCGGTTCGCACGTCGGCGAAAATGACGTCGCGCTCCTGATATGCGAGGACCATAGCCACCAGCGGCATCAGCAGGATGTATGAGGCGGTCCCATTCGTTCGAGAGAACTCGAACAGCGTCCACATGAGCGGCGCCTCGACCAGCGCCGCGATCGCGGAGCAGCCCGCAAAAAGAACCGTCCGGCCCGCAATCGTCATCGATGAACGGCGCAATTCACAATGCAGACGTCAGACGCAAACGGGTCGACTCCCTCTGCAGTCTGCCGCATTCGCACGGTGCACTACTGGTTGACGGTATCAGCGCCCGCGACACGATACTCAACAGTGTCGCCGTCGAGGCGCGCGTACGCGATCCGCGCGCGATCGCTCTGCGGACCCTCGATCCGCCACGAAGCACCGGTCCGCACCAGCCTCATCTCCCGCCGCGCCCGCCACCAGTCGTTCACCTGCCCCGGGAGCGCGATCCAGAGGTGTCGTTCCGATCGGACGCGCACGAGATATTCCAGCAGCTCCACGTATACCGCACGTGCGCGCGGCTCGGTCAGGTAATCGGGGTGAGCGATGAAGCTGATCAGACCGTGTTTCGAAAGGAGCGTATCGGTCTGCGCCTTCCACCGATCGACGGAGTAATCGCCCAGAATGTGAAACAGCGAGTAGTCCTGCGTCGTCGTGAGGGGCAGCTCGAGGATCCCCCGATTGAAGTACGGCATGACCGTACAACATCCGCCCCGCTGCGGCTCCAGGTGCGCCGCGTTTGGAACAGACATGTCGTAAGAGAATTCGAACGTATCAAACCAGGTCTGCTCGCGGTACATCGCTCCCGAGCGGAAACCGCCGCACTGGAAATGGCGGGCGAAGTGGTTGATCTCTGCTGCCCGCTGCTCGAACTTCTGACGGTCTTCGAACAACCGGCCATCGTGCTCGAGGTCGTGCAGGTTGACCTCGAAGCCGCGGCGCCTCAGGTCGGCAACGAGCCACGCCTCCAGTGGATGGCTCGGAATCATCTGGAACGCCGAGCGGATGTCGTAGGACTCGTCGAGCGCCGCCAGCTCCAAACAGAACGCCCGTCCCGCGCCCGATTCCACGTCGTGAGTCATCATGGCGCATCCGGCTGCGCCTTCGGGCCAGAACCAGATGAACGGAATCTCCAGACGACCCGATCGCTTCAGAAGCAGCCGCATTGTTGTCCGGAATATTTCGTCGACGCTGTCGTCTATCGGCCACTTAGGGAACGGAATCGAATCCCAGTCGCTCAACCGAAGGCGCTGAAGGTGCTTCCGCACGGGCACGGTGAGAAGCGGCCGAAGAAGGTAGTAGACAGAGCGCGCCGGCGCACTACCCAGCAATTTCTGGAGCCATCCATCCGGCGGAAGGGAGTATCGCTCCTCACGCAGGTTCGTGACGACTTCGGCAAGATCGAACGGCAGTTCCAGGACGCAGTTCCGCATAGACGCATGGGCGCCGACCTCGGCGAGAGACGCGGAGGGCTGGCGCGCCGGACGGCCGTGCCCGAGTCGCCCGAAGCAGGTTGCGCCTCCGAATGCGAAGTAGCCCAGATCGACAGACAGGTTTGGTGATGCCTCGACGGCCGCGAAGTCGTCCGGGCACCGAAAGTAGTCGAGGAGTGCTGCAGTGCTCGCGGAGAGGGCGGACGGACGTGCACCAGCAGAAGGCGCTTCAGGCGAAAGCGCGGGCAACATGGAGTTCTTGTTCAGACTGTTTCCTGGCCGGCGGACGTGCGTCCGGTAGGCACTCAGAGAGGGACGATCCGCCCGCGCTCTTTCAGCGACTGATCGGCGGCTTCGAGCAACCGCACGACTCGAAGACCCGCGTGACCGTCGTTGACTGGCGCCGTGCCGGACATGACGCAGTCGAGGAAGTACTCGAGCTCGCGGTTCAGGGCCTCAGTGCCATCCACCTTCGGCGACCACACGTCACCCGAACGGTAGCTCACGAGCAGGTCGTATACTCCCTGGCCGTTGGTGAGGTCGACGCCCTTGTCGTACACGCGGATTTTCTCGTCCGGTTCCAGATCATTCCACACGAGCATCTTGTCCTTGCCGCCAATGAGTGTGGTGCGGATTTTCACTGGAGAGAGCCAGTTGACGTTGATGTGGGCGATCAGATTTCCAGGGAAGTACACCGTGATGAACGCCATGTCGGCGAGGTTGTTCAAGTGACTGCCGCCGGTCGCGACGACACCATCGGGCTTCACTTGCAGAATGTGGTCCATGATCGAGAGATCGTGGGGCGCCAGGTCCCACACCACACTCACGTCGTGCTGGAAGAGACCCAGATTCACGCGAGTCGAATCGAAGTAGTAAAGCGGTCCCAGCGTCCCGTTCTCGACCAGCTCCCGGATTTTCCGGACCGCCCCTCCGAAGAGGAAGGTATGGTCCACCATGATCTGTAGATTCTTCCGTTCCGCGAGTTCGATCAGCTGTTCCGCCTGCTGGACAGTGGAGGTGAACGGCTTCTCGACGAATACGTGTTTGCCATTCTCGAGCGCCGCCCGTGCAATCTCGAAATGCGTCCACACTGGTGTGACGACGGCAACGGCATCGATCTCCGTGGAGTTCAGCACGTCGGCCGCGTCGCTCGTGAGGTGGATTCCTGGATACAGCCGGCTAGCCCGCTTGAGGGCGGCGGGGGTGCGATCGCAGATGGCGCTGACCTGGCAGCGCTCAAGCCCGGTCAGGTTCCGGGTGACGTTGGGGCCCCAATACCCGTAGCCGATGACGCCGATGCGGACGAGGTTCGTCGTGTGCTCGACTCGCGGCTCAGGTGGTTGGGCGGACATCGTATCCGGAACAGGAACACCGATCGTGCTCATAAGCAGTTCAGCGCAGATGTGGAAAGCGGGACTGACTTGCGTGCGTTCAGCACGCGCCCTTGCCGGATATCACTGCGCGCGGCGTGGCCAGTAGGATCTTGATGTCAGTCCATGCTGACTGAGTCTGCACGTACCGGAGGTCCAGACGCACCATATCGTCGAAGCTCGTACGGCTTCGCCCCGTCACCTGCCACAAACCGGTGATCCCCGGCTTGGCCTCGAGGACGCGGCGATAATGCCATCGTTTGTACTGTTCCACTTCGTAGGCCAGCGGGGGCCGTGGTCCGACGAGCGACATGTCGCCCCGGATGACGTTCCAAAGCTGGGGCAGTTCATCGAGGCTCGTCTTCCGGAGGATCCGGCCCACTAACGTGACGCGGGGGTCGTTGACGATCTTGAAAAGCCCGCTTCCGTCGGTCGGCGCAGCACTGGCGCCGGCTTTGATGAAATGGGTGACGAACCGCTGGTGCAAGCAATCGTCGACATCGACCCCCATCGTTCGGAACTTCAACATCGTGAACGGCACTCCATACGCGCCGACCCTGACCTGGCGGAAGAAAACGGGACCCGCCGACGTCAGCTTCACCAGCACGGCGATGAGCGCGAACAGCGGCAATAACGCGACGAGCAGTGCGAAGCTGCCCACCAGGTCGAGCCCGCGCTTGACCGCGGCCCGCACCCGCGACTGGCGACGGCCATCCCGGAGTTCGACGAACACCGGGTCCGCCACTGACGCTCCTGACAACGGCCCCGTGAGAGAGACGTGCACACCAACCGACAGCGATGCGGCGACGTTGGGATCGAGTCGCTCGCTCAGTTGCTGCCGCACATGCCGCTCGAAATCACGAACGGTCGCCAAGCTCGACGCATCGCCACATGGACGAAGCAGGCCGAGGACCCGCTCTTTTGTAAACCATCCGAGGACATCTGTTTCGTGTGTCTGACCCGACACGACATCCAGGACTGTCGACCAAGGAATCGATTGCTTGGCTGGACCTTCGACGAGCACCAACGCAAAGGCCTGCTCGAAGCGGTACGCCCGCTTCCATTCCCGGATGAGAACGTCGCGGAACAATTGCTCGCCCATCGGGCAACTCGTGCGCGACCCCACGCTCGCACCGTTGATCTTTTCGACTCCTCCTCCGCCGGAGACAGATGTTGCTGAGGGAAGGAGCCTCGGGAACAATCGGGTGACCATTTCCATTACGCCCCTCCCCGACCAAGTCGAATGACGCGAACGTCCAAGCGTTGCGCTGCTGCCAGCGGCACCCGTCGACTGAGAAGGTGGCTCACCCTCTCCACGATACGCGGCAAAACGTCGTCGCCCGGCGCGACAGGGCCCTGAGCAAGAACGGCACCTGCCACACGCCCCTGGCGAAGCCAGCCAACAAAATCAACCTCCCGAAAGCAGTGACCCAACCCGGCAAAGAGGATCCGCGCGATCGTGCGTGAAATCTTGACACCGGATCCAGCCTCATCCGTGATACGGACGCTGAGGAACAGAATAGTAGTTTTCGCGAAGCGGGCCCGCTTCCTTTCGATTGCCAGCATGTGCCGAAAGGCCTCTTGATCGTAGACCTCACTGATCCGGCCCCTGAGATCGAAGCCGCTCGTCAGGAGAGCAGCCATATGGCTGCTGGAGGAAAACAAGAGATGTGAACGCAACGCCATCGAGTGCCCGTCTCAAACTGCCGCCTGCCAGATCGCGCCTTCACCGAGCGTGCGACAGGCACGCCCGACGCCCACACGGTGGGGGAAGCGGCTTTCCCGTTCCTGCAAACGATTCGCCATACTGTCACACAAATTGCACTATCTGTCGAACAACATAATCGTCGTTTCTGCAATAGTTTGCGGTCAATACAAGTTCGTAACTACTCAGTACGTCCAGCCAGTTCAAAAAATTGCAGATTTCTGCGGACGTATAGTCCACGCTTATGCAGAATTTGCCTCTCCTACCGTACGGACGTTGGATAGTGCTTCGCCCTCTGACTTACAGGGTCAGGGACGATCTGTCGGCTCTCTAAGACGTCGTCCCCCGTGAGTCGCCACATCGTCCCCTCACGGAGCACGAGGTCTTCAGGCCGGAATCCAACCGCTTCGACCGCCACTATCTTGCCGTCTATCGTTTCGCAGCAACTGCCGCCTGTACCAATGCGGCGACGGCGTCTCAGACTTCCCGTCGAGTGCTGAATTTGTGGCCGCGCCCAAAACGCGGGCGCTACGTCTGATCGCCTCGATAGTTCCGGTAGTACTTGCCCTGCCCTGTCGCCGGCTCCTCCACAGCGTTCAAAACCGTACCGATGATCGACTCCCGGCCGATCTGGGTGATCGCCCGCTCCACAACTGCATGGGGAGTGACGCCCGCACGGATGACAAGGATCACGGCACCCGTGAGATGCCCCAGGATCTGGGCATCGGCGAGCAGCCCCGTCGGTGGCACGTCCAGAAGGACCCAATCGAAGCGCGATGCGCAGTCGTCCAGGAGGACACGCATCCGGTCGGACGCCAATCCGGCGAGCGGCGCTTCATGGGAGCCTCCCGAGGTCAGCACGCTCAGGTTCGGCGTGACGACCACGAGAGGCAGCTCGCGGATTTCGTCGTGGAGCACTTCGTTCAGACCCGCGCGGTTGCTGATTCCGAGTATCTTGTGCACGGAGGCCTGGCGGAGGTCGGCGTCGATTACAAGGACGCGACGTGAATACGATTCGCTCAGCGTCAACGCGAGGTTCACTGTCGTCAGCGTCTTGCCATCCCGCGGCAACGCGCTGGTCACCGTGACGACTTTCAACCCGTTGGCGAGCTGCGCGTCGTGCAGCGACGCTGCGAGCCGGCGATACTGCTCCACACCGACGAAGTGCGCATTGGAGCTCACCAGCCTGACATCCGAGTCGAGCTGTGCGCGCTCGGGCGCGTGCGTGAGCGCACGGAGAAATTGGAAACGGCGCGGTTCACTGGGACTGCGATCGCCTGTGCGCTGATCGCGATCGGGCGCGGGGGGACCTTCCGCCGGGTACCGGTCGATTGCAGTTGCGTACGATGAGTCCTCGAGAGCAGAGGAGGCATTCGTGTCCGCACCTCCAGCTCCAGCCCGTCTCAACGCCTCATCAATCCGGCTCATTCGTTTCCCAGCCTCTCCGCGTCGCGTTCGCGCGACTAGAGTCGTTCCCTGCCGAACGACGCAAATCGACGGAACCTCGACTTCTCTCCCTGGGGAGTCTGCCGGTCGTTCGGCTCCTCGTGCGCATCACCCGAGCGAGGGACCTCCTCCCGAGTGGCGACGTTCAACCGGCCGGGTGTTTCGCTCTCGATCGGTTTGAGGCGGAAGTCCTCGCAGACCTCGAGCACGATCCCACGGTCCACAGGACGACGATCGAGAGCCAAGCCGCTCACGAGGGCGTTGTCGCAGATGACGCTGACCGTTCGCGGGATTCCGCGCGAGAACTCGTGAATGAGCGCGATGCTCTCACGCGTGAACAACTGGGACGGCGTTCCGCCAGCGGTCTTGATTCGGCTGGCAATGTACGCGGCCGTCTCCGGCAACTGGAGGAAGCCGAGCTCACAGCGAAGCGCCACCCGCTGCTTCAATTGGCGCAACGACGGCTGCTCCAGCCGGGCACTGAGCTCCGGCTGCCCCGCCAGTATCAATGGCAACAGTTTCTCGTCCGACGTTTCGATGTTGCCAAGGAGCCTTACTTCCTCGAGCAGCTCGGTCGTGAGGCTTTGCGCTTCATCGACCACGAGCGCCGTGATTTCGCCGTGCTCTCGACGCTCGCGCAGCACCCGCTCGATCTCACCGAGCAACGACGTCTTCGACGTCGACACATGCGCCGACAGCCCGAAACGACGCGCCAGCAACTCCACGAACTCCTGACGCGTCAGAGCAGGATTATTGATGTAGATGCAGCGAACGCTCCCGCAGCGCTCGGACCGCAGCGCGGCCTGCAGCAGGGTCGTCTTCCCGGTGCCCGCTTCGCCTATCAGCAGGGTGAGCGCCTTGGCCGAGTACAGCCCGTATTCGAGCGTGCTCAGGGCCTCACGGTGGTGAGGCGTCATGAAAAGGTACCGCGGGTTTGCGGTGAGCTCGAACGGACGCTCGCGAAGGCCGTAGAAGTCGAGATACATCGCCGTGCTACGCTCGCAGACTCCACACCACGACAAAGGCCACCGATCCGATCAGCGCCGCCGTTCCCGTGAGGTTCACGAGTATCGCTCGCCACCGCCCCGCTCTCTGCTCGCGCTCGGTCGTCATCGCCGGCACCAGCGCCAGCACCGGCAGATCGAGAGTTCGAACGACGTCGTGTTCGAGCTTGAAGCTCGAATCGCGCAGCTCGCGAAACACGACGAGCAGAAATCCGAGAGCCAATCCGGCCGCCGCTGCCGAAAACATTGCCATGAGCCGCTCTCGCTGGTTGGCCGGCCGCTCCGGGAACGAGGCCGGGTCGAGAATCCTGAACTGCTCGCCTATCTGACGGCGCTCCAGATTCGTCGCCAGCTTCGAGTCCTCCTGCTTCTCGAGCAGACTCGCGTAGATCTCCTGAAGCGTGTTGTAGTCGCGCGTGAGTTCCACGAGCTCGGACTCTCGGCTGGGTGACGCGTCGATGCGCGCCTGATACATCGCCATCTCGGACTGGATGCGCGTGCCTTCGCTCTCATGCCCCTGCAGCTGCCGGTCGATGTCGTCGAGCTGATATTGGAGATCGCGAGCAACGCGCTGGTATTTGAGCTGCTCGGGCGTTGCCTCGGAGTCAGATGGAGGAGGAGGCAATAGCGCCTCCTGCTTGACGCGCTCCTCGAGATCCCGAATGGTGCGCTCCAGCGCGCGAAAGTCGGGATGACTCGGGGTGTATTTGAGCTTGTACTCCTCGAGCCGCGCACGCGCTTCAGCCAGAGGCCGTTCGCTTGGAAGCAGCTGCACCGCGGAGCCGTCAACCGGAGCCGGCGTGGCAAGCGGTAAGGTATCGGCCAGCTGGCGCTCGACCAGGAGCCGCCGCTCCCGGGCGCGGTTGATCGCCTCGTTCACCGACTGCAGCTGCATCCGGTTGTTGTTGATGGCCTGGAGATTCGCCATCATCTGCGAGGGCAGCTCGCCCGAGTTCCTCAGGCGATACTCCTCGAGTTTTTTCTCGTGCACGAGCAGTCGCTGCCTCGCGTCCTCGAGCTGGGACTCCAGGAAGACGCTCGTGTTCTCGGCCAGCTTTTCGCGTTCACGCAGGTTCTCGTCGATGAACATCGATGCCAGCCGTGCGGTCACCTTTTGCGCCGTTGACGGGTCGGCGCTCGTGAAGCTGACTCGGAAGGACTGTTCCCTGCCAGGCGGCCGCAGCTCGATATCGCGCCCCCGCATCGTTTCCACCACGTCTTCCATCGGCCTGACGCGCCGCTCTTCCGGATAAAGGCCGAACTCGATGATGATTCGCTCGAGCCGCGTGCGACTCAGAATCTGGTCGCTGATGGCGACAAGACGGTCCTCGACAGACGCCGTCACCGTTGATCGCACGTAGCTGTCGGGAATCCGCTGTGGAATCACCATGAGGACCGTTTCGGATCGGTACAGCTCCGGCACGTACGACGCGATCACCGGCGCGAGGGCGAGCCCTGCCGCGAACGGCAGCAGGATCCACCAGCGACCCTGCCAAAGGGTGGTCTTGATGTCGTCGGGGGTGTAGGTCTTTCCGGGCAGCATCGTTTCACCTTCTGAAGACAGGAACCCGCAGCTGCAGACCGGCACGGCCACCGTGCCGCTCCACCTCAAAAGGAACTCCCGGAATGATAGGAACGTCCGGCACGAAGTCGTCCTCTCTGTAGCCGTAGTACACGTACTCGGCGAAGGCTTGCAGCCCTCGCGTCAGGGTGACTCCGACCCTTGCCAAACCGTCGTAGGTGTCGAGCAGGCGGTTTCCGGTCAACGCCGACTGGCCACTCGATCGTCGGACGTGCGCGGTAAACGCCACACCGCTCCTGACCGCTCCGTTGACCTCGGCACTGAAGCCAGTCACAAAAAGCGGCTGGCTGACGCCGGCCACGTACTGCAACCCGCGATTGACGCTGCCACGAATCTGCCACCTGCGCGCGAATGGGTAGACCAACCCGGCCTCGCCGGTAGCCCTCACCGCCCGCGTATCCACGGGGGCAGCAGCCTCCTCGTCCAGGTCCGGAATGAAGTCGGGCAAACTGGTCGAGGAACCGCCTACTCGAAAGAAGAAAGTCACGCGCTGACTGGCCGTCAACGGCCGGTTGAGCGTAAGGGAGATGTCGACGGCATTTGAGTCCGCTAACCTGTTGAGATTAAGTCCGTTGTAACTGCCCACGCGATAGGAATAGGAAACGGAGAGGCGGTCATTTCGGTTCAGATTCCCGGCCAATCGCGCCGAGATAGAGTAACTGGTCAGATCCGGCCGCCGCGCGGTTTCATTGGCGAAGTTCGTGTGATCCAAGGAGCCGTGAGCGCTGATGGTCATGCGCCGTGTCAAGCCGCGCGTCAAATCCACGGACGTCAGGGACGAGACCGATGACGACGCGTCGAGGTCGTAGTAGTTGTCATTAGGAATCGTCAGAGCCTGGTTCTCGCTACCCTCGGGAAACGCAGGAAACAGGGCGTATCGATATGCTGGCGAGTAGGAGACTGTCTCATTCAGGCCGAAGCCGAGACGAGCAGGTAGATTGGCGCCCACCCTGATGGCGCCGGTATGCGTCTGATTCGTGAAACTCGCTGGCTGATCCGTGAGGCTCGCTGGCTGATCCGGGGGGCTCGCAGCATGGGGGTAATGGCGGACCGCTGATGTCGCCATAGCGTGGAGTTGCGCATCTCTGAAGAGTCGAGCGTAGACGAGTGACCCCACGCCCCAGATAGAGTATCCAGGCGGCTGAAGCTGACCGACCCCAGATGAGGGATTCTGCAACGAGGCGTCGCTGTCGTAGGCGCCGCTGACCGACACTTCGACGTCGAGGAGCTCGGTGGCGAGCGCATCGCGAGGGTCCTGCGCGAGCCCCGGCACAGCGCCCGCAGCGAGGACCACGAGGACGGCAAACATCACGAACGAACGTCGATCGAATGACGGCATGTCAGGGCTCGACAGAGCCTAATCGCGAACCAACACCGTGTCGCCGGGCTGCAGCAGAATGTTCTGCTCAAGTTTCTTTCCCGCGATCACGTCGTTGTAGTTGAACCTGAGCCGCCGTTCTTGCCCGTTCTCAGTGCGAAGGATCAGGATGTTCTTCTTGTCCGCATACTCGAGCAATCCGCCTACGGCCGCAATGAGCTGAAGCACTGTCGTCTCCGACGTCAGCGGGAACACACCTGGTTTCGCGACTTCGCCGAGCACGAACACCTTGCGGCTGCGAATCTCCTTCACAATAACCGTCGCGTCGGAATCCTTGACGTATTTCGTCGCCGCCTTCTCAACGACCTGGGCGAGCTGCTCAGGCGTCAGACCGGTGGCTTGGACGTCGTTCAGCAGCGGCAGGGAGATCTTGCCGTCCGGCCGCACGACGACCTCCGTCGAGAGCTCCTTCTCACGCCAAACGATTACGGTCAGCACGTCCTCCGGGCCGATCACGTAACCTTCCGGCAGAGGGACACCTTGTGGGACATCAACAGACTGCTCGGCAGCACCCGCCGACGGCTGTTGAGGACTCACCTGCGCAGCTACCGGAAGAACCAATGCGATAGTCAGCGCGCTCACTCCGAGGAAGCTGTTTGAAAAACGTTCGTTCATCCTCATTCCTGCTCGGTGCGGACGCCTACGTGCCAAGGAGGGCCTTCGGCGATCATCGCATTGCCGCTCCTCGTTGCTGTAAACGACGCTGATTCTACAACCTATCCTCGACGAGCGTTACTCAGCTGCAAGCTCGCCGCCATCGATACCGACCAAGAAACATCGCCATCGTCACCTGCCACCATCGGCCTGCCCGGCCACGATTTACATTTAGAACCGGTGGCCGTCGGAACTGCAGAGACCAATGGCGGAAACCGTTTGTAGAGTTGACCAAGACGCCGTCTCAGCCACTATTGTGGACCTTTAGTTCTGATTCTCGGAGACAATGTGCGAGGTTGCAGGCGACCAAGCTCATCGCGAATTGAGTGCGAACGTATTGCGAACGTATGAAGTCTGGTAGTTGATTTGCATCGAGGGTTACTGTATGGTACTACGGCGGTTGAGCGAGTTGTGTGTTTGTCGGCTCGATCATTCCTGGTGGTTCTTGCCGTTAGGTGCCTCGAAAAGGAGACCCATGGCTGCACATCTCAATCGAACTGCTGCCCTCGCGGTGGCGCTCGGTCTCTTGAGTGTCCCTGCAACGGTCGATGCCCTGCCAATCCATTTCCGGATTCAGACCTCGGAATCGACCCTTGACCTGCGGGATGATGCAAGCGGCGCCCGGGATGCGGCCGGCGCGGGCGGATCCGCCGGACTCGTGAGCAACAGTATGCGCGATGCCGGACTGGGTGGCGGGGGCTTCGGAGGCGCGGGGGGCGGCAGCCTTGGGCAGGGTTCGGGCGGTGGGTCCTCCCGTTCGACACCACGAGCTAGAGGCACGGCCAGCACCACACGCTGGATTCGCGGATCGGGAGGCTCGGGTTTTCGGAACGGCTCCGCCTGGAACGACTCAGGCCTGCTCCTGATCGCGACGTTACCCGCCGTGATGGAAACGAACGGTCCTCCCCCTCCAATAAATGGGAAGATTCCGGAACCAGTCACTGCGATTCTGTTTGGTTCAGCGGTAGCATTTCTCTCTCTTCGTCGTCTCAGCCGCCATCTGTAAACAACGGCTAGTGAGAGACGGCTTTTGGCCCGCCACGGGAGCAGCGTAATTCGGAGAATCGTCTCGCGCTCTCCCGTTGCTTTTTTCGAAGGGCCTTCGACACGATTCAGTCGGGTCGACTACACTCAAACTGCTCGCGATTTCGGGCTAACATCTCTCGTGTCCTGTGGCGAGTGAAAGCAGCACTCCTGGCGCAACAAGACTCCACGCCGGGATTCGCATCAGGGGCAAAGATCTTGAAGTTCCGAGCATCGAGGTCGACGGCCGGACTTTGATCGTCACGGGCCGATGGCCGAAGATCGCGGCGGTACGCGACGAGGCGTTCGTGCAGGGACGGATCGTTCCGGATCCGCTGCGTGCCGTTGACGCACTGAAGCAGTGGAACCAACGTCCCGACATCTTTGCATTTCCACAAAAGGTTGGCGAGGCGGCGGCGCAGCTCGGATTTCGTACCGAGTGGGACGACTTCGCCCTTCTACGGATCACGACGTATGACGACTGGCTGAAAAATCGAGTCAAGCGCGACGTCAAGGAGAACCTGCGTCGCGCCAGGCGAGAAGGGATTGTGGTTCGGTCGTGCGTTTACGACGACGACTTCGTGAGAGGGATCAAAGAACTCTACGACGAGACGCCTATCCGCCAGGGAAAGCCGTTCTGGCATTACGGGAAGTCGTTCGAGTCGCTGCGGGAGATTCACGGCACCTATCAGGACCGGGCCGAATACATCGGCGCGTACCTTGGTGACGAGTTGATCGGGTTTCTCAAAATGGTCTACGTCGACAACTTCGCGAAGACGATGCATGTCATCAGCAAGGAGAGGCACTTTCAGAAGCGCCCGACCAACGCGCTCATCGCCAAGGCGGTGGAGATCTGTGCTGAGAAGCAACTCTCACACCTGATATACGGTGAGTACACGTTCCCCGGCAAAGGGACGAACTCGCTGACCGAGTTCAAGAGGCATCACGGCTTCGAGCCGGTCCGTTATCCGCGACACTTCATTGCACTGACGATGAAGGGCAGGCTCTCCCTCATGCTGAGTCTTCACAAAGACTTGCGGCGGTTCATACCAGCGTCCGTTACGCATGCGGTTTTGAAGGTGCGATCCTCGTACTACCGGCGGCGGTACGCGAAGGACGCGATCGAACAGAGTCGCACCTAGAGGTCCGCTCCACGACTCACACGGATCTGAGAAACTCTGTGGACAATTTCTTACCTCTCGTTGCGGAGGATTGCCCCTTTTTTACTCGGGAATCACTTACTGCGCCTGCTCACCTGCAGTATTCGCATGGCATCGTTATCACCCGCCGCTGGACCAATCCTTGCTTTGTCCGAGCCCGGTCTCGGAGATAGAATCTTGTGACTGCCCATCAAGCTGACGCGTGTTGCTCCGTTCGTTCGCTTGTGCTTCACTTAACTTGAGGAATTCGGATGTACCAACGGCTGGCGGTGCTCGTCTGTGCTTGTCTTTACGCTGCACCCGTCATAGCGGCGCCGATCGTATTCAGCGATCGAGCCGCCTTCGATGCTGCGATCGGTCCGCACACTACGCTCGACTTCGCACGGCCGTTCTCGTGCGGCGAGCTCAGGGCCGACTTCGGCACATGCCGCGCCGATGCGGGCGCAATCAATTTCGAGTTCGAGAGCTTCTTCTATCAGAGGGAGTTCGTCGACGTCGTACCCATCGTCGACTGGTCTGCGACGATGCAGTTCGATCGGCCGACACACGCTATCGGCTTCGACCTCGTCAGCAGGTCGAAACAGCCCTACTTCATCAGCGTTGCGACCGCCAACTCACCGGTGCAGGTAACCCAGTACCTTTTCGCCGGCAACGCCTTCTTCGGACTCCTGCTGGACGAGGGATCGATCCTGGGTATTGGCTTCAACCCGTACGGACCGCCGACGAGTGGAGCAGGCGCTGCACCGTTCGCGATCGACAACGTCAGCTTGACCGTGCCCGAGCCAGGTACGGGGTTGCTGGTCGCTGGCGTTTTGGCCGGTCTACTGGCGCGTCGACACCGGCGGCAGCGACGCTGATCACGCTGTCAGGCCACACCCCTTCGGACAGCCGCGGATCGAGGTTTTGTGAGTGATCCGTACATCTTGGGTAATCCTGGCGTTGACGCTCGCGCTCACTGTGATACTCGCAGAATCTGCCGAGCGCCTCCCTGAAGGTGCGGGGCTGTCGGCCGCCTACTCCGGCGATGCTGGCATCGCGTCCGACCCGTCAGTGATCTTCTCGGACGACTTCGAATCGTACCGCGACGCGTCGGAGCTGGCGACAAAATGGACCAACGTGTTTCAGATGACCAACACGCGTATCGCGACCGCCGGTGACGAAGTCTTCCACGGCGCGAGGGCACTCGAGTTCACCGTGCCGGCGACAACAACCGAGGTCTCCAACAGTGTCTCGAAGAACATTGGCCAGGAACGCGATGTGCTCTTCCTCCGCTATTACGCCAAGTACAGCGACGAATTCGACGTGCTGGGGTCGAGCCACAATGGAGGGGTGATCTCGGCTCACTACTGCTGCCCGGGCCAACGGTCCAACGGGCTCAACAAGTTTCTCGTCAGCTACGAGGCCTCGCGGTTCGCCGCCGCGAAGACCAATCCGGGGCAACTGAATGCCTACGTCTACCATCCCGACATGCGGGACGTGTATGGGGACCATTTCTATCCCTCCGGACGCATCACACCCGATTCGAGCAAGCCTCCGTTTTCGTTCGGTCCCGACTTCGTCGAACGGCCCGATGCGACCCCCGTGCTGGGCCGCTGGTACGCCTACGAGCTGATGGTGAAGGCCAATACTCCTGGCCAGCGCGACGGCCGCATCGCGCTCTGGCTCGATGGAGCCCTGATCGCGGACTTCCCGAACTTGCGCCTGCGCGATACCACGGAGCTGCGAATCGATCGTCTCGCGCTCAACATGCACGTGAACGCGACGATGAGTTCCGCGGCACGACGCTGGTACGACAACGTCGTCGCGGCGACGTCGTACATCGGACCGATGGCGGCTTCCCGTGCTGAGAAGGCGAGTAGCTCCGGCTCACCACGACTGCAGCGCGCCGAAGTCATCAGCTCGACTTCAGCGTCGCAGTTTTAGACGGCCACTACGGGCAAGGTGTCCAAACAACTGACGGAGCCTGGCGAGCTGCTCTCGCCTGTGAAATCGCATCAGCTCCGACGACACGGGGCGCTCCATCCTGGAGGCGAACGCATACAGATACCCGGATAGCAGCGCGAACCCGCCGACGACATACGGCCATTGGATCATCTGGTACGCGACACGAAAGATCTGCCACAACGGGTGATTCCCAAGGAAGTAGTCTTCGCGGCCGTGATTGAACCTCCCCTTCAGGATGCTCTTTTCGCCGGTCCCCATCTGTCGATGATGGTCGTACACCTTCTCGGTGAACGAGCGCGTTTCCCAGCCTTTCAGGCGGGCCGTGCGAACCGCGATCCAATCGACGCCGCCGAGTCGGTTCGGAACGTAGCCGCCGATCTGCTCAAAACACGCTCGACGGAATAGCTGGCACGTGCCGTGGACGTCGAGCTCGTGATAGAAGCTGTTCTTCAACGACACGAAATGGGGTTCGCGAATCGCCGACCCCGCGACGCCGAGTCTCGGATTCTCCCGAAACTTCCCCAGCAGATATTCGAAGTAGTCCGGCTCGAAGGACGTGTCGGCATCGACGTTGCCGATGACGTCGAAGTCGAGGGACTGGAGTCGACGGAACCCGGCGTTGAACGCGTGGGCCTTGCCGGCGAAGCTCCGCTCGGCGCGCGGCGGTCGCTGAAGGAGTTCGATCCACGGGCACCGCGAGGCGCACGCGGCCACGATCGCGGCGGTCCCATCCGTCGAGCCATCATCGACGATCACCCAGCGTTCGGGGAGGACGGTCTGCACGCAGATGGAGTCGAGAGTCTTCTGAATGAGACGCGCTTCATTTCGCGCCGGCGTTATCAGAACGTATTTCATGCGACGACGAACGGCCCGATGAAGCATTCGTCGCGGATCGTGCAGCCGTAGAGATTCATCGGCTGCACCACGCAAACCTTCTCGCCGAAGACCACATCGCCGATTTCCGATACGGTTGATCTTGCGGCTTCAGCGCCTTCGCAGCGCCTTCATGCCTTTGACGAGCGCCGCGCCGATACCCACTTGTACTCTTTCA
Source organism: Acidobacteriota bacterium (assembly GCA_032156805.1). Taxonomy (GTDB): domain Bacteria; phylum Acidobacteriota; class Vicinamibacteria; order Vicinamibacterales; family UBA2999; genus Gp6-AA40. The sequence continues at coordinate 63,522 of JALDXQ010000005.1, forward strand.
ACGCGGACGACCTGCTCGACGATGACCTCCCGGTGTGCCGCCGGCGCGCCGGTGCGCGTTGGCTTCTTTCGAGCAAACGCCCAGTCGCCCTCACGGCGAAAGTCACCATAGTCAGGATGCGTCTTGACGAGCAGATCGTAGATCTTGCCGACCTGCGCAGTTGTCCGCTCCTCCTCGGGCATCTGTCTCACATGCTCGCTGTCCCTGAGCGTCGGCGACGACGCGTAGGTCCAGTCGATGTCGTCGAAGATGATCCAGCCTCCCGGTTTCAGCAACCGGTCGACGAGGAAGAACGCCAGCGCATCGACGAACCAATCGTGGGCACCATCGAGATAGCATAGGTTGTATCGTGGAGTCGGGTCCTCGTCCAGGAACTTCATCAATCGCCAGGTGTACGACGTCGGCTCATAGAAGACCTGCACCCGGTCGCGCTCACCAATACGATCGAGAAATTGCTCGACATTGGGCCTCAGCGCGCGGGCCGATTCCAGGTCTATCGTCACGATGGATCCGCCGCCTGACCGCGCCAGGGCCGCGGCCATGAAGGATGTCGAGACCCCGTGCTTGAATCCGAGCTCGAGAATCGATCGAATGCGATTGCCGGTGATGAACTGCGTGATCTGATCGGCCTGCATCCGCGTCATGTGCGGGGTGTCACCGACAATAGCCTTGACTTCGTCGTTCGTCATTGTTGTGTCCACTTGCTCCCGGCAGGGGGCGGCAGGGCGCCGAGAACCATCTGCAGCTCGTCTATCGAGGACCTGCAGCAACTAGACATCCTAGACAGAGCGTGACCAATGAAGCAATTTTCCAGAATCGTCAGGAGATGTCTAGCCGCGCGGAGCAGGACACAGCCAACACCGGCACGCGACCGCTCGGGCATACTCGGCGGTTTGAGGCGAGCCTCACTGCGCTCCCCACTGAGGCAACGGGTGACGACTGAACGCTCGGACCCCTTCAAGGTCTTCACACAAGAGGTCATAGAGCCGGCGGCGCAGCGAGTCATCGATCGTCGGGCGATCGATTTGACGCTCCACGAGCCCTGGCGCCAACCGTCGCGCCAAGGGGCTCAACCGCGAGGCTTTCGAGACCAGACGACCCAGCGCGGTGCGTTGTCTCTTGTCGCTCGACTTGTGGTGTTCGCGGGAGAAAGCGCTGTGGCTGAAATCTGCATCCACTCCCAGGAAGCTGAATACCTCACGTAGCGCCAACGATCGCCGCCCGGTCAGATCCTCAGCCGCGACCACCAGGATGCGCTCAGGTGCGTATCGCTGCAGGAATTGAGAGACCTGGAAGAAATAGCGGCTGTTGTCGACGTACTCGTTGTTGGACAAGTCCTTCAGTGCCTCGGCAAAGCTGCGCGTTTCATACCCCGCAGCCACCATGTGCACGTATTGAGACAGTATCCGCTCCACTGGGTCGCGAACGAGATAGATGAGCTTGGCGTCCGGGATGACGCGATGCATTCTCTCGGGCACACCCTTGAACAGGGTGCACTTGGTGTAGTTGGGCGAAGACTCGCCTACGATTTTCGCCGGGATCGTGAATTGGGACTCATACCACCGGAGCCCCTGGCTCCAATTCTTTTCCTCGATGAAGAAGTCCAGCTCTTTGGTTACCGACATATGGACGTCGGGATGCACGTTCAGGTAACTGTGCAGGCTGGACGTCCCACACTTCATGGCGCCAATGATCACGAGATTGGGAAGCATCGTCGTCGGGTTCCCGCGAGAGGTGTCTGGATTGTAGCAAGGTGACTGGGCCATGCTGCGAGCGACAAAGGGGGCGCCTCGGCGCGGGGCGGTTGAGTCCGTCGGCCGATGGACGTGCTCTCGCAAAGGCTCGAGCCGGTGCTCAAGCCTCCAATCGATGGCGTCGATCGCCTGCTGGATCGAATCGACCTAGTTCAGATGCAGTCGAAGCAGCTGGGCCAAGAGATTACCTGTTTCAGTCGTCGGGGTGAGCGAAGCTCTTGGCAAACATCAGGCGAGAGTCGATCAAGTAACGTCGGCACGAGCGCGGTGCCTGACGTCAGCACGAGGGTGGCTCGACGTCAGGACCAGGGCGGCTCTCGCGAAACCGCACGATTTCTGCGAGTCCAGTGTCGAGCGACGCCCGCTTCGCGGTAATCGCTCGCAGCAACCTTGGCATCGTGTAGGTCATCAGCCATTTTGCGACTAGGCGCAGCTCCACAGAATCCGTTATCGCGTTTTGCAGCACCCGCCGGGCGGCCGGCATATCTCCAGCCAGAACGTGTCGATTTGCCAGGGCACTTCGCTCGGACGCAAGGATGTGCTTGACCAACTTGCGCAACTCGCGATCACCCTCACTTATTAGCGACAACCACTTGTCAAGCATCGATTCCGAGGCCAATACCCGTGCCAAGCTCCGACTCGGATAGTTCGTCATCAGGCCTAACGTTCGATCGGGTTCCCGATGGATTTCCACCAGCGGAAGATCGACATAGCAGAAAGAGGTGATGAGGCCAAGTCGAAACAGGAAATCCACGTCCTGCGAGACTCGATATCTCGGATCGAAACCTCCGACGTGCCGCATTGTGGCGGCTCGGACCAGAATGGTCTGCATGTAGATGCCTGGCCAGTCGCCTGCGAACAGCCGAGCGGGTGCGTCGATTCGTCCGATATGGCCGTCCGTCAGAGCTGTCAACTCGGGATGGCGACTGCCGAACTCCTTGATCGATGTCTCCGTGAAGCACGCTCCACACTCACCATAGCGAGCAAACGCTGTGAACTGCCACCTCAGCTTGTCCGGCGACCAGCAATCGTCCGAATCGTTGAAGGCGATCCACTCACCGCGCGCCATCTGCAACGCGTTGTTCAACGCTACGCTTTTCCCATGATTCTCTTGCTGCACATAGCGCAACCGATCGTTCCAATCGGGATGCTGCACGAGAAGAGAAGCGATTACCTGCTCGGTCCCGTCATTGGACCCGTCGTCCACCAGGATCACGTCGTGAACGGGAATCGTCTGTGTGAAAATGCTCGTTATCGTGCTGGGAAGAAATGCAGCGCGATTGAACGTGGGAATGAGAACCGAAATACTGGGAGTGCTGCCCATGCGTGGCGTACTCTAGGGTGTTAAAAGCGACAGCTCAACGCTTAGTCGAGCCGAGCGAGTTCACAACTCGTTCCCAGGCCCTCGGGAAGGTCAAGTTCCCCGAGTTGATGGTCCCTTCGTACTACTTCACGTCCATTCCTCATCTGCGCGCCACACGTCGGCACGTCTGAATCGACGTCAGCTTCGCAGGTTGAGATGGCCAGTGTGTAGGAGGTGCGAGAGCAGTTGACGGAGCCTGGCGAGCTGCTCTCGCCTGTGAAATCGCATCAGCTCCGACGACACGGGGCGCTCCATCCTGGAGGCGAACGCATACAGATACCCGGATAGCAGCGCGAACCCGCCGACGACATACGGCCATTGGATCATCTGGTACGCGACACGAAAGATCTGCCACAACGGGTGATTCCCAAGGAAGTAGTCTTCGCGGCCGTGATTGAACCTCCCCTTCAGGATGCTCTTTTCGCCGGTCCCCATCTGTCGATGATGGTCGTACACCTTCTCGGTGAACGAGCGCGTTTCCCAGCCTTTCAGGCGGGCCGTGCGAACCGCGATCCAATCGACGCCGCCGAGTCGGTTCGGAACGTAGCCGCCGATCTGCTCAAAACACGCTCGACGGAATAGCTGGCACGTGCCGTGGACGTCGAGCTCGTGATAGAAGCTGTTCTTCAACGACACGAAATGGGGTTCGCGAATCGCCGACCCCGCGACGCCGAGTCTCGGATTCTCCCGAAACTTCCCCAGCAGATATTCGAAGTAGTCCGGCTCGAAGGACGTGTCGGCATCGACGTTGCCGATGACGTCGAAGTCGAGGGACTGGAGTCGACGGAACCCGGCGTTGAACGCGTGGGCCTTGCCGGCGAAGCTCCGCTCGGCGCGCGGCGGTCGCTGAAGGAGTTCGATCCACGGGCACCGCGAGGCGCACGCGGCCACGATCGCGGCGGTCCCATCCGTCGAGCCATCATCGACGATCACCCAGCGTTCGGGGAGGACGGTCTGCACGCAGATGGAGTCGAGAGTCTTCTGAATGAGACGCGCTTCATTTCGCGCCGGCGTTATCAGAACGTATTTCATACGGCCAGTGTCACGAGGCCGGTGAGCACCCGCCTCGTCGATGCCCTCCCGGACGGAGAGCGACTGGTCGTCTCGGTCCACGAGCGGTGCACTCACGAGGTCGTCCTGCCTCCACCGCCTGGACTCAACGGGCGCAGGAGGCGGGCTGGGTTGCCCGCGTAAATACCAGGCTCGGTCACGTCCTTCGTCACGACGGCGCCGGCGGCGATGACCACGTTGTCACAAATGCGAACCGGAAGGAGGGTCGCGTTCGTGCCGATACTCACGTGGTTGCCGATTCGCGTCGGACGCCAAAGGGCTCTCTGACCGCGCGCAGGACCACCGATGGCGAACAGGTCGTTGATGAACATCGCGCCATGCGAAATGAAGCAATCGTCACCAATCGTCACCAACTCGCAGATAAAGACGTGCGACTGGATCTTGCATCGCTGGCCAATCACGACGTTTCGCTGAATCTCGACGAACGGCCCGATGAAGCACTCGTCGCCGATCGTGCAGCCGTAGAGATTCGCCGGCTGCACCACGCGAACGTTCTCGCCGAAGACGACATCGACGATTCCGGATGACAGAATCTGCGGCTCACCCATACTTCACGTCAAGGCGACTTGCGCGTCCAGGGTACCCCTGAAGGGCAGGTCGGTGAAGGTTGCTGGTTGCGTATGCACCCGGACAGTCAACCCGGGAATGTCCTCGCACGGCGCGCTCGAAACTTTGATTCGCAGCGCGCCATTCTCCTGACGAACGTAATCGAAACGGGCGGATCGGCGCGAACGAAACCACGAGATTGCCCGCGCGGCGGTGGGAAACCACGCCGCCTTGTCTTTTAACGTCGCGATCAAGTCGATATAGAAATCGTCCCACAGCCGCTCGGGAGCGACGCTCCGATCGTGCCAGTTGACGGTCAGCGCTCCACCGTAGTGTTCTGCCTTCTCGACGATTGCCAGGACAACCTCGCTTGCTGCCTCCTGAGCGAGATTGAGGCGAGACGGATAGAAGAGCGCAGTGTCCATGACATGCAGCGGCAACTCCAGAAGGTGACGTGCCGTGAAAGGCTTGTACGCCTGGAAAGTTCCGGCACGGAATCCAACGGCGTCGGTGTACCCAAAGGTTGAATCGTAGGTAAAGCCGGCGGCTTCGAGATATTCGGGCGCTCGCTCATCGAAATAGAGCCAGTGCATCCGGCTGCCCGCCGTCGGAACCCGGGCAACGCGGGAAACGGTCTCGCGCTCCGCTGACGCATGACTCGAGTCGAGCCAGGCGTCGATTCCGTGCAGCCCGATTTCGCTGCCCCCGGTTACGAGCGTCCGGACGTGATCTGCGATATCGGCAACTCCGTACGCAGCGGCCCGGAATCGCGGGGCACGGCCGTGCAACGTCCGGCCGGCATCGCTCTTGTGCGGGATGACGAAGAATGTCGAACCGAGACCGTGCTCGATCGCCAGGTATCGCTCGAACGACAGCCAAAAATCATCGGCCCACCCCAGGTGGACGAAAGGCAGTTTCAGTGCCGCGACCACGTTGCGCCGCAGCGCGGCGAGCGACAGGCGGCCGCGTAATGCCTTGGTGACTGAACCGATCAGCGCTCGGTACAGGAATCCCCCCATCGTATGGTCGAGCCCATGAAAACGGATCGCCGGGTGATCCACGTCGTGGGTGAGGCAGACGATGAACCGGTGCCCCTCGGGAACGGGTGGGATCTCCACGACCGGTATGCCACACTCAACGATGCAGCACCGCATGAAAGCAATGTGCACGTCCAACGCCGGGATCGCGGCCTGCGCAGCTGGCTGCCCTCTCGTCAGCAGGTATTGAACTTCCTCGAACAGGTCGTACCCGACCCGCACGACGGTCTGACCCCCATTTCGAGTGACGCTGGCGACTGGCTGCTTGGTATCTTCGAGGAGGACGTCGAGCACGTTTCGCTCGGACGGAAAGGTGACGGCCGCTCCATAAATGGGGATACGCTCCCCCTTCCAGGAGAGCATCGCATTCCGGCGTAGCGGGCCCGAAGGGGCGTCCGCATCCTCGGCCCTGCGTCTGGTTCCGTAGATCAGTACCAGCTCGGCAGAACCGTGAGCGACCTCGTGGTCGCCTTGTAGGACGACGCGATAGGTTGCGTCTTGACGGCAGAATTCCCAAGGAGTTTTGAACAGCTCGAAGAACTCACTGACGATATCGTGCTGCTCGGGCCTCGCAACAACACCAATCATCGCAGGCTGGGATTGGTCAATAAATCGGAGTAGAAAGAGACCAGCTTCTGCTTTTCTGTCTGCCACGACAGGCGTGGCAACAGTGTCCGTGCCTGACCCAAACGCCGCAACACCTCCGGCGGATTCTGCCACATGAATCGGAGTGTGTCCGCCAGTGCCTCATCGCTGCCCGGCTCGAAATAGAACAGGCAGTCATCCGATAGATACTTCGTGATCGTGTGCGTCCGGGGCGACAACACGGGAAGGCCCTGCGTGAGGTACTCGACGATCTTCGTCGAGAAGTACAAGTCACCGAAGATTCCCGCGCGGTGGCACGAGAGGCCGACATCCGCGTTCCGCATCTCGCTGCGTACCTGGTCGATGGGAACCAATCCGACGTGTTCAACCGAGTCGACCGCGAGCGTGGCCGCGAGCTCGAGCACTTCGCGGAGCCTGTTTCCCTCACCGAGAATTCTGAGCTTCACGGGGATCTCGTTCGCAATTCTGGCCATCGCTCGGACGGCCAACCCGAGATCGTAATGTTCGCTGACAGTGCCGCAATACAACAGAACGAGGCAGTCTCGATTCCGAGGCCACGACGTCTGAAGCTCGGAGATCGGGAACAAACTTTCGTCAGGAAAGTTGTTGATAATCGTGATCTTCGCCGGCGGCACACCCTTCGCTTGAAGATTCTCTCGCATGCTCTCGTTCACCGAGATGATTCGATCGGCGAACGCGTAGCTGACTTTTTCCTGCATCCGGAGCAGCCTGACCGTGAGGCTCGCAGGACTGTGCTTCCAGCTGATATAGAGCTCCGGCATTGGATCGTGCACGTCCAGAATCACCACGCTGCCGCTGAGTCGAGGAACGATGGCGGCCAGCACCAGGAGATCGGGCATGTTGTGAACGTGGACAGCGCGGAGCTTCGACCGTAGCCGGAGCCTGGCCAGCGTCAGGCCGCCGAGCAATCCCACCATCACGTATTCGTAGAGGTATCTCAGCGCCCCCGCGCGTCGCCGACGGATCGGAAGCCGATGAACGTGCACACCATTCACGATTGCGTGGCGTGGCTCACGATCCCCGCCTCGCCGGTCGTGCTGTTCCGACAGGGAGATCACGTGCACTTGAAGGCCATGTGCGGCCAGTGCCTCGGCTTCGCGGCGAACCCGCGGATCCCGCATGTAACAGGTGTGCGCCAGCATCGCCACCGAGGCACCGTTCGCTCTCTCAGGCAGCATACCGGGCGATTAATCCATCGACGATCTTGCGGTGGGCATCGCCATTTCCGAACAACTCGAGGTGCGGGCTCGTAGGTTCGAAGTGCTGGATCAGATCGGCGATGCGATCGGGGTCTGGTGCGGTCAGGACCTTCCATCCTGCTTGCGAGATTTCTGGGAACCAGGAGAGTTCGATCAGCACGATACAGGGCTTGCGCAGCAGGTAGGCCTCTCGCCGTACACCGCCGGAATCGGTCAGAATCTTGTCAGCGCCCGCCGTGAGTCGTACAAAGTCGATGTAGCGCATCGGTTTGCACATCTCGATCTGGGACTCGCGGATCAGATCCATGAGCCCACATCGCTCGATGCAGCGCACCGTTCTCGGATGGGCGGGAAACACAATCCGTCGCCCGGCTTTGATGAGGCCGTCCACGATTGCACGAAGCCGCTGCCCGTTCGTGAGGTTCTCCTCGCGATGCAGAGTCAGAACGTGGTAGTCACCACGCGAGGCCTCGATATCGTATTTCTTCAGCGTCGTTATGAGAGCATCCTTCATGAGATCGCCTGAAAACTCGATGCGATCCGGCTCGTAACCCTCCGCCCTCAGGTTGCCGACGTCGGTGGTCGTGCAGCAGAAAATCACGTCAGCAAGAACGTCCGAAACGCGACGATTTATTTCTTCCGGGTTGAAACGGTCACTGGACCGGATTCCTCCTTCCACGTGAGCGAAAGGGATGCGCAGCTTGGACGCGGTGATCGCCGCGGACATCGTGGAGTTGACGTCACCGTACGCCAGCACGCAGTCGGGTTTCTCTTGCTCGAACACTCGTGACAATTCCACCATGGCATGAGCGGAGAAGCTCACGTTGTCGTTGTTCGCGATTTGAAGGTGGTAATTGGGTGCCGGTATGTCGAAGCAATCGAAAAACGCCTGGGACATCTCGTAATCGTAGTGTTGACCCGTGTGGACCAACACCTCCTGAATGCCGCGGCGGCGCAACTCCAGGTTGACGAGATACTCTTTGACGAAGTTCGGTCTCGTGCCGACAACGGAGCAGATTTTCAATTTCGTCGATTGGGAAGTAGGTCGCCGCCAGACTGGGCGGTGACCCGGCGTTCAAGGCTCATAGATAGGTCAGCAATCGCGTGTCGTGCAGATGGGGTCGCTCCACGCGCAATGAGCCCAGCTCCACGGTACCACTCTAACGGATTGCCCCCAAGAAGTGAAGCCGAGCATCGGCTCCTGCTGTGTGCAGTTTTGGACTCTTGAGTCGCTGCTTGAAGAGTTATGGCCAAGCCGCACGGCTCACTAGTTTGGTGCCGGTCAGCTCTGCGCGTCGCTGCTCGGATTTGGTAACCGAGTGAGACGACTTCGCCCTTCTCAGTGTTGCGACGTATACCACTGGCTGAAAAATCGAGTGACCCGCGACGGCAAGGAGAACCCGTCACGCCAGCGAGAAGGGATCGTCGTACGCTCGTGCGTTCACGACGGCAACTTCGTGCGAGGGATGAAGCCCTACGACGAGACGTCCATCCGTCAGGAATGATGACTTGATCGCGCGTTCACCGCCGCGAAGCTAAGTTGGACTCAGAGCGCGAGCGCGTCCAGATCATCCAGGTCGGGCGCCGCACGTTCCGTCACTGCACCAGGCGCAGATGCAAGACAGCATCGTTGCCAGTAAATGGCGTGGTAAACCATCGTCGTGCCCCCCCTTGCACGGAGGCGGCGTCGGTGGAATTGCCAGTTGACGGATCGAACCAGCGGACGGCAAACCTGCCCGAGCTCGAATTCAGGTCGACGCTGACTTCGCCTGAGAGCGACATGACGGGTTCAAGCAACCGCTGAAGCAAAGGCGCCGTCTCCGTTCGCCGGGAGTCAGTGGGCAGATAGACGAGATATTCGACTCCCGGATTCGCGAGACAATACCCTGTGGACGCAAGGTCCGAACGCGGCGTCATCGATCCCAGATCCATTCGATCGGCAAACCACGACGTGTGTCCAAGGGCTGCACGAACCGATTCCCACTGCTGCCGCTGCGCGCCGTCATCGACGCGGAACAGTTGCTCTTGGTAGGGATCCATGAAGATCGGATTCAACCCGCGCGTGAAGCTCTTCCAGACCCACGCACGGTCTCCCCCCACACCCCACAAATGATCAGTGTCAGTAATCACGACGTGATTGCTGAGTGACGCCGGCGGATTTCCGCGGTAGTCGTACTTCAGCGAGTTCGGAGAAATCCAATCAGCGGGGCTGGCCAGCAATCGTGCTGTGTCGTCGCGCCCGCTACCTCCGTTCGACGTCAACCCGATTGGATGCTGTTTCGGTTTGCCCTTCTCGTACTTTCGCGTGTATTGGACGAAATGCACCTGCCAGTCGTAAGAACCCCAATGATTCTCGTTCGAGATCTCGTACAGGACGTTGTCCAGGTCATTGACGTGATCGATGACGTGGCGGACATAGGCTTCCTGAATCCGCGTGACAGCCGGATTCGCAAGAGTGAAGCACTCGAGGCCCCGGCCATCGCGGTTGAGGTCGCAGTCGATGCCGTTGACGTTGTTGGCCGGATTGAACGGATGGCTGCGCCAGCTGTCAGGTGAAAACTGCGTAAACCAGCCTTCGAACAACATGACGGAGACGTAAATGCCGCGGCTGCCGGCTGTCTGCACGCGGTTCCTCAACCGATTGAAGTAACTGCGATCGAACATGCGGAGATCGAATCGAGGCTTACCGTCGAGCGCCATCCCCGGACCTGTACGCAGCCACGGATGCGGACCGCTAAAGGTCTTCTGCCCCGACGTCCGCTGCACGATCTGCGTGATCTCTTGTCGCCAAAGACGAATGAAGTTGTGGCGACGCTGCTGCAGGAAGCGAAGGTACTCGGCGAAGTCGAACTCGGGCGGCGGATCGGTCGCGCTCCTATCCTGCAGGTTATCCCACGTGTGGGAACCGGTTAGATAGACCGGTCTTCCTTGACCGTCCCTGAAGTAATGGGGATGTGATGAATCAATGCGAAGAGGACCAGTCGCCGATCTGGTCGGCGCGTCAACAGGAACGACAGCCGCCTGGGTCTGCTGTCGAGGACTGGCGAACGACAGCGTGACCATCGCGCCGAGAACACCGACGGCGCAAGCGATCCGTCCATTGAGGGCGGCGGCTTTCATCGCCCCTCCCGCACTGCTAGTCGGTAACGACTCAACCCACCGGCGTCGCGAGGTCGTCCTGGACCTGCTCGAGCGACCGCCCCTCGCTGTAGAAGCGCAGGTCGTCGATGCGCCCGTGGAAAAACTCCTGCCAGAGCGGGTTGCCATTGTTCCCCGCGCCGATTCCCACTTCGTTCGCGTCGGTTGCCAGCGGACTCGTGGCCGTGCTCAGCGACGCCGCCAGTACGCCGTTCTTGTAGAGCGCCACCGTCGTCCCATTCTTCACCGCCGCCACGTGCGTCCACTGCCCGGCCGTCACCGTCGTCGCCACACCGCCTCCGGCACTGAAACGCAGCGATGTACCGTTGTGCGCCAAAAACCACGAGTCCGACGCACCCGTGCCCAGTTGCCGCGCGGCGATCATGTGCCAGCCGGTCGGCAACGTCGTCGGGTTCACCCATAGCGAAATAGTAAATGCAGTCGTGAAGCCGAAGTTGACCGCCGGCACGGGCAGCTCCGCCCGGCTGCTCGTGCCGTTGAACTGCAGCGCGCCGTTGGTGTGTCCCTGGGTCGCCCACGTCGTGTTGGTCAACAGCAGCGTGTTGCCCTGTCCCGATTGGTCCGCGGCGGTCGGGCCACTGCCCGCATCGAAGTTGTACGCCGCCACCAGTGTCGACCCAGGCGTTCCGCTCACAACTCCTGTCGCCATTGCCTCTTGGATCTGGCTGGGACTCAACGCTCCGCTGTAGTACCGCACCTCGTCCAGCATGCCATTGAATGGTGACCCGTTGCACAGCGTTCCGATTTCCATCTGTGCCGTGTTGGTAACGTCGATAGGCACACTCGAGGTGCCGCTCACGTCGAGGATTCCGTCTACATAGACCTGCATGGTGAGGTTGTTCCGCACCATTGTGACGTAATGCCACTGCCCATCATTGATGAGGCGTGCCCCGGTCAGGCCGAGGTAGTTGTTCGAAACATCATTCACCTCGGCTGCAGCCACCCCCGAGGGAAGGACTTGCAGGTTCCAGAAGCTCGTGCCGCCCGTACAGACGGAGCGCTTCCCCACGATCCGTTGCACCGTCGTTCCTGACGTCCGCACCCACACACCCACCGTAAACGGCCCCGTCCCCGGATTGAGTGCTCCCGCACTTGCGACCGTCACGCGGTCGTTCACGCCGTCCAAGGTCAGACCCAGACCATAGCGTCCTGCCGTTCGCGCGACACCGTTCAACAGCGTCCCCGGGTTGTCATTCCCCGCACTGTCGACTGCGGTCGTCCCGCTCGTTTCCTCGAAACCATAGGCCGCCACGAGCGTGGGCGCGCCCGACGTCGTCATGAACGTGTGGTCGCCAGACGTCGCTTCGTTGAGATTGGCATCCCGTGACCGGACCCGATAGTGATACACGGTGTTGGCCGACAGCCCCGTCAACGTCACCGAATGGCTCGTCATCAGCGCCGCGTCCAGCGGCGTCGTGCTCCCGTAACTGCTGGTCGGGCCATACTCCACCTGACTGCTACCGGGCTCATCCGTCGTCCACGTGATCGTTGCGGTGTCAGTCGCTGCTGCTGCCGACACATCGGAGATTACCGGCGGGACCGTGTCGGATACGGCCCCGACGGCGGTGCTCATGTCGCCGGCGATCTGCGATGGGGTTCGGGCCTCGCTGTAGAAGCGCAGGTCGTCGATGCGCCCGTGGAAAAACTCCTGCCAGAGCGGGTTGCCATTGTTCCCCGCGCCGATTCCCACTTCGTTCGCGTCGGTTGCCAGCGGACTCGTGGCCGTGCTCAGCGACGCCGCCAGTACGCCGTTCTTGTAGAGCGCCACCGTCGTCCCATTCTTCACCGCCGCCACGTGCGTCCACTGCCCGGCCGTCACCGTCGTCGCCACACCGCCTCCGGCACTGAAACGCAGCGATGTACCGTTGTGCGCCAAAAACCACGAGTCCGACGCACCCGTGCCCAGTTGCCGCGCGGCGATCATGTGCCAGCCGGTCGGCAACGTCGTCGGGTTCACCCATAGCGAAATAGTAAATGCAGTCGTGAAGCCGAAGTTGACCGCCGGCACGGGCAGCTCCGCCCGGCTGCTCGTGCCGTTGAACTGCAGCGCGCCGTTGGTGTGTCCCTGGGTCGCCCACGTCGTGTTGGTCAACAGCAGCGTGTTGCCCTGTCCCGATTGGTCCGCGGCGGTCGGGCCACTGCCCGCATCGAAGTTGTACGCCGCCACCAGTGTCGACCCAGGCGTTCCGCTCACAACTCCTGTCGCCATTGCCTCTTGGATCTGGCTGGGACTCAACGCTCCGCTGTAGTACCGCACCTCGTCCAGCATGCCATTGAATGGTGACCCGTTGCACAGCGTTCCGATTTCCATCTGTGCCGTGTTGGTAACGTCGATAGGCACACTCGAGGTGCCGCTCACGTCGAGGATTCCGTCTACATAGACCTGCATGGTGAGGTTGTTCCGCACCATTGTGACGTAATGCCACTGCCCATCATTGATGAGGCGTGCCCCGGTCAGGCCGAGGTAGTTGTTCGAAACATCATTCACCTCGGCTGCAGCCACCCCCGAGGGAAGGACTTGCAGGTTCCAGAAGCTCGTGCCGCCCGTACAGACGGAGCGCTTCCCCACGATCCGTTGCACCGTCGTTCCTGACGTCCGCACCCACACACCCACCGTAAACGGCCCCGTCCCCGGATTGAGTGCTCCCGCACTTGCGACCGTCACGCGGTCGTTCACGCCGTCCAAGGTCAGACCCAGACCATAGCGTCCTGCCGTTCGCGCGACACCGTTCAACAGCGTCCCCGGGTTGTCATTCCCCGCACTGTCGACTGCGGTCGTCCCGCTCGTTTCCTCGAAACCATAGGCCGCCACGAGCGTGGGCGCGCCCGACGTCGTCATGAACGTGTGGTCGCCAGACGTCGCTTCGTTGAGATTGGCATCCCGTGACCGGACCCGATAGTGATACACGGTGTTGGCCGACAGCCCCGTCAACGTCACCGAATGGCTCGTCATCAGCGCCGCGTCCAGCGGCGTCGTGCTCCCGTAACTGCTGGTCGGGCCATACTCCACCTGACTGCTACCGGGCTCATCCGTCGTCCACGTGATCGTTGCGGTGTCAGTCGCTGCTGCTGCACTAACACTGCTGATCACAGGAGGGATAGTGTCGGGGACGACGCCCACGGGAATGTTCATGTCGTCAGCGATCTGCGAGAGCGTCCGCGCCTCGGCGTAGAACCGCAGATCGTCTACTCGTCCCTTGAAGAACTCTCCCCATAGTGGGTTGCCATTGTTCCCTGCGCCAATCGCCACTTCGTTGGCGTCAGTCAGCAGCGGCGAGGTCGCTGCGGTCGACGATGCGACGAGCACACCGTTCTTGTACAGAGCCACGGTTGTTCCGTTCTTCACCGCCGCCACGTGCGTCCATTGCCCGACAGTTAGTGTGGTCGTCACTGCGCCGCCAGCACCGAAGTGGAGCGTCGTCCCGTTATGGGCGAGCAGCCATCCGTCGGCGCTACCAGCTCCGCGTTGCCGCGCGGCAATGATGTGCCAGCCGCTTGGCAGCGCAGCGGGATTCACCCACGCCGACACGGTGAACGCCGTCGTGAAACGAAGGTCCGCGGCCGGCGCCCCTATCTCCAAGCGCCCGCTGCTGCCAGAGAACTGCATCGCCCTGCCCGTATGGCCCTGCGACGTCCTGGTTACACCGATGAGTGACGCGTTGTTGCCACGGCCAGAGCCGTCGAAAGCGGTCGGTCCGCTCGCTTCCTCGAACCCGAATGCGGCAACAAGCGCCGGATTAGTCAAGGGATTGACGACCCGGATTCGAACCAACTGGACCCGCGTCTGCCCGATGGCGTCGCGTGCAGTCACTCGCAGGGTATGCGGCCCGTTCGAGATGGTCGTGCTGTTCCAGCTGGTCTGGTACGGAGCAAAGAGATCCTCGAAGACCGTCACACCATCGATGGCAAATTCGACTGCGGTCACACCGAAGTCGTCGAAGGCATTCGCAGACAACGTAGTCACGCCGGAGACTGTCGATAGATCGAACGGTGCGGTTGCACCCACCGTCGGAGGCGCGTCGCCATCGAGGACCGTCGCAACCTGCTGGAACCAGACGTTGGCCATCCTCTCGTAGGCGGCATCATTCGGATGGATCCCAAACGAATCCCACTCCGACTGGGTCATACCTACGAGAGTCGCCATGTCGACGTGTGAAATCTTCCGTCCAAGAGCGGCGCGATCACCGACCAGCCCGGCGATGTGCGACGCGAATTCGGCGAAGTCCTCGGGATCCGCGTCGAACGCATTCGGCACACGCACCGGGATGATCGAGGCGACGATCACATGAGCCGTGGGCCGCACCTGGTGAATTCGATCGAGCAACTGCGCCAGGCGCTGTGTCGCCAGATCCACCGTGAGGTCTTGCAGCAAATCATTCGTGCCGATGTGCAAGAGGATGATGTCGGGGCTTGCGGCCGCCAGATAACCGTCGATGCCTGCAATGATCTGGTCGATCCGGAAGCCGCCATGGCCTTCGTGGTTGCGGTCTATCGATGCGGGTCCGTCAGCCAGCGACCCTACGAAGTCAACATTGAAGCCCGCTGTGGTGAGTTCATTCCACAACCTCTCCCGATACCCTGGGTATCCCCCGGGAGGGTTGATGTCGTTCACCCCCTGCGTGATCGAATCGCCTAGAGGCAGGATGCGCACGGGGGTCTGCGCCGACACGGCCTGAACACCCGCGATGAAGAGCACCACCGACAGCGCGAATATGGTCCAGGTTCGCCGGCGTTCAGCAGTCATTCGTAAGCTGTACATAGTCTTTGTCGATTCGAACGAAAGGAGGGTGCGCAACGAACGTGAGCGATCCGCACGACATCGCGCGGCGATGCCGGGGCACGTCAGCCCGCGGCAAAACACGAGCCGATGCTATCGGAAGTCCGATGCTGGCGCTTGCTGACGAAAAAACGCGTTCGTTCGTTCACTGGATGGGCGACGACGCAGTCGGCATTTGGCTTCGGTCGCGATACCCGACGACTCGGGCTGGGTTGCCGACGGCGATTGCATAGGGCGGAATGTCCCTCAACACGACCGAGCCGGCGCCGATAACTGCCCCCGTTCCGATGTGTACTCCGGAGAGCACGATGACCCCGTGACCGAGCCACGCGCCGTCCCCGATAGTGATAGGTCCTTTTGTGCTCAACTCTTGGTTCATGATCAGGACGTTGGGATCCACGCCGTGGTTGAAGGAATAGAAGGCGCATCGCGGAGCAATCTCGACATGCTGACCGACGCGTATATCAGCGAGGATGGCATTGAGCGTGCACCCGGGCTGAATGTGTGTCCCCCTGCCCACGATTAGGCGAGCACCCAATGCGGTGTGGACGAAGGCGTCGCCGTAAATCTGAACGCCATCGTTGAGGTCGACGTCTCCCGCGTCCTTTCCAGCACGCACGATGACGTTGTCGCCGATGTAGACGTGGGCACCCAGGCTGAGTCCGGGGTGAGTCAACCACGCGGTGTGCGCGACAAATCCGCGGGGATGAAGGCCGGATAAGGAGGCACGGGCATGATACGGCCCGGTGCCAACGGAGGCGAAACGCGAGGCAATACGACCGAACCCTCGCGGACCGGCGAACCGTACCCAGAATCGCCGCCATCTGGGCACGACTCCTTCCCAGAGCCGTCGCATCATCCACACGGCAGTAGCCTCACGCCCAACCGTTCGAATCCGGGGCCCGAATCGCAGCGCGACCGGGGATCCGAAACCGTTGACCACCCCCTGTAGCACGCCGACCTGCCAGCCGCAGTGCCATACCCAGTCCTCCCACTCGAGCCGGTTCTGCACCTTCGGCAGAGTTTTCGCGAGCCGGAGCCAGTTTCTGAGATACGGCTTCCAGGCAGCAATGCCGGGCCCATCTCCGTCGCGGTACCGTTCGGCCAGAAGGACGTTGTAACGCGCCCAGTGACGTATCTGATGGAATCTGCCGCCCATGCTGGGCCGCATGCGCACATGAACGATCGCCTCTGCGACAAACTCTATTTGGCAACCGGCCTTCTGCACTCTGAAGCAGTATTCCGTATCCTCGAGGAACGCAAACGTCTCGTCAAACCCGCCGATCTGCTCATGCAGGGCGCGCCTGATTGCCAACGTGCCGCCACCTGCGTGCGAGAAGAATGGCGGATACCATGCCTTCTGGAGTCCAGTGCGCTGTTTGTGGTCGGCATGCCTTGCAGCGATCGACGCGGGGTTGAGTCTCGCATAATCGACGCAACATGCTACGCAGTCAAATCTGATCAGCGCGTCCCTGATTGCGGCCAGCCAGCCGGTTCCTACCACATCGTCAGCATCGCAAAATGCGATCAACGATCCTCTGGCGGCGTTGACCCCTGCATTCCGGGCATAAGATCTTCCTACTCGCTCGCACGCCTTGACCACGCGGAGCCCGGGAATCCTGCCTGTGTATCGTCCCACGATTGCCATCGACTCGTCGGTTGAGCGATTGTCGACAACGACGACCTCCCACGGTTCCGATAAGCGCTGCGCTTCCAAGGCCTGCAACTGCTCTGCGATCGTCGAGGCCGCGTTGTAGCACGGCAACACCACGCTGACGATCGAACTGTCCCCCGGATCCTTTCCTGGCACGCTCGTCACTGTCAGTACTCTGCCTTCTTGAACCACAGCACTCTGTGCGGCGTTCCGCACTGTATCAACTCGGGCACCGTCACGAAACGGAATCTGCCGTGAAGGTGTGCCAACGCGCGCTCCAGTGCCTCCAGCATCGATTCCCGGTTGACGTGGGCCGGCCGCTCGAGCTTCGGGCCGCGATGCGGTGTGCCGTGATCGAACAGCGCGTCGTGCAGGAGCACCATACTCCCAGGTCGAATCGATTCAACGAGACGATTGGACATCAGCGCCGCATCCGGCTCGAACCAATCGCCGACGTCGACGTTCCAGCTGACAACCTCGTAGCCGAGCCAGAATGCATCGAGACGAGCGGCCACGCTCTGCTCCCCGTAAGGCGGCCGTACGAGGCGCTGCGCGTACGGAGCCAGCACTCGCGCGCAGGCGCGTATCTGCTGACGTCGCTCCCGGCCGGTCATCAGGCGAAAGGAGGAATGCTCCCATGAATGGACGCCGATGGAGTGGCCTGCCTCCCCAATGGCCTTGACAAGGTCCGGGCGCTTCTCCGCCGCCTGTCCCACCATGAAGAACGTGGCACGCGCATCGTATCGCTTCAGGACCGCTGCCACCCGAGGTGTGTATTCCGGATGAGGGCCATCGTCGAACGTCAGCGCAGCGACAGGCTCCCGCGTGATGACACTGGTCAGACTGCCAATCGCCTTTTTTATCGCAACCTTTGCTGGTTTGCTCACGCGGGCGACGGTGTTCGAACGGGGCATCACTATTTCTCTAGACGGCTGCGTTTCCGATGGCGGCGCCCTATTTTCCTGCTGCCACCGTCGCTACGCCCGACCTCGTCGTCCAGCGCAGGAGTGGCCGCATTACGCCGGGAATCGGACGCGAGTAGTCCCCTCTCGCTGTGTCCTTCGCGTTTAGCGGATCCACGACACGAAAAACCACGGCGTCCCGGGCATGCAAATGCGGCATTTCAGGTTCGAGCGTCATGATCACAGGGTCGACCGACATGCTTCCCTCGGCTAGCAAGTTGCCGGGAATCCATCCCGTGCTGACGTACCGACCCGGAGACCGTCTTCGACCCCTGAACGTGGGATCGACGTCCTGCGCCACGAACAGAACCACACCGTCCTCGTTTCGAAGCACGAAATGCGGATGGAGAATATAGCCCTCTTCGAGGACTTCGTACTCGAGCTCTATCCCCACGCCTCGACGGATGTCGATCACGTCGATCAGATCACCATCCTCAGACCGGACCCGCACGGCTCGGAGGCGCACCACACCGTCCCCCGGGGCCTCCGAGGGGTCTGACCATTCACGAACGGATGAAGTAGTGACTCCGGCACTGAGATAGGCACTTGCCACGTGATGCGGCTGACCATCGAGCTTCAGCTCACCTCTTTCGAGCAGGACGCAGCGACTCGAGAGTCGCGTCACCGCTTGCATGTTGTGGGACACGAACAGCACGGTTCGACCATGTCGGCTGGCGTCGTCCATCTTGTCGAGACACTTTCTTTGAAAAGCCGCATCTCCGACCGCCAGGACCTCGTCGACGACCAGTATTTCCGGTTCGAGGTGCGCCGCCACGGCAAACGCGAGCCGAACGTACATACCACTGCTGTACCGCTTGACCGGCGTATCCAGGAACTTTTCGATCTCGCCGAAGCTGACGATCTCGTCGAACTTGCGCCGGATCTCTACACGGCTCATGCCCAGGATGGCGCCGTTCATGAAGATGTTCTCCCGACCAGTTAGCTCGGGATGAAAGCCCGTGCCCACCTCGAGGAGACTCGCGGTGCGACCGCGCAAGCGGATTCGTCCTTCGGTTGGCTCCGTAATTCGGCTCAAGATCTTCAAGAGGGTGGATTTTCCGGCTCCGTTGCGTCCGATGATCCCGACGACTTCACCCTGCTTAATCTCCAGATCGATGTTCCGGAGCGCCCAGAAGGATTCTCGAGTGATCGACTGGTTCGACTGGTTGGACTTCCGACGCACCCAGCGCCACGGACTGCGGATCGCCCGCTCGACGACGTGGCGAAACCCCGGATCCCTGTCCGCTTGATGAGAAATGATGTACCGCTTGGACAGCTTCTCGAACGTGACGATGGCGTCATTCACGACGTGAACGTCCGCAGCAGTGGTGGTGATGGGAAACGGTCAAATGACATCGGCGAACGTCCGCTCCGTTTTCCGAAAGTATCTGATACCGCTCACGAGCAAGAAAACGACCACGGAGAGCGAGATGAGCGTGCTCGGCCAGTGCAGCTGCGCGGCACCGGCGAGCAGAGACCACCGAAACCCATCGATGATACCGACCATGGGATTCATCGCGTAGAGAAGCCGCCACTCCGCAGGGACGACGTTGCTCGAAAACCCCACCGGCGAGATGTAGAGACCGAACTGGACGACGAAAGGCACGATGTAACGGAAATCGCGATAGCGAACCATCAGCGCCGAGATCCACAACCCTATGCCGAAGGACGCACTGAACGCCATCATCAGGAACAGCGGCAGCAGCACCACCCGCCAATCAGGGTATACGCCGTACCACGCCATCATCAACGCGAGCAGGCCAGCAGACAGCAACAAGTCGACGAAGCTCGTAAGGACGCTGCTGGCCGGAATCGTCATTCGTGGAAAGTACACCTTCGAAATCAACCCCGAGTTTCCCACCAGGCTGTTGCCGCTCTCCGACAGAGCGCTCGCGAAAAAAAACCAGGGGATGGTGCCGCAGAGCACGAAGATCGGATAGGGAACGCCATTGGAGGGCATCTTCGCGAGTTTGCCGAAGACGATCGTGAGAACCACCATGCTGAGAACTGGTCGCACGAGTGACCATGTCGCTCCTACAATTGTCTGCTTATAGCGGACGAGGAGATCTCGCCAGGCGAGGAAGAAGAACAACTCACGATAGCGCCACAGATCTTTCCAGTACTGGCGCTCCGTACGCCCCGCTTCGATAACCAGCTCTTGCATCGAGACTCAGACCCTCTGCAGCCGGAGTGTCACGTCACGAGTCATGATCGTGATCGCTCCATACTAACCACCGTATGTGAACCCCGGGCGTCCAACGGTTTCAACAGTGCCACGTTCTCGAGCTCCCGTGCTGCTCCCTCGATCAATCTGAACGGCAGATCAGCGCGCTCAGCGATGTCGAGCAACGTCTTCGACCCGTCGGAGAGATTCAACACCCAGAGCAGCGCCATGTGCCTCGCGTCGAGACCTACGCCGCCAGTGGAACGATACAAACCTCGTTTGCCAAGCTGCGGTTCTCCCTTCGGGGAAAGGTTCACGCACCGGCGGTTGCCTTCGAGCAGATGCACGAGATCGGTCAGCAGCTCGAGCGCCTCTCCGAGACGCGGCGCGCGCACGAACTCGAGATTGTCGTCCGAAGTGTGATACTCGGGGTACGTGCCGTGCGGCGTTCGCATCAGGCAGCCCACTGGAAGGTTGAACGCCGGCGAGCAGTACTGGCGTTCGTCGTAACCGTACGGCTCGAAGTCACGGGTCTGGCTCGCCTCACACGACTT
Source organism: Acidobacteriota bacterium (assembly GCA_032156805.1). Lineage (GTDB taxonomy): Bacteria > Acidobacteriota > Vicinamibacteria > Vicinamibacterales > UBA2999 > Gp6-AA40. Next base: position 84,389 of record JALDXQ010000005.1, read on the forward strand.
CAAGAGGTGCACCATCGCGCGATCGATCGCCGCCGTGCTTCGCCGCGAGCGCTTGTAGGTGAAGGGGCCGGGGTCACCGATGCCTGTAAGTACCAGTCCATGTCGAATGCGGCCCACCCGCTCCTCATTGCGGGCCAGCCACGCGATCGGTCCGATCGTGCCAGGCATAAACAAGAAGCGATATGAGTAACGGCGAGGGACCCTGCTCACGTAGCGGGCGAGAAAAGCAGCGACAACGAGGCCGGACAAGTTATCGTTGGCGAGGGACGGGTGACAGCAGTGCGCATGGAACAGCACTTCCTGCTGGGACTCACCCGGAATCAAGAGCTCTCCGTAAGTAAGGCTGCCGTCGGCGAGCGTGCCGTCGATCACCACGTCGTACTCATCGGCTTCCAGTGCTCGGAGCTGCCGGTCGGTGAGACAGAAGCCCCATGTCTCATGGTGGTACGACGTCCGATACGGAATTGCGTCGGGCCGATCGGGCAGCGAGTGCAAACGCGGCCGCAACTCGTCGAGCGTCATTCGCGCACGCACCGGCGTGCTGTACTGGACGATGTGCAGGTTGTGTGTGAGGAAATCGACGACCCGCTCGCCACGGCTGTTCGCGATGTAGGCGTCGCGAACGTTCCACTCCCGGGGAACCACCCAATCGAACACCTGAGTCCCCGAAGGGATTTCGTGCACCGCAAGCGGGATCATCTCGCCAAGCACCTGAAGCGTCTTGCGCACGCCGTCACCGGTGAGGCTTCGGCAGATGGGATAGAGCCGGGCTGCGAGCGCGTGCATCCGATCGCCGATAGAGGTTGCGGCTTCAGAAACGTCATTCAAAGAAGCGGCGGCGGAGACGTCGCTCATGACTCCAGTTTTACCATCGGGCGCAGGCTGATCTCGTACACTTCCGCCGAGCGCGGCATGGCGAGTGCGGCAAGGACCGACTCAGCCACGTCGCTCGGCTGCAATAACTTGGTCGGCTCCCACGCCCGACCCTCGTGGGCCATGATCGCCGCTTGCATCTCCGTTGCCGTCCGCCCGACGAAGATTGTGAGAACTCGAATCCCGTCTCGGTTAACCTCATCCCTGAGTCCATCCGCGATCGCGCGTAGCCCGAATTTGGTTGCTGAATACTGCGCCGCCTCTGCTGCCACGCGCAAACCGCCCGACGAATTGACAAACACGACTTGTCCGCGCCTGCGGCGCAGGGCCGGCAACACTCCCTGCGTGATCGCAAACGGCGCCCGAAGGTTTACGTGGTACTGCTCGTCGAAATGGTCGAGACTCGCGTTCTCGAAACGCCCTAGGTGAATCCGTCCGGCGCTGTGGACGAGGATATCGAGCCCATCCTGCCGACCGAGCGCCGCAGTGAGTTCGACGAGACCATCGTTCGATGCAAGATCTGCCTCGAGAATTCGCAGATGGGCATGTTCACACCCCAGGGCGTTCTCGAGCCTCGATCGGCGCCTTCCGACGGCCCAGATGCATGCTCCGCGCTGCATGAGCTGCAGGGCGACTTGACGACCGATGCCGCTGCTGGCACCGGTGACGAGGGCGATCTGACCTGCGAACGTAGACACCGGGTCACCCTAACTTCGGCAAGCGATGAAATAACGCCGCCGCTGCGACTCCGGTACCTCGCGGGGCTGTTTGGAGATCGCACCGCCAGTGTCCCTCGGACCGCTGGTCGTGCCAGCCTTCAAGCGCCGCTGGCTCCAAGCGGTGCTTCGCCCTCCCACTCACAGCGTTGACGCAGTCCAACCCTGAGTGAGGGCTCACACGAAGGCCACCGCCGGAAAGCGGGCAATTAGAGAACGTGTTGAGCATTAGCCGCAATAGCAAGAGAGCTTCCACTACATTTCGGTTACAAGAACATCGTCCAAATACCGAGGATACAACGCTTTACTGTGAATGGTGTTCGTAGCGCGACCGTAAAAAATCTCCACCACAGTGAACTTTAGCCGTGGTTCACCCTGACGTCCTCTAAGCTGAGCTGTTTCGAGCGTCAAACTCCTCGCTCTGGAAACCAACGTGCCATCACATCGCCGCAGCAGTCATGCATCGCCTCTTCCAGGAAATGCGGATCAACTCGTTGCAACAGATGGAACTTGCGGTCGTTCACGTACTCATGACCACGCTCGGTGTCAATGGACGTAGGGTCGATACCAAGGAAGGCGCCTATCCGGTCCGCCGACTTGGTGATCTCCGGCGTTCGAATCACGAGAACCCGCTCCGGAGGCACGACCTCGAGGACGTGTCGGTTGTGACGTGCCCAGGCGGACAGATAGGCCCGGATCGGGTAAAGACCGGCATCGCGGAACGCCTCCTCCCCGGGCTGATGTGTGAACTGATCGGCACGATAGTAGACGCGTTGCGCCTGGCGCCAGATCGGCCCCACGTCGTTGGCAAGCACGTGGTTGGCGAGTGAATCGAGCCACGAACGGCAATCCCTGATCGTCAGTATGAAACGGGCATTGGGGAAAATGCGCACCAGTTGCTCGATCTTGAAAATGTGGAGCCAGTTCGACTCCATCTCGAGCCAGAGACGTCGGTCTCGCTGGCGCAGGTAGGCATCCCACTCCTCGGGCCGATCGAATCGCGGCTCGGTGAGCCGAGGAATGAGCCAGGGGTAGTCTGGCTCATGGTCCGATCGGTACATGCGAGCCGTCAAGGCGGCGACTGAGTGGGTACCTGACTTCTCAGTACCCACGCAAAAGGCATGAAACCGACGCTGGTAGCGCGGCGTCACGAGCAGCCGCGTGTAGACAGCATTGATGTGCGCGCGCAGACGGTTCGATACGCTGGCTTCTTCCACCTGTGCTCCCAGATAACGTAGCTAAATTCGCCCGGAACATAGGCCCGAGCGGCACGACGCAATTCTTCGTCCTGAGATCTGAACAGCAGACGTGCTGCACTCAGTCTTGGGGCCCAGGTTCGGGTCGACGATTTGGCTCATCTGCTTGCCCCAGACGCCCGAGACGACAGAGCTCGTTCCTCCTGCCGAAGCGCGTAGGCGTACAACGTGTTGCCCGCCGCGATTGCCACGAATTGCCGTCCGTTGATGGCATAACTCATAGGAGCGGCCTGCACGATTCCTGCGACAGGCGACTTCCAAAGCAGCTTGCCGCTTCGAGCATCCAGCGCATAGAAGAGGCCCTCGCGGCCGCCTGAGAACAGCAGATCAGTTGCGGTCGTCAAGATCCCGGCGTCGGTGACGTCGGTCATGGTGAACTCCCATTTCTTCTCGCCAGTGGTCGTCTCGAGCGCGAGCACGGCGCCATGGGCCCCGGTCGGCAGGCGCCGATTCACTTGCGTGCCGTTGATCCCCAACCCGCCTGTCGTTGGAAAGGTCCCCAGGAACGCGCGGCCCTCCACGTACTCCGCTGGACCTCTGCTGAAGATCGCCGACGATTCCATCCACGTCGCAACGTACATCAGCCCCGTTTTAGGGTTGAACGACGGCGAGTACCAATTCGTCGCGCCGGCCAGATGTGGATACACAACCGTGCCTTGCGTCGTCGGCGTTACCATGTTTTGTGGGCGCCCTTTCGCATCTAACCCGGATGTCCACGTCACTTTCGAGAACGGGCGCGCGAACAGAAACTCGCCGTTCGTACGGTCGAGTACATAGAAGAACCCATTGCGATTCGCAAACAGCACGACCTTCCGTAGCTGTCCGCCGAATTCGATTTCGGCCAGTACCGGTATCTGGGTGGAGTCGTAATCGAACTGGTCGTGGGGAGTAAACTGGAAATGCCACTTCAGTGCGCCGGTGTCTGGGTCGAGCGCCAACAGTGAATTGCTGTAGAGGTTGTCACCGGAGCGACCGTCCCCTGTAAAGACTGGACCCGGATTGCCTGTACCCCAATAGGTCAGATTCAGCTCAGGGTCGTACGTGCCGGTCGTCCAGATTGAGCCGCCGCCCTGCCTCCACGAGTCACCCGTCCATGTTTCATGGCCGGTCTCGCCGGGTCCAGGGATGGTATAGAAGCGCCAGAGTTCGTTTCCCGTCGCCGGATCGAACGCGGCAATGAACCCGCGGATCCCGAACTCGCCTCCTGCCGGACCGGCAATGATCTTGTCCTTGACTACCAGGGGCGCCAGCGTGAACGAGTAACCAGCCTCCGGTCGGGCGCCTGCGACGGCAACGTTCCATCGTTCGCGCCCGGTCTTCGCCTCCAGCGCGATGAGACGCCCGTCAAGGGTTCCCATGAACAAGAAGTCGTCGAGCATCGCGAGCCCTCGATTCAAGCGCCCACAGCACGGTCGGGCCTGCGCCGACGGACTGTGTGAGTACGTCCAGAAAATACGCCCCGATGCGGCGTCGATGGCCACGACGTCGTTCGGCGGCTGAACGGTGTAGAGGATCCCGTCGACTACGAGAGGCGTGGCCTCGAACTTCTCGATCGAGAGTGCTTGAAACGCCCAAGCCAACTCGAGGCTCGAGACATTGCCAGGCGTGATCTGTGTGAGAAGTGAATGACGATGGCCCTGGAGGTTTCCCGAGTACGTCAACCAGTTGTGAGGTTCGGCTGGCGCCCGGACGATGCGATCGAAGGTCACCGGTTCATCGCTCGATCCGGTGCCTCGCAAGGTCGAGAGGTAGGTAACTAGGTCCGCCACCTCCTGCGAATTCAGCTTTTCGCGATACGACGGCATCGCAGAGGGTTGATAGATCACGAACTCTCGAAGGGTGTTCCTGTCGAAAGCGCGAAGGCTCTGGGATGAATCCAGCAACTGCACCGAGAACGTGCTTTGGTTGAGCAGCCGTCCGGTGACCACGGCCCCAGACGTAGTCACCGCCCGCACGTATCGATAGCCTGACTGCGGCGCTGTGCCCGGATCAAGAATGGACTGCTGCAGCTCGAGCGGACGGCGGAGCGCACCGATATCTGCCAGCGAGGACGCCGTGCGAGACTCGGGGTGGTGACAGGACATACAGTCAGCCCTGCCCTCGAATAGCGCCTTGCCTCGCGCCACGTCGCCTGGCGTGACGTTGATTTCGTCACCCGCGGCAACGCCGCGCATGTAGGCGACGATCATCCGCGCCTCGGTTGGTGAGTAGTTGCTCGGCGGCATTGACGTGCCCTGAATTCCTTGAGTGATGATTGTCACGAGCTGCTCATCAGTGCCGGCGCGCTTGAATTGACCGTCGAGCAGCTCCACGCCACGAACCGTATCTCCGGTCACGCCATGGCACGTGGCGCAGCCTGCCACGAATAGGCGCGCGCCATTTTCGACATCGGCTCGAGACGCGGGCTGGGGCGAGCCTCCGCCACAGGCAAGGGCAGTCAAGGTGAAGAGATTGGTGAATAGGATGAAGAACGCACGAGCAGACATGGCAGCTCTTTCGACAGGAATCCACATAATCGGCGTAGCCGAGGACGAAAGATTATAGACTCGCATGGACCAGCCCTCTCGGCTGTGCGCCGAGACGTGGTTTGAGCCATGGAGGGCGTTGGGCGCCCCGAGAGATCGCAACTCTCAGGTCATGAGCCGCGGACGTGGACTTGCAGCGCGTTTGCCAGGTGATGCATCGTCTCGTCGACGACGTGCTCGTTGAGATGGCCTGTCTTTGGCGCTCCGAAACGCGATAGCAGTTCCCGTTCAACACGAAGATTGCTTCCTCGTTTTGGCGAGGCCGACCTCATCG
>JALDXQ010000006.1:0-83346 GCA_032156805.1 Acidobacteriota bacterium
CCCGCCGCCAGCGCGCCCGCCAGCCGTCGCAGCGCGTCCGGTTCGTTCGTCACCTGCCGCCTCTCGAATCTGGCGCAGGTCGAGCGCCGCGCCTGCGGCGAGCGCCGCGCCCTGAGCCGCAACAGCCTTTCTCGGATCGTTGGCCTTACCCAGCGCCGGTCCACGACCGCGCTGCGCCGGGTTCGATCGTGCCGCGATGTCTGCACCACTCTCGAGCAGGAACTTGACGGCGGGAGCATGGCCTTCATCGGATGCCCACATCAGCGCCGTCGTCCCGCGCAGCGTCTCCTTCGCATTGACGTCGGCACCGGCCTCGACCAGGACCTTCATCGCCTCGACACTGCCCGTGCGCGACGCGGTCATCAACGGCGTCCGTCCGAGCGGAAGCATCTCGTTCGGATCGGCACCCGCCACGAGCAGCGCCTTGATGATCGCGGCATCGCCGTTCACGCAGGCCAGCCAAAGCGGCGTCGAGCCCGCGCGGTTGGCCGCCTTCGGATTGGCGCCCGCACGAATCAGCGTATCGACCAGTTCCTTGTCGCTCTTGAACACTGCCCAGTGGAGCGCGGTCGCACCGTCCGCCTGCGGTGCGTTGACGTCGGCCTTCTTCGCGATGAGGGATTGCACAGCGACCTTGTCGCCGCGCGCGGCGGCGTCGGCGACGGGACTTGCTGCCTCAGCCGCGGACACGACGCCCGTCACCAGGATCGCGAACAGCAACCCTTTCGTGAACTTCGTGAGCTTCGTGCTGATCACAGCGCCTCCAGACGACCTGTGGAGTCGCCAATGCTGTCCTGTTCGATGCCGTACTTCTCGAGAATGCTGAGCAGCAGGTTCCCGGTCGGGATCTGCTTGGACGGATACGCCAGGTGGCGCCCGCCCTTCATCTTCCCGTTGAGACCACCGACCAGGACGTGCGGCACGTCGTAGTGCACGTGCTGATTCGAGTTCCCCATGTTGCTGCCATAGAGAATCAGCGAGTGATCGAGCAGCGTCCCGTCGCCGTCCTGTGTCTTGGCGAGGCGGTCGGCGAGGTGCGCGATCATCTTCACGTGGTAGACGTTGATCTTCGAGAGTTCCGCAATGCGCCGCGGGTCCTCGCCGTGATGCGACACGCCGTGGAAGCCCGCCGTCGGCGCTTCGCTCTCGGGATAGGTACGGCCCGTGAGGTCGCGCGCGAACAGCAGAGAGCCGACGCGCGTGATGTCGGCCTCGAACGCCAGCGCCAGCAGGTCGAACTGCAGCTTGATGTGCTCGTCGAAGGTTTGCGGCACGCCGACGGGCACCTCGATGTTCTCCGGCGCGACCGCTGATGCTTTCATCGCGATCTGCAGGCGGCGCTCGATCTCGTTCACGTTCTGCGCGTATTCATCGAGCCGCTGGCGATCCGCCGCGCTCACGTCGCGTCGCAGGCGCGCGAGGCTGTCGGTCAGCGAATCGAGAATGCTTTGATCGCGCTTCCGCCGGGAGCTGCGGAGCTCCGCCGTGCTTCCGTCGCCGAACATGCGCTCGAACACCACTTGGGGATTGAGCTCCATCGGCAGCGGCGAGGTCGGCGAGGCCCACGAGATCGTGTTCGTGTAGGTGCAGCTGTACCCCTCACCGCAGTTGCTCGAATTCGCCCCTGGGTCCTCGACGGCCAGCTGCATCGAGGGCATCAGGTTTTCCTGACCGATCTTCTGCGCAATGAGCTGGTCGATGGTGGTGCCGCAGTGAACGTCGGCCCCAGCCGTCTTCTTCGGCTTGTTCGCGCACAGGAACGCCGCGGCGACCCAGTGATCGGCACCGGTCACACCGGGAGGCGGTTCCGCCGACCGGGAGTGAAGTCCGCTCAGGATGACCGTCTGGTCCCGGAAGGGTTCGAGCGGGGTCCAGATATAGGGGAGCTCGCCGACCAGCGGGCCCTCTGCCGTCGGTACCCAGTAGCCCGGCGCCGCCCCGTGCGGCACGAAGCAGCCCACGAAGCGCGGCTTCGGGGTGGCCGCAGTTTGTGCGAGCGCCGTTGCCGCCGGCACCATCGATTCGAGAAATGGCAGCGACAGGACGGCGCCAGCGCCACGGAGAACCGTTCGTCGGGAGATGTGCTTCTTGGTCAGAAACATATGATGTCGGCCTCGATATATATCTCGAATTGTGTAGTCCGGCTAACCACCTTCGCCAAGGCTATGGTGGTCAAGAAGCCGGACACTACGTGCTACCGCGTACTACCGCGACGCGTGCTGCGTGTTGGCGGCACTCACCGCCTTCTGATTCATCAGGAACGCATCGCTCTTCACGATTCCCAGGACCAGCGACGAGAACCGGTACTTGTTGGCCGCCGCGTCGCGAGCGATCTCCCGCACCATTGGCATGTCCTGGTACTCGACGCCACGGCCGAGAGCATACGTCATCAGCTTCTCGGTCACGACGCGAACGAACTGATCGGAGTAGCGCAGCAGCGCGGCACGCAGCGTCACGACGCCGTCAACCTTGGTACCGTCAGGCAGCACCCCGGTCGCATCGACCGGCACGCCCTCGTCGAGCGTGCGCCACGCGCCAACCGCGTCGAAGTTCTCGAGTGCGATCCCCATCGGCTCGAAAATCTGGTGACACGTTGAGCAGGTCGGGCTGATGCGATGCATCATCAGCTGTTCCTTCATGGTCGGCACCTTCGTGTTACCGGCGGTATCGGTCGCCTGCTCCTTGAAGGCTGGCACATCCGGCGGTGGCGACGGCGGCTCGACGCCGAGGAACGTCACCAGGAACCACTTGCCGCGAGTCACGGGCGCCGTGCGCGCGGCAGCCGATGTCACGGTCATCAGCGCACCCTTGCCGAGCAGGCCGCGCCGCATGTCGAGTTCGGCCGGCAACGTCACTCGCCGGAACTGCGGGCCGTAGATGTTCGGGATTCCGTAATGCTTGGCCAGGCGCTCGTTGACGAACGTGTCATTGGCCGTCAGCAGATCAACGACGCTCCGATCGTCCTGCACGATGCTGGCGAAGAACAACTCGATCTCGCGCTGATAGGCGCTGCGCAGGTTGTCGTCGAAGTCCGGGAAGATGTTGACGACCGGCTCGCTCGTCTTCAGTGAGCGAACGCCGAGCCACTGACCGGTGAAGTTCGAGACGAGCGCCTGCGAGCGCGGGTCGCGCAGCATGCGTCGCACCTGCTGCTCGAGCACCGCTGGATCTTTCAGCTTTCCCTGCGCCGCGATGTCGATCAACTGATCGTCCGGGATGCTGCTCCACAAGAAGAACGCCAGGCGCGACGCGAGCTCGAGATCGCTGAGGCGATAGCTCTTGCCCGCTGCAAGGTTTGCCGGCTCCCGTTCGCCGCGGTAGATGAACTCGGGATCCGCAAGAATGCGCTGCAGCGCAGCCTCGATACCGGCGTCGAAGGACCCACCTTCCTGCCGGCCACCCTGATAGAACTCCATCAGCGAGTTGAGGTCCGCCGGCGTCGTCGGACGACGGAAGGCATGTTTCGCGAGCGTGGACACGATCCTCCGCGCACAACCCGCTTCCTCGCGCGGCATCTTCGGCGTGCAGACGAAGATCTTGCGGCGGCTCGCCGTGTCCGTGGGCGCCGTGGCCTCGAAGGGTCCTTCGATGGTGACCTGACCGACGTGCGGATAGAACTGGAATCCCGGAATCTCGCCCGGTGTGTTCATCGTCCGCTGGAAAGGCCGGTTCAGTTCGCTGCCCGGCACGTCGTTGGTCGCGATGAACGTCACGCCGACGGTGTGCTGTCCTGCCTTGATCGGAACCCGAGGCGTGGACTTGCCGTTGCCGGTCGTGCTCTTGATTTCCTTGTCCCAGTCAAACAGGTAAACAGGCTCACCATCGACGGTGACTTCGAGTCTCTCACCTGGAATCTGGCCAAGAACGGCCTGGAAGTAACCCGTGACCCCTTTCACCTTGAAGGAGTACATGCCGTCAGCCGGGAACTGGTGCTTGATCAACATACCGCCGCGAGTGCCGAACGGCAGCCCCTCGATGTGATGGTTCTGCGCCGTATCGGCGGGCACGTCGAATACTTCCTGCCGGGGATCACCCACCGTCCCGATTGCCAGACGGCTGATCTTTCCAGCCGCGGACAGATACGCCTCCATCAACGCGGGCGACATCGTCAGGGCGCCTGCGATGTTGTCGAACCCGCGCGTCGAGTCGTCCGAGGGAAGGAATTTCGTCGCGTCAACCTCGAGCGAGAGCAGATCGCGGATCGCATTTGCGTATTCGGTGCGATTGAGGCGATGCAGTCCTGGCGCAGGGAGATGCTGCTCGGCAGTCGAATCGAGCTGGCCCTCCATCCAGTCGAGGAAGGAATCCAGAGTCGCCGCATCAGGCCGGCGCGAATTCGTCGGCGGCATGAGGCCGGCGCGAACCTTCCGGATGACCTTCTCCGCGATTTCAGGATGAGCGGTGAGTTGCGCGAAGTCCACCTGGTCCTTCTCGAGGACCAGACCACCGGTCTTCAGACGCGCGTTGTGACACGTCACACAGTACTGATCCACCAGCGCGCGAGCTTTCGTGGGATCGTGCGCCGTGGTTGCGGGTACAGCTGCCCTGGTCGTCTGCGCCGCCTGAGCGGGCTGCCCGGCCGGCTGCGGGCGCGGCGTCGAAGCCGCCGGAGCCGTCGATCGTGGGGCCGGAGAGGGTGCGGTTCCACCCGATTGACCGGATATCAAAGCCACCGAAAAGAGGGCGACACACGTACCGATTAGAAGTCTCGAAGTCACAAACACTTATCTACGCGGAGAGACCATTCCTGTCAAGGATTCTCTGGGCTGCGGCAGAGGCGAACAACGACCAAAGACGCCGGGAAAACAGCGGCGAGATGACGTCCGGCGCTGAGGCGTTTCCCATCCTGGCACTCGAGTGTCGTGCAACACATCTGAAGCTGTGCGATTTGCGCCGGAACCTCGGTAGATCATCCTGCGCCGTACCCCTGACACACGCTGCCGAACTCTCCCCAAACATGGCTAACCAGAGTGTGTATACTTCCCGCCGAAGGTCGGCATTGACTCTTCCTCTTGCGCTTTCTCTGGAGGAACTTCGGACCCCACCTCATACCGTCGACCTCTGGCTCATCCCCACGTATCGGCACTCATGCGATCCCTTCCGGTTCCCTGCCTTCCCTGGTACTACCGCATTGGAGGAGGAACACGATGTGTATCTTCGCGAGTCGATCGGTGGCGGCCCTTTTGGTGGTCCTGCTTCTACCGGCGGCTGCGTTCGGGCAGGCCGCCATCACAGGTGTGGTCCGCGATACTTCTGGCGCAGTCCTGCCAGGTGTCACGGTTGAAGCGGCAAGTCCCGTCCTGATCGAGCGCACGCGGTCGGTGGTCAGCGACGACACCGGTCAATATCGCATCGTCGATCTTCGTCCCGGCAGCTACGCCCTGACATTCACGCTGCCCGGTTTCAACACCGTGAAACGCGAGGGCATCGAGTTGAGTGGCGACTTCGTTGCCACGGTCAGCGTCGAGCTACGGGTCGGGGCGCTCGAAGAAACCGTCACGGTCACTGGCGAATCGCCGATCGTGGACGTCCAGAGCGCGCGCGTCCAGACCATCGTCGACCGGGAGGTCATCGCGGCGATTCCGTCGTCGAGGAACGCCACAGGCATCCAGTCGCTGGTCCCGGGGATGAGCAGCAATGGCGATTCCGGCGGTATCACGGGCGGCACGGGCGGAACTGCCGGCAACATCCACGGCGGGCGCGCATCCGATTCGCGAACGCTGCATGACGGCATCAACACCGGATGGGCCGGCGCCAATTCGAACGCCGCCATCTCGAACGTCGCCGGCTCACAAGAGGTCGTGTTGACCACATCGGGAGGATTGGGTGAAGCCGAAACCGCCGGTGCGACCCTCAACATCATCCCGCGCGATGGCGGCAACGACTTCAGCGGCACGTTCTTCATATCGGGCGCGAACAGCTCCATGCAAGGCAGCAATTACACGCAGGCGCTACAGGATGCCGGCCTGCGGTCCCCGCAGGAGCTGAGAAAGGTTTTCGAGTTCAACCCGATGGGCGGCGGCCGCATCATCCGCGACAAGCTGTGGTTCTACGCGACGTATCGATCGCTCACCGCCGAAAACACAGTGCCCGGGATGTTCTCCAACCGCAACGCCGGTGATCCTACGAAGTGGGTCGTTGACTTCGATACCAGCAAGCTCGCCTACAACGACAACATCGATTGGAACGCCATCGGGCGCATCACGTGGCAGATCTCGCCGCGCAACAAGTTCAGCCTGAGCCACTCACAGCAGTACAGCAGGCGGAACGCTGAAGGCGGTGGCCAGGCCACGCGAACGCCGGAAGCCGTGGGCCTGACGCTCTACACGCCTGGCTTCATTCAGACGGCGACCTGGGCGTCGCCCTTTACCAATCGCCTCCTCTTCGAGGCCGGGTGGGGCAACTACTTCGCCAAGTACGCCAATTCCGCTCCGCGTATCGACGGCACGCACAACGACGCGATGATTTCGGTCGTGGAACAGTGCTCGAATGCGACTCTCTGTCCCCAGTTCGGCGGAATTCCCAACCTCGTCTACCGCCTTCACCAGCCGCTGCAACAGGGCTTCGAGAATCACCAGATTGGCACGATTGCGCAGATGCGGGCGTCGGCGTCGTATATCCCGGGCTCGCACAATCTGATATTTGGGTATCAGGGCAACGTCAGCCACCCGAGCCAGAGCTATTTCAACTACACGCCGTTCATTCAGTACCGATTCAACAACGGCATTCCCAACCAGCTCACGCAGACCACGATCTTCCCGGGTACGGTGAAGTATCAGCGCAACATCCTGATGACATCCCTCTATGCGCAGGACACGTACACACGTTCGCGCCTGACGCTTCAGGGTGGACTCCGGTTCGATGCCATCGGCACCGGCTACCCGGACACCGGCGTCGGGGGCCCCGACTATCTGCTGATGCCAACGCGCATCTTCTATGGGGCAGGCACCACCGATGAAATTCACTGGAGGGACATCACGCCGCGCGTCGCCGCAGCGTATGACCTGTTCGGAAACGGTAAGACGGCTGTCAAGTTCAACCTCGGAAAGTACGTGACAGCGCTCACTGCCAGCAACAGCGATCTCGACCTTCACCCTCTCATCCGCACGACCCCGCAGACGACGCGGACGTGGAACGACACGTTCTACCCGGTTGGCGACCCGCGCCGGAGCAACTATGTGCCCGACTGCAACCTGATAAGCCCCGATGCGAACGCTGAATGCGGCCGCATGGACAACCAGAACTTCGGCAAAGAAGTGTTCACGAAGAGGTTCGACTCCGAACTGATTCACGGTTGGGGCAAGCGGACCTACAACTGGGAGACGGGTATCTCAGTGCAGCAGGAGTTGGCACCTCGTGTCGGCCTCACGGTAGGCTACTTCCGCCGCTGGTTCGGCAACTTCTACACTGCGGACAACCTCCTGACTTCGGCGGCCGACTACACGCCGTTCAGCATTCCGGTCCCCGTCGATCCCCGTCTGCCGGGCGGCGGCGGTGGCACGGTCACCGGGCTGTACAACCTGGTGCCGAACAAAGTTGGCCAAGAGGACATGTACCAGCAGCTCTCCTCGAACTTCGGCGAGATGACTGAGAACTGGCATGGCGTGGACGTGAGCCTCAACGCCCAGCTGCGCAACGGACTCACCGTGCAAGGCGGTACGAGCTCCGGCCGGCGGCTCCGGGACAACTGCGCGATCCGGGCAGTACTCCCCGAGACCTACTCATGGGACAACACATCGGCGGTCCAGACGACGCGCGTCACGACCACGGCGGGCTCCGGGCAGAACGCAGGGCTCCAGGACTACTCGTGTCGGGTCGTCGAGCCGATGCGCACCTCTTTCCGAGGCCTCGCCACCTATGTCATACCGAAAGTCGACGTGCAGGTGAGTGGCACGTGGCGGAGCGACCCGGGTGACGACCTGCGGGCGGACTACGTCGTGACCAGCGCAATCGCGGCGCCTTCGCTGGGCCGCCCCTTGTCGTCGGGCAATGTGACCGTGAATCTCATCCCGCGGGGCACTTTGTATGGTGCTCGTGTCAACAACATCGATCTTCGGATCGCTAAGATTCTCCGCTTTGGCGGGGCACGTGCACAGTTCGGCGCGGACCTCTACAACCTGCTGAACACCGACGTGGTGACGGCGTACAACAACGGCTACACGGCGCCGACGACAGCCCAGGGGAGCATCTGGCTCACGCCGACGGCGATTCTGCCCGCGCGTTATGTGCGGCTCAACATGCAGCTGGACTTCTAAGAGCGTCAGCTCCCAATCCCCAATTTCCAACTTCCAATAGACAGTCTTGGGAGTCGGGAGTTGGGCGTTGGGAGTTATGCGGCCCGGCCCCCGGGTAGCCACCCCGGGCAGCACTCCTTACGCACGCAGCAGAACTATCCCCAAACCGCGGTAACCAGAGTGTGTATACTTCCCGCCGAAGGTCGTCAGTGACTCTTCTTCCAAACGTCCCTCCGGAGGAATCTCGGGCCCCAATTCATACACTCGGCGTCTGGTCAATCTCCACGTATCGGCACTCATGCGATCCATTCCGGTTCCCGGTCTTCCCTGGAAACACCCCCATTGGAGGAGGAACACGATGTGTATTCTCGCGAGGCGATCGGTGGCGACCCTTTTGGTGGTCTTGCTTCTCCCCGCGGCTGCGTACGCGCAGGCCGCTATCACAGGCGTGGTCCGCGACTCGTCCGGTGCAGTGCTGCCGGGTGTCACGGTTGAAGCTGCAAGTCCCGTCCTGATCGAGCGCACGCGCTCAGTCGTCAGCGACGACACCGGTCAATATCGCATCGTCGACCTCCGTCCAGGTACGTACTCCCTGACGTTTACTCTACCCGGCTTTAATACCGTAAAGCGCGAAGGCATCGAGCTGACGGGCGAATTCGTCGCTACGGTCAGCGCCGAGCTGCGCGTTGGCGCCCTCGAGGAAACCGTGACCGTCACCGGCGAATCGCCGACCGTCGACGTGCAGAGCACGCGCGTACAGAACATCGTGGACAAGGAAGTGCTCGCGGCAATTCCATCGTCACGCGGCGCCACCGGGATTCAGTCGCTGGTGCCGGGCATGAGCAGCAACGGCGACGCCGGCGGCATTACCGGCGGGAGCGGTGGCATGGCCGGCTTCATCCACGGCGCGCGCGCCTCTGATTCGCGAACCCTGCACGACGGTATCAACACCGGGTGGGCCGGCGCCAACTCGAACGCTGCCGTTTCCAACGTGGCGGGCTCGCAGGAGACAGTGCTCACGGTATCGGGAGGACTGGGCGAAGCCGAAACCGCGGGTGCGACGCTGAATATCATCCCGCGCGACGGCGGGAACGAATTCAGCGGAACGGTGTTCCTCTCGGGCGCCAGCGGCAGCATGCAGGGCAGCAACTACACCGACGACCTGAGAGCGGCCGGACTGCGGTCGCCCGCAGAGCTCAGGCACGTGGTCGACTTCAACCCGATGGGCGGCGGACGCATCGTCCGCGACAAGCTCTGGTTCTACGGGACGTATCGCGAGGTCGTCGCCGAGAACACGATCCCGGGCATTTTCTTCAACCGGAACGCAGGCGATCCGACCAAGTGGCTCGTCGACTTCGACACCAGCCGGCCCTCCTACGGGGACAGCGTGACTCGAAACATGATCGGGCGACTCACCTGGCAGGTGTCGCCGCGCAACAAGGTGAGTTTCAGCCACTCCCAACAGTACGACCGGCAGAACAAGGAAGGGGGCGGCACCGCGACGCGCACACCGGAAGCGCAGGGCCTCAGACTCTATACACCCGGGTTCATTCAGACAGCGACATGGGCATCGCCGATCACCAACCGGTTGCTGGCCGAGGCTGGCTGGGGCAACTACTTCTCCGTGTACGCCAACCTGAAGCCGCGGATCGATGGCACGCACAACCCCGATCTGATCTCGATCCTCGAGCAGTGCTCCGCCGGCTGCGCGAACAACGGCGGCATCGCCGGGTTGATCTATCGTTACAACCTCCCCCTGCAGCAGGGATTCGAGGACCATCAAATCGGCACGATCGCTCAGACGCGCGCCGCGCTCTCGTACATCCCGGGCTCGCACAACCTGAAGTTCGGCTATCAGGGCAACGTCAGCCACCCGAGCCAGTCGTACTTCAACACGACGCCGTTCATTCAGTACCGGTTCAACAACGGCATTCCCAACCAGCTGACGCAGACCGGTGTGTTTCCCGGGACAATCAAGCTGCAGCGCAACATCCTCATGCACTCCCTGTACGCGCAGGACACGTACACCCGTGACCGGCTGACGCTTCAGGGCGCTCTTCGCTTCGACAGTATCGGGACCGGCTACCCGGACACGGGCGTCGGCGGCCCCAACTATCAGCTCATGCCGACCCCGTTGTTCTGGGCTGCCGGGACCACGGACGAAGTCCACTGGAAGGACATCACGCCTCGCATCGGGGCGGCGTACGACCTGTTCGGCAACGGCCGAACCGCCGTCAAGTTCAACCTCGGAAAGTACGTGACCGCGCTCACGGCCAGCAACAGTGACCTCGATCAGCATCCCCTCATCCGCATGACTCTCCAGACGACGCGGACGTGGAACGACGCGAACACCAACTTCCGACCGGATTGCGACCTGGTCAGTCCGACCGCCAACGGCGAGTGCGGACGCATGGACCAGCAGAACTTCGGCCAGGAAACTTTCACCAAGACCTTCGACCAGGACTTGCTCAACGGCTGGGGCAAGCGGACGTACAACTGGGAAATGGGTGTGTCCGTGCAGCAGGAGTTGCTCCCGCGTGTCGGCTTGACGGTCGGTTACGTCCGCCGCTGGTACGGCAACTTCTACACCGCTGACAACACGCAAACGACTGCCGCGGACTACACGCCGTTCAGCATTCCGATTCCAGTGGACCCGCGCCTCCCGGGCGGCGGTGGCGGGACGGTGTCCGGACTCTACAACCTGGTCCCGGGCAAGGTCGGGCAGGAAGTGATGTACTCACAACAGGCCTCGAACTTCGGCGAGCAGATCGAACGCTGGCAGGGCATCGACGTTACCCTCAACGCGCGGCTGCGGAACGGGCTGACGCTCCAGGGTGGCACGAGCACGGGCGCGCGCTTCCAGGACAACTGTGCGATCCGCTCGATTCTTCCGGAGACGTACTCCTGGGACAACACCGTCGCGGTACAGACCACGCGCGTCAGCACGCTGCATAGTTCGACGGCGACGTCGGGACTTCAGAACTACTCCTGCCGTGTCGACGAACCGATGCAGACGTCGTTCCGCGGGCTTGCGACGTACACCGTCCCGAAGATCGACGTCCAGGTGAGCGGAACGTGGCGGAGCGACCCGGGCGTCGAGCAGCGTGCTGACTACGTCGTCACGAGCGCGGTCGCGCAGCCGTCACTTGGACGCCCACTCTCGTCGGGCAACGTGACCGTGAACCTGGTGCCGCGCGGCACGCTGTATGGTGAACGCATCAACAACATCGACCTGCGTGTTGCCAAGATTCTCCGGTTTGGACCGACCCGTGCGCAGTTCGGCTTCGACGTCTACAACGTGCTGAACAGTGATGCCGTCACGTTGTACAACAACGGCTACTCACCCACCGGTGCATGGCTCACGCCGACGGCGATCCTGCCGGCGCGCTACCTGCGGCTCAACATGCAGCTCGACTTCTAAAACACGAAGCGCACGAAGATCGCGAAGAGCACGAAGAGCATGAAGTAGGGCGGGTCCTGATTGCTGGACCCGCCTTACCACGTCCCCTTCATCCAACCGCTACAGATTCTCCTTCCTGGAAATACAGCCTTCCTCTGATGGGCAACCGCCCGCCCCGCCTGTAGTGTCCACGACGTGTCGTCGCCAACTCGTTGGAAATCACGGTCATCAGGAGATACACGATGTGGACATGCTCCCGGTGTTCGGCAGTGGCTCTGGCCGGTCTGCTCATCCTTCCCGCGGCGGCGTTCGCGCAAGCCGCGATCACAGGTGTCGTCAGGGATCCGTCGGGTGGCGTGCTCCCCGGCGTCACTGTCGAAGCTGCAAGCCCTGCACTGATTGAAAAGGTCCGATCGGTAAGCACCGACGGAACGGGCCAGTACCGAATCGTCGATCTGAGAACGGGCACCTACACGGTGACGTTCTCACTCCCAGGCTTCAGCACCGTCAAGCGTGATGGCATCGTGCTCAGCGGCGACTTCGTGGCCACGGTCAGCGCCGAGTTGCGCGTCGGCGCGCTCGAGGAGACGGTTACCGTTACCGGTGAATCGCCCACTGTGGACGTCCAGAGTGCACGCGTCCAGACCATCGTTGACCGCGACGTCATCGCTGCGATCCCGTCGTCACGGAACGCGACCGGCATCCAGTCATTGGTGCCGGGCATGAGCAGCAACGGTGATTCCGGAGGCATCACCGGTGGGACCGGCGGGATGGCGGGCTTCATTCACGGCGCCCGCGCCTCCGATTCGCGAACGCTCCATGACGGCATCAACACCGGCTGGGCCGGTGCAAACTCGAACGCGGCGATCTCGAACGTGGCTGGCTCGCAGGAAATCGTCCTGACGACATCGGGAGGCCTGGGAGAAGCCGAGACCGCGGGCGCGGTCCTGAACGTCATTCCCCGCGACGGCGGCAATACCTTCAGCGGCACGCTCTTCATGTCCGGCGCGGACGGATCGTGGCAGGGCAGCAACTACACGCAGGAGCTCCGTGATGCGGGACTGCGATCGCCGCAGCAGCTCAGGAAGGTCTTCGAGTTCAACCCGATGGGTGGCGGACGCATCATCCGCGACAAGCTGTGGTTCTACCTGACCTACCGCGAGCTCAGTGCCGAGAACACCGTACCCGGGATGTTCACCAACCGGAACGCCGGTGATCCGACCAAGTGGGTGGTCGACTTCGATACCGCCACGGCCGCCTACAACGACAACATCGACCGCAATGCCATTGCGCGCATCACGTGGCAGATCTCACCGCGCAACAAACTCAGCCTGAGCCACTCGCAGCAGTACAGCAGGCGCAATGCCGACGGCGGCGGCCAACCGACGCGCACGCCGGAAGCCGTGGGTCTCACGCTCTACAACCCCGGCTTCGTTCAGACGGCATCGTGGGCCTCGCCGTTTACCAACCGCCTCCTCTTCGAGGCCGGATGGGCCGACTACTTCGCCAATTACGCCAACTCGGCGCCGCGCATCGACGGCACGCACAACAACGGCATGATCTCGGTTGTCGAACAGTGCTCGAACGCGACGCTCTGTCCGCAGTTCGGTGGCATTCCCAACCTCGTCTACCGCCTTCACCAGCCGCTCCAACAGGGATTCGAGGATCATCAGATCGGTACTATCGCGCAGATGCGGGCCTCGGTATCGTACATACCGGGAGCGCATAACTTGAAGTTCGGCTATCAGGGCAACGTCAGCCACCCGAGCCAGAGCTATTTCAACTTCACGCCGTTCATCCAGTACCGATTCAATAACGGCATCCCGAATCGGCTCACGCAGACCGGCGTCTATCCGGGTACGGTGAAGTTCCAGCGCAACATCCTGATGACGTCGTTCTACGCACAGGACACGTACACCCGTGCGCGCCTGACCCTGCAGGGTGGCATCCGGTACGACGGCATTGGCACCGGCTACCCCGATGGCGGTGTCGGCGGCCCCGACTATCAGCTGATGCCGACCCGAATCTTCTACGCGGCGGGAACGACTGATGAAATCCACTGGAAGGACGTCACTCCCCGAATCGGCGCAGCGTACGACCTGTTCGGCAACGGCCGAACCGCGATCAAGTTCAACATCGGCAAGTACCTGACGGCGCTCACCGCCAGCAACAGCGATCTCGATCTCAACCCGCTCATCCGCACCAACCTGCAGACGACGCGCACGTGGAATGATTCGTTCTACCCAATTGGCGATCCGCGCCGGGCGAACTACGTGCCCGACTGCGAACTGACCAGCCCGGACGCGAACGCCGAATGCGGCAGGATGGACAACCAGAACTTCGGACAGGAGGCGTTCACCAAGATCTTCGACCCGGAGCTGATCCACGGGTGGGGTAAGCGGACCTATAACTGGGAGATGGGAGTATCCGTTCAACAGGAGCTGCTACCTCGCGTCGGGCTGACGGTCGGCTACGTCCGCCGCTGGTTCGGCAACTTCTACACGGCAGACAACCGCAGCACTACCGCGGCCGACTACACGCCGTTCAGCATTCCGATTCCGGTCGATCCTCGGCTCCCGGGCGGCGGTGGCGGCACGGTCACCGGCCTGTACAACCTGGTGCCGGACAAGGTCGGCGAGGAAGAGATGTACCAGCAGCTCTCCTCGAACTTCGGCGAGATGATCGAGAACTGGCACGGCATCGACATGAGCCTCAACGCGCGCTTGCGCAACGGTCTCACGCTTCAGGGGGGCACCAGCACCGGGCGTCGCATGCAGGACAACTGCGCAATTCGGGCCGCGCTGCCGGAGACCTACTCGTGGGACAACACGGTCGCGGTCCAGACGACGCGCGTGACGACGACGACGGGCACGACGGCGACCTCGGGGTTGCAGAACTACTCCTGCCGCGTCGTCGAACCCATGCAAACCTCGTTTCGAGGTCTCGCCTCATATGTCGTTCCGAAAATTGACGTGCAGGTAAGCGGCACGTGGCGGAGCGACCCGGGCAACGAGCTCCGTGCCGACTACGTCGTCACGAACGCGATCGCCTCGCCTTCGTTGGGCCGCAATCTGTCGTCAGGCAACGTCACCGTCAACCTGATCCCGCGTGGCACCCTATACGGAGCGCGTGTCAACAACATCGACCTCCGGATTGCGAAGATCCTCCGATTCCGTGGAGCACGCATGCAATTCGGCGCCGATGTCTACAACCTGCTGAACACCGACGTGGTCACCGCTTACAACAACGGCTACTCCGCACCGACAGCGACGCGGGAGAGCATCTGGCTCACCCCGACAGCTATTCTGCCGGCGCGTTACGTGCGGCTCAACATGCAGCTGGATTTCTGATACTCGTCAACTCCCAACTTCCAATTCCCAATTCCCAACAATTAAGGCGCTTTGGGAGTTGGGCGTTGGAAGTTGGAAATCGATCTGATGGACGGCGGGTATACTCAGCCGTCCTCATGAATTTTGATCCATTCCTCTTGTGGGTGGAGTCGACTGCCCTCAGTCAATGGGTCGTGGGCTCGCCCTCGATCTTCGCGTTTCCCGGCATCCTCGTGCTGCATGCCATCGGTATGGGTTTCGCGGTCGGCATCAGCGCCGCCATGGACCTTCGAATTCTCGGCGTGGCGCCTGAAATCCCGTTCGCCGAGATGCGCCGACTGCTCCCAATCCTGTGGGCGGGCTTCTGGTTGAACGCGGTTTCAGGGTTCCTGCTGCTCGTGGGCTACCCCACCAAAGCGCTCACCAACCCCGTCTTCTATCTGAAGTTGATACTCATCGCCGTGGCCATGGTGCTGATGGTTCGGATCAGTCGAACCACGTTCGAGACTCGGTTGGAATCGGCCGATGCCAGGTTCCCGTCACGTCTGCGGCGCCTCGCCCTGATCTCGCTACTGTGCTGGGCCGGCGCAATCACCGCCGGACGGCTGCTCGCCTACACTTACTCGCGGCTCACACAGACGTACTAGGCCCGGATATGCACTTGCACGATTTCCAAATCTGGCTGGTGACGACGATTGGCGGCAGGAGCATAATCGCGGAAGTCATGCGCACGGCATGGGCGTGGCCGATTGCCGAGAGCCTGCACTTCCTCGGCCTGTGCCTGCTCGTCGGCTCCATCGGGACCTTCGATTTACGGCTGCTGGGCGTAGCGAGACGTGTGCCGATTGCTTCGGTCCATCGCTTCATCCCCTGGGGGCTGCTCGGGTTCGCGATCAATATCGCCACCGGCACGCTCTTCATCCTGACCGAGCCGGATCAGTACATTTACAACCCCTCCTTCCACTACAAGCTGCTCTTCATGACCATCGGCGGTCTGAATGCGGCGACCTTCTATCTGACGTCCTATCGCCGTGTCTTTGGTCCCGACGCGCCGCTCGATGCGCCGCGACACGCCAAGGTGATTGCGGCGGTTTCGCTCTGCGCGTGGATTTGCGTCATTACGGGGGGGCGCCTCCTCACCTTCTATCGTCCCGCGCCATGTGAGGGTCAACGGACCGAGTTGCTTCTGACATGCGCGCCATGAGGGCACCCAATTCCAAGGAATCAATTACACGGATCGATTGTTTTTCGTACACCTCTGATGCACAATTCACGTAAAAACCCGTATGGTTACGGTACGGGAATAGCACCAGGCAGGTGACCGAAACCGCATGGAAACAGCTCTGGCGGATTCGTTCGTTCAGGCGAAGCAGCCGTTCGTAGACGGGTTTGGCGAGCGCCGCGCGATCATCGATGCGCGCGGTGAGCGCCTGAATCTCCTGCGTCTCAAGGCCTCACTTGTGGCCACGCCGTCCTTTGAGATGGCGCTCCGCGAACGCGTTGTCCAGGTTGCCGGCTTCCTGCACCCATCCTATTCACACGTTCGGACCGTCGAAATCGAGCGCTCGTCCGGCACCCTGGCCATCGTTTCGGACCACGTGCAGGGAGTGCGGCTCTCCGCGCTCCTGGCGGCCGGCGAGAAGCGCTCGGTCAGTGTCGACCTTCCGGCCGTCACCTGCATTGTCCGGCAGCTCGTGCTCGCCACGACCGCCTGGCGCGAGCAGATGCCGGACGTCGTCCACGGTGCCATCAGTCCCGACCGCCTCATCGTCACTCCGGACGGCCGACTGGTGGTCGTCGAGCACGTGCTGGGATCGGCGATCGAGCAGCTTCGCTACTCCCGGCAGCAGTACTGGGAGGAGCTGGGCGTACCGCTTCCGGCGACGTTCAAGTTCGCGATCAACGCCCGGGCAGACGTCCTTCAGGTCGGCGCCGTCGCACTGGCCCTTCTGCTCGGGCGACGGTTGCACGCGGGCGATCGCCTCACCGAGATCCCGCCCGACCTTTGCGACACGCTGACACCTCAGTTGCGCCTGTGGCTGCTCAGGGCGCTGCAGCTCGAACCGGTCGGCTCGTTCACGTCGGTCGTCGATGCGCGAGCGGCGCTCGACGCGGCGTTTGGCTCCGAGGATCGAGTCGCGGAACAGGACGCGCTCCTGCTGTTCATGGCGCGATGCCTGGCTCTCGATGTCAACACTGCGGAATTTCGCGGTGAAGAAGAGACGGACGCACCGGGCAAGCCAGACGATCTACCGGACGTCGATCTCGCTACACGGATCGAAGCGCTGCGCACATTCCTCGCACGACGCTCGGCGCGGCGCGAGGCCCCCGTGCACGAGGAGCCACCACCCGTGGTACCCGAGGTGCCCGAAGTACCGGAGGCCGTAGCAAGCCCGGTGAATCAGTCTTTGCCCGGACCATGGCGACGCGCCGACCCCCCACTCGAGGTTGAACCGGCTCCCCCGCCGAATCCTGACGGTATCGTGTCATCCACCGAGCGTCACGAAACGCCTCGAATAGTGGTGCGAGCGCTTCCTGCCGACTGGACGCGTTACCTCTGGATTGCGGCGGCGACTGTCCTGGCACTCGGTGCGGCACTCTTCGCGCTCATCGTGGGTATCTTTCCCTCGTCCCGGCAGCCCGTCACGGGTGGTCTCTCGATTGAGACTCGCCCGCCCGGTGTCGCCGTCACGATCGATGGCATGCCACGAGGGGTGACTCCCCTCGCCCTGGACCTCGAAGCAGGCGACCACGTGATTGAGCTCGTGTCGGGCAACGAGCGGCGCCAGATTCCTGTCACGATCCGTGAAGGCAGCGAGACGTCTCAGTTTCTCGAGATGGCCGGTGTCGCCGCCCGCGCAAGCGCCACCGAGTTGCGCATCAGAACGGAACCCTTGGGAGCAGAGGTCACGGTGGACGGCCAGTATGTCGGGCAATCCCCTGTGAGCGTCTCAGACCTCGCGCCGGGTCCACACACGGTCGTCCTCAAGCACCAGTCCGGAACGGCGACAGAACAAGTGCTCATCGAGGAAGGCAAGTCAGCGTCACTGTTCGTTCCCCTCGCCGCTTCACCTCCCGGCACTGCGGCCGGTTGGATCTCGGTCCCCTCCCCGGTCGACGTGCAGCTCTTCGAGAATGGTCGCCTCCTCGGCACCAGCAGAGTCGATCGAATCATGCTGCCGGCCGGACGTCACGACATCGACATCGTCAACGAGGTGCTCGGGTTCGCACAACGGCAAACGGTTCGCGTCACGCCGGGCCAGGTCTCAACCATCAAGCTGGCGTGGCCGACTGGCAACCTCGCGATCAACGCCATTCCATGGGCTGAAGCATTCGTGGACGGACGATCTGTCGGTGAAACGCCGATCGGCAACCTGCAGTTACCCGTCGGGCCACACGAGATCGTGTTCCGTCACCCGCAACTCGGCCAACGCAGCGTCATGGTGACCGTCACCACTCGCGAAACGGCCAAGGTGGGTATCGACCTGAGAGCGAAATAGGCGCGCCCGCTACTTCCTGCCTGTGTACTCGAGAATGAACAGGCCCGTCCCCACGCGATCCGACGCGTACGCCAGCCCGCGATGATCGATATCGACGTCATTGATTTGAATGACGACCGGTTGTTGCATGGCGATCGGGTGTGAGCGCTCGTTGGTCTTCGGGATGTAGTAACCAACTTCCTGCAGGCGATAGGGATCGGACAGATCCACCACGCGAATTCCGGCATTGAAGTACGCCAGCCACGCGAGCTTGTTCTCGAATCGATTGAGCTTGCCGTTCACGGTGTCCGCCGACTGATGGGGACCGAATCGGCCCCCCTTCGAGCAGAAGTCAGCGACCGGCACTTGCCAGACAGACACGGGAAACGGCCTCGTCTCATCGGTGATGTCGAGCATGTACGAACCCGTGCGCACGCCGCCGGGACACGGCGCCATGTCGGCGGCGCCACCGGCCTCGTCAACGACAAAGACGTACTTCCGCGGCAGCGCCGATGCTCCGAAGTTCGGCACCTGCTCGTAGACGATCGGTGAGACCGTGTGCGGACCCCGATGCGGCGGATTCATATCGAGCGACCAGACCAGCCGCGGCTTCGCAGGATCGGCGATGTCGAACTCCGCCACCCAGCCTGAGTTGCGGTACCCGACATAGAGTCGCCTGTTCACTTCATCCACGACAGGATGATGCGCGTACTGGTTCTCGTAGCCGGGCTCGCCGTCCTTCTGGCTCGGCAGCCATGCACGTCCCACGAACTTCGGTGCTCGCGGATCCTTCAGGTCGAAGATCTGGATGATGACGTTGCGGAATCCAGGCTCACCCGAGGCGGCGTAGAAATAGCCCGTGTCAGGCGACCACCAGCCTTTATGTGCGCGCATGATGAACGCGCCGCCGCAGCCGCGACCGCATGAACCGGGCGGCGTACCGGTTATCTCCGAGACGAGCGTGATCGTCGACGGGTCGGTGCCGCGCGATGTGATGTCGAAGATCTGGTACTTGAGATCCTTGCCGGTCTCGCCTTCGCTGAGCACTTCGGAGTTTCGAATGAGGTAGTCGCGCCCGGAGCCGTCGAACTTGTAGTCGTAGACCACTGACACGCCACGCGAGTTCCGGTTCGACTCGTTTGGAATGTGCCAGACGAGATTCGGCTTTGCCGGGTCATCGACATTCAGGATCGACGTGCCGTTCCACTCGTCCTTGCCGGTGATGGGATTCATCTTCGGCTTGCCATCCCAAAAACTCTCGTGATGACCGACGTACACCCAACTGCCGTTGGCGGGATCGGAGAGCGTGGTAACGACCAGCGATTCGCGTCCCTGGAGATCGTGGTGGCCGACCAGACGCACGTTCTGTGCACCATCGGCACGGGAATCAGTAGCAGATGAAAGGGTCGCCGGAGATTCGCCCGTCGTGGGCGCAGCCTGACAACCAATGCCGGTCAGGCCGATCACTGACCCAAGGGCGGTCGCGAGAGATGTGGCGATCCAGCGTCGCATGATTCGACGCGGCGAATCTTACTTCAAACCGCCTAGCGCGCCACCTGCTTGATCCAGGCAGCCAGCAAGGCGCGTGCGATTGGACTCTTCTGATCCGGCGAAATCACCTCGAGTTGCAGCTGACGGGCGCCGACGCGAATGAAAGTACCTTCAATCACGTACGAGACACCCAGCCACTCCGCCCGCTGCGTGTACGAAGCCGGCGCGCCAGATCCACGGCGCGCCGGGCATGACGCCGCGGCGTCCTCGGGCGAGGAGGTTGCGGTGTCCCACACGGCCGCGCGCAGTGCCAGCGTCACATCGTTCGCCGGGTACGCAGCGACGCTCGTGTTCGGCTGAGGCAGACCGGCACACACGGTCGGCGCACCAGGCTCCTTGACCCAACCTGCTGGCAAAGGCACATTCAGCCCTGCCGTGGCTCCACCTGGCTGCGCCCATTCGAGCCTGTCCATCGACGCCAGTTCGCCACCGACTAAACGCCTGCCGTCGAGGCTGAGGATTGAATCGCGCAGCACGCTTTCGTTGTAGGCGAGCTGCTCGTCCGACCCGACATAACGGGCAATCAGCTTCTCCGGGCCCAGTTCGAGGATGCCGTAATGCATCCGTATCCTCTGCTCCCCGACAATGGTCGAACCGCTTGCGCGCCCGTGCAACAGCGGTGCACTACCAGGGCGCGAGGTCATCTGGCCGTCATCGACCTCGACGAGTAGACGCTCGAACGTCTCGCTCTCGACCAGTGTCCGTTCCATTCGGCGCGCGTTCCATGGCGAGAACCCGCGATCGATGCGCAACGCAACTCCGGTCACCGCCGCGTCGGTCTCGACACGCGATCGAAACGGCGACGTGTCGCTCAGTCCTTCAGGTAAGCGAATCGCAACGCCCTTCCCCTCGAAGGTGTGAACCGGTCCCGGCCGCAGGCGGCGCGAAGGCATCAATGACTCGAGGCCGTGTGATTCGAGAAACTCCTTCGCCTGGTTGATCGGGATGGCAAATCCGATCCCGGAGTTACCGGTGACGCGGGCACGAATGACACCGACCGCAAAGCCGTCCTGATCGACGATCGGCCCACCGCTGTTGCCAGGATTAATCGTGCTGTTGATCTGAAGGGCGCGCCGCTCGCCAGAGTCACCCGCTCGCAGCGCGGAGATGGTGCCGGCTGACGTGCTGATCTCGGGCACGAGATCGGGCGCCGCGACGCGACCCACTTCGAGTTGGCGGCCGAAGGGATAACCCAGCGCGTCGACGCTTTGCCCGGTACGAACGACATCTGAATCGCCCAACGCCACATAGGGAAGGTCGGACGCGCTGATGAACAACACAGCGAGGTCGAGCTGGGAATCCGACGAGTGCACCGAGGCCTCGAAGCATCGCGTCGGGCCTTGATTGCCGGCCGACGCCCCCTCGCCGAAGCACACATCGATCCGGCCAACCTTCAGCGTGAACCTGGCTTTCCTCGGACCGTCCTCGACGGTGAATTCACTGTTGCTGACGACGTGCTCGTTGGTGAGGACGTAGCCATGTGGGGAGACCACGAAGCCGCTGCCCGTGCCGATCTCGACGCGCTCCAGCTCGGTGGTCTGCTTTCCCGAGCCCGCCTCGTCGAGCTCCACACGAACACTGCCAACGAGCCGGATGAAGACGGTCGCATCAGCCGGGGCATCCGCGCGTTGTGCCTCAGCCTGGCCCTGGCCGATCACGAGCAGGGCCGCCAACACCAGCGTCAGCCTCATGGGATGGGTCTATATTGCCCCATCGGGAACGCAGAACGAAGAGCGAAGGACGTTCTTACTTTGCCAGCGCGACGGCCTCGATCAGATCCGAGTTCTTACCGCCGGAAGCCCCTCCGATGATGAGTACCCGGTCACCATCGATCACGAGCCTGTGAACGATGCGTGGCGTCCCCTGGCCAACCTTCGTCCACGTCGTGGCGTCGTCATTCAAGCGATAGAGCCCTCCGTTGTCGACGCTGACGTACAGGCTGCGGCCGACAACCGTTGCGGCGGGACCAAAGCCATTCATGGCACCGCCCGGCAGGTCCGGCCCCTTGGACCACTCGCCGCTCGCCATGTCGTAGACGCTGCTGCCGCGAACGACCTGCGATCGCTCGTCGAAACCTCCAAGAGCATGGACCTTGCTGCCGACCGCCGCGGCAATCAGCGCACGCCGCTTGAATGGCTGCGGCGCCCGCTTCCACGCCAGCGTCGGCGCCGACAGGTCGAGCAACTCGATCGAATCGGGCCACTCGGTCTTCTCTTTACCCCTGAGCGTCCAACCACCGACGACAACGAGCGTGTTGCCAACGACGACCACGTCGTGCGACGAGCGCGGCACCGGCAGCGGCGGCAGCGTCTCCCACTTGCCCGTCGCCGGGTCGAACCGCGCCACATCGGCGATCGAATGGATGTCCTGAGATTCTCCGGGTTTGTTCCGCGGCTGCATGCCACCAACGCGATAAATCTTTCCACCGTGTGCGGCGAGGTTCATACCCTGAAGAGATGGGCCGTCCGGCAATGGTTCCCAGGTCTTACCGTCTGCGAGCCGAAGCCGGTTGAACTTGCCTGACACGGCCTCTGTGGAATACGAGTGCGTCGGCACCACGTGGCCGCCGTAGACATAGAGCCATCCGTCGCTCGCCACTGCACCGAAGCTCGATGTCGCCTCAGGCAACGTCGCGACGCGCGTCGCACGAGGTTCCGCCGCTGATTGCGTGGCGCCCGTTCCGCTGCCGGCGTCGAAGACCAGCGTCGCGTAGTGGCGGACCTCGGCGTACGACTTTCCGCCGCGCTCGCCTGGCGTCGTCTCCCAGAACCGGGCCCAGGCGCCGTAGCGTCCCTTCTGCGAAAACTCCTCGGTCCAACCTTCGTCGTCGGTATCGGCCATCTCCTGCGATCCATCCGGCAGGATGACCGTGATCTGACCGGAGTGCGGCTTTCCGCGAGCGATCAATTGCAGGCGGACGGCGCCGGGGGCACCGGCCGGAATGATCTCGATCGGCACCACATCGCCGAGCTTCGTCTGTGGAGCAAACGCATCGCCGACGATCGTCTTGGGGTAATACAGCAGGAGGTGGGGCTTGCTTCCCCGGTCGTTCACACCGAGGTCAGCCATGCCTCTGATGACACCACGCTGGCCGGCCGCGAGAGAGACCGTGAAGGTCTGCTGTCCTTTGACCAGCGTCAAAGGCTGTTCGCGTCCCTGCTCGTTACGCAGGAAGAGCTTCGTTCCCCCAACCAACCCCACGTCGACCTCGGCATCCTGCCGGAGGGTCTCGCTGAGGAAGACAGTCGCCGTCGCGTTGCCGTGCTCCGGCACCACGAACACGAAATGCGCCTGACTGGTGATCGACGCTCCAATGACGCACAAGAGCGTCAGTACCGCACGTTTCATAGCCCACCTTCCTGTTTCGTCCTTTGCGCATCGTGTTCGCATCAGTGCATGCGCTCCGGCTCATCATCCTGCATTCCGTCCGCCATACCGCCTCCATTACCAGCCGTAGGACACAGAGACCAGAGCGCTGACGCCTGGGCTCGAGTAGCGATCGATTGTGGGGTCCGTGGCCGAACGCCCGCAGACGTTCGGCCACTCGAAGTACTTCTGGTCGGTCAGATTGAGTACGCCGC
Organism: Acidobacteriota bacterium; assembly: GCA_032156805.1. GTDB lineage: Bacteria > Acidobacteriota > Vicinamibacteria > Vicinamibacterales > UBA2999 > Gp6-AA40. The sequence goes on from JALDXQ010000006.1 coordinate 23,575, forward strand.
CACGCAGCGTCACGTCGCGGCCGAGCGCGATCCATCCAAGCACGTCCGCGACCCCATACGCCTCCGGCGCGAAGAATCCGTCGCCCGCCGTCTCCTGCGACTGGCCACGCGCCGCGCGCACAATCACTTCGCTGCCCCAGCGACTGGAAGGTGCTGAGTAGAGAAGCCCGAAAGCCCCCTGATCCGGTGCGATCGAGTTGAGTGGCACGTCGTCAGCGTTCGAGACGTCATTGCCTCTGATGATCGCGTAGCTGGCACGCAGGCGCAGGTCGTCGGTCAGACGCGCCTCACCCTGAAACTCCACACCCCGGATTTCAACCTTCGAAACGTTCTGATACTGGAACTCCAACAAACGCGTGGTCGGGTTGACCCCGCGCTGCACTTGCAGGATGAAGTTGTCGTAGTAGTTCATGAATCCGGTCACCGCGACACTGACAGGTCCAGTCGCGGAACGCACGCCAAACTCGATGTTATCGCTCGTCTCGGCGTCGAGATCGGTGTTCGGTATCGACGTGTACCCCCCGGCGAGGTTCGTGAAGCCACTGTTGACCGCGCTGTAGGGCGGTGCGCGAAAGCCGCCGGCGTATTGCGCGTGCACCGTCACGGCACTCGACACGTTGACAGCAGCTCCAACCTTGCCCGACGTCGCGTCGGCCGAGAAGTCCATGGCGGTCGGGCTCAGGCTCGCGACAAACACCGGATCGCTCTGGTCGGCATCGAGGTTGAAGTGGTCGTAGCGGACACCAGGCACGAGTGTGAGCCGACCGAGGCGCATCTCCGCCTGGAGGTACGAGCCGGCTTCGGCCACGTCGCTCTTCGGGAAGTACTTCGAGGGAAGAATCAGGTTCGTCACCGGAACAACAGCGCCCGTTGCGGCATTCACGTCGACACGATCGCGAATCATGTCGAAGGCGTTGTGCTTGTAACTGCCGCCAAAGGTGAGAAGCATCGCCTGTCCACGTGGCGCCAACGCCTTCCTTCCCTGGACCGCTCCACCGTAGCCGTCCTGGTCGAACTCGAGAGTGCCGCTCCGGTTGATCGTCTGCGCCGGGCCGGCGCCGGTGGTGATGCGGAACTCATCGACGACCTGACCGGTGTCGCTCGTCTGCGCGTACAGGTTCCACGACCACTGGCTCAACCCGCCGCGATCGAGGAGCGTGTGGTCGACCGAGAGGCGTCGTCGACGCATCGTGTCGTCGGAGGTGATGTCCGCGACGTTGGTCGAGATGGGCCCGGTGACAGTCACACCGCGGGATGCGAAGGCCTGCGTCTCGATGTCATTGTCCGCGAGATCCAGGACGCTCCGCAGGACGTTTCCGTTGCCGAGTGTGAACACGGCCTTCCCAAGCGCCTGAATACTCTGCCGATCCTGGGGATTGGGTGCGGTACGCGTCGCCGATTCGGTGTCCACGTCGCCACTGTTGTCGATTTCGTGGCCGCTGGCGTAGCTGACGAACAGCGAGGCCTGCGCCCGCGGCCGACCGCCAGCCAGCACGATGTTGCCGGTGCCTTCGTCGCCGCGGCCGTCGAATGACGTCTTGGCGCCGAGATGCAATGGCTGCCGGCGCACGAGGTAGTCGGCAGGATCCTTGGTGAAGAAGGAGACGACGCCACCGAGCGCGTCACTGCCATAGAGCGACGACCCGGAGCTGCGGACGATTTCGGCGGTCTTGAGCGTATCGAGATCGAGTGTGAACTGGTGGACGTTGAACGGCCCGAAATCGAACTGCTCGGAGGTCTCCACGCCATCGACCTGGGTCATCACCCGATTGCCGCCGATGCCGCGAATGTTGAACCCGTTCAGCCCAACCCGCGTGAGGTTGGTCTCGATGTAGATTCCGGGTTCGAACCTGATGAGATCGGCGACGTTCTCGATCTGCCGTCGTGTGATGGTCTCGGCATCGATCACCGACACCGTGCCCGGTGTGTCCTTGAGCCTGGCGGGGTTGAGCGTGGCGCTGACCGTGACCGTGTCGAAGAAGCGCGGTTGATCGTCGGACGCCGCATCCGGGGCAGACTGGGGCGGCGCGGCCGGCGAATCCGCCGGCTGCTGTGGGGCGTCCTGCGCGCGAACTGCCGGCGGGACAGTCATCAACATCCACACGAACACGAACAAGACACGAGCCTGAAACGAGCATCGATGGCGTATCCGCCTCATGGCATGACTCCCGGTTGCGTGCCACGAAGAGGAGCCCGTAAGATGCTGGCGTCGGGCCGTTCATGCGCGCACACGCGTGAAAACGGTTCTTCCAGAGGACCAGGTCCCGATACGCCCGTCGGATGTTGACGCATCCGGCGGGCACTTTCGCGCGGTAAAACTGATACTGAGATTCAGTCTCAGTTCACGCTGCATCGTAACGATCCGCTCACCCGCCTGTCAATCTGTCTCTCCCTCCCCTTCCCCCGGGCTTGGTCCAGCTTGATAGCCGGCGCCTGATTCGCAAACATCTGTACTCCCTCGTTTGGAGTCCTGGAGATGCACGATGTGATCATCGTGGGGGCGCGCTGTGCCGGCTCGCCCCTGGCGATGCTCCTTGCACGACACGGCGTGAGAGTCCTGCTGGTTGATCGCGCCAGCTTCCCCAGCGACATCCCGCACGGGCACTTCATCCATCGCCACGGACCGCGCCGCCTGCGTGCATGGGGTGTGCTCGATCGGATCGCCGCGCGCACGCCGGCCATCACGAGCATGCTGTTCGATGCCGGTGACTTCCCGCTCGCCGCGCACAACCTGGTCGAAGATGGCGTGGCATGGGGGTACGGGCCGCGCCGCTCGACACTTGATGCCATCCTGCTCGAGGCCGCCGCCCAGAGCGGCGCCCAGGTGCGATCCAGCTTCAACGTGTTCGAGTACATCATCGAGCATGGCACCGTCGTCGGTATTCATGGCCGCTCGGAAGCCGGCAGGACCGTGCTCGAGCGCGCGCCGCTGGTCGTGGGCGCCGATGGCCGGAACTCCGGGCTTGCCCGCGCCATCGAGGCGCCGATCTACAACCAGGTGCCTCCGATCCTTTGCTATTACTTCTCGTACTGGAGCGGCGTCGCGGCGCAGACGTTCGAGCTGTATGTCCGGACACGCGAGCGGCGAGTCATCTTCTCGTTCAGGACCGAAGACGATCGTTATGCGGTTTTCGTCGGCGCGCCCATGGAGGAGTTTGAGAGCTTTCGTCACGACATCGAGGCCGCATTCATGCGAACGCTCGACATCGTGCCGGAGTTCGCCGCGCGTGTGCGATCGGGACGGCGCGAGGAGCGCTTCTATGGCTGCGGTGATTTGCCGAACTTCTATCGCAAGCCGTACGGCAATGGGTGGGCACTCATCGGCGATGCCGGCCTGCACAAAGATCCGTTTCTCGCGCTTGGCATCTGCGACGGGCTGCGCGACGCGGAATTCTTGTCCGAGGCGATCCGGGACGGGCTGGGCGGAAGCCGCCCGCTGCGTGAGGCGCTCGCCGACTTCGAGAGAAAACGCAACGACGCTTCCGCGGCCGACTACCAGGAGAACATCGCGTCCGCCAGGTTCACGCCCTTTCCGCCCGAGTTCTTTGCGGTTCGCGCGGCGGTCAGACACCGGCCCGAGGAAGCGACCAGCCTCGTCAAGGCTCGCATGCGAATGATCGATCCCTCGGCGTTCTTCAATCCGAACAACCTGCAGCGGTTGCTCGAACACACGTCTCCGCAACTGTAGTTGAGCAGGTTCATGAACCTGTTCGATTCATCGTCACGAGCAGTAGACTCCTGGCGGCGCGCGATGTCTGGTCCAAGCGAACCGACCCCTCGACGGGTACATATCGCCTCGGTGACGCTGGGCTACTACGGCCTGCTGGGAGGATTGCTTTCGTTCGCGGGCTGGGCTGCCGACCTGCCACGCCTGACCGACTGGGTCGGCGAGGGCATCTCGATTCAGCCGAACGCAACCCTCGCCGCAACGCTCGGAGGCTGCGCTCTTCTCCTGCTGGCATCCGGCCATCATTTCATGGCCGCGTTCTGCGGACTCACGGTGGCCGCCATCGGCGGCAGCGTTCTCTATCAGTACATCTCGGGTACCGATCTTCAGATCGATACGCTGCTGATGTTCGGGCGCGAATGGGGGCGCACAGGGGTGCTCTCCCCAGGGCGAATGGGTCCGCCCGGCGCCGTGTCCTGGACGATCATGGGTCTGACGATCGTCATCGCTTCCCTCTTTCGCCGGCCAGGGACCGGCCTGCGAGGGGTGGTCCCGCTGCTGGCATCGTTGACGAGCGCGATCTCCAGTCTGTCGCTCATCGGATATCTCTACGGCGCATCTACGCTGTACACCATTCCGACGGCGACGGTCATTGCCCTGCAAACCTCCACCTTCATCCTGGCTGTCTCACTCGGCTTGATGCTGGCGATTCCCGAGTTCGGCCCGATGCGGCTCTTCAGCGACCCGGGACCGGCAGGGTTGCTGGTCAGGCGAATCCTCCCCGCCCTGATCGTCGTGCCGGTGGTCCTCGGCTTTATCCGGCTGGTTGGAGAACAGGCCGACCTGTTCGACCCCGCGTTCGGCACCGCGTCGCGCACACTGGCGGAGATCGGACTCCTCATGGGCCTGCTCTGGTGGACGGCCACCGCGATCAGCCGGCAGACGCGCGCACGCGCGCGCGTCGAAGAGGAACTGCGCGAGAGTCAGAATCAGCTGCAGATCGACCTCGCGGACAGCCAACTGGTTCAGCGTGTCAGTGCCGAGATCATTCGTGAAGGTGATGAGCAGTCGCTCTACGACACCATCATCGATGCCGCGCTGACCATCATGCAGTCCAAGAGCGCGACCCTCCAGGTCTACGACGCCGAGCGCGGTGACCTGCGATTCCTCAGCGCACGAGGACTGGACGACGAGGCCATGGCGTACTGGCAGTCAGTCAGCAGCAACCCCGCCATGTGTGGAAGGGCGCTGCGTACCGGCGAACGCGTGATGGTCGGTGACGTCCTGAATGAGCCGATGTTCGGGACGAAAGACGTGGTGGCGTTTCGCCGGTTCGGCATCCGTGCCGTCCAGACGACGCCGCTCTTCTCGCGAACCGGTGCGCTGCTCGGCATGCTGTCCACGCACTGGACCACACCGCACGAGCCATCGGAACGCGCGCAACGACTGCTCGATATCCTGGCCAGGCAGGCCGCCGACTTGATCGAGCGCAGGCGAGCGGAGGATGCCCTGCGCGACGCGGACCGCCGCAAGGATGAATTCCTGGTGACGCTGGCGCACGAGCTGCGCAACCCGCTCGCGCCCATTCGAACAGCCGTGGATCTGATGAAGCAGTCGCCGGCCACCGGCGAGAGCGAGGGAGTGACCTGGGCGCGGGATGTTCTCGATCGTCAGACGGCGCTCATGGCGCGGCTGCTCGACGATCTCCTGGACGTCGGGCGCATTGCGCGCGACAAGCTGGAACTTCGGACAACGCGCATGGACATCGGCACACTCATCCGGGAGGCCGTTGCCATGAATCGGCCTCTGGTCGAGGAGTTCGGACACGAGCTGACGGTCGTGGTTCCCGACGAGCCAATGTACGTGAATGCCGATCCGGCGCGACTCACGCAGGTCTTCGGCAATCTCTTGAACAATGCCTGCCGCTATACGCCCTCTGGCGGACGAATCGCCGTCACGGCCGCACGGCAGGGAGAAGATGTCGTCGTGCGCGTGCAGGACAACGGCATCGGCATTCCATCCGACCGCCTCTCGAGCATCTTCGACATGTTCTCCCAGGTCGACCGCTCCCTGGAACGATCGCAACGCGGCCTGGGCATCGGGCTGCACCTGGTGAAGCGGCTCGTCGGCATGCACGGCGGCAGCGTCACGGCGCACAGCGACGGCGACGGCAAGGGCAGCGAGATCGTCGTGCACTTGCCGCTGCTGGCCACGGCCCCTCCCGGCGACCTGCCCGCAACAACTGCCCCCGAGGCGACTGCGGCTTCACCGCGTCGCATTCTGGTGGTCGACGACAACGCGGATGCCGCTCAGGCGCTCGCTCTGCTGCTGGAGGTGTGCGGGCACGAGACCCATGCGGTGCACGACGGAATCGCCGCACTCGACGCCGCCGAACGGCTGCGTCCGGATACGATTCTTCTGGATATCGGCCTGCCCAGGTTGAATGGGTTCGAGGTCTGCCGGCGAATTCGCGAGCAGCCCTGGGGCAAGGGCATCGTGGTGATTGCGCTGACAGGCTGGGGGCAGGAAGTGGATCGCCGCCGCTCGCACGAGTCTGGCTTCGACCACCACATCGTCAAACCGGTCGAGCACGCAACGCTCGTCAAGCTGCTCGAGCGCGACGATCGCCGCTAGCCGGCCTGCGCTCCTTCGGCCTTGCGCTTTCCCGCCGCCGCTGCGAGAGCATTGAACAATTGCGCTTCGGCCACCGGTTTCACCAGGTGTGCATCGAACCCGGCGTCCGCCGTGCGTTCGCGATCCTGCTGCTGGCCCCAGCCAGTCAACGCGATGAGCGTCAGGCGCCGGCCTTCGGTCGATCGAAGACGCAGTTGCCGCGCCGCCTCGTAACCGTCCATCTTCGGCATCCCGAGGTCGAGCAGCACGATGTCCGGCTCGAACGCCCTGGCGACGGCGAGAGCTTCCGCACCATCGTGTGCCGTGCGAACCTCGTGGCCGGCGAGCTGCAGCTGCAGGGCTAACGCTTCGGCTGCGTCGTGATTATCGTCGACCACGAGGATCCGTTGCGGGGCGACCTCCGGAATCACCCCCTGGTCCTTTCGCTGGCTCGAGAGGACACCAAGCGGAGACGCCATGACCGGCAGCCGCACCGTGAACTCGCACCCGCGGCCCTGACCATCACTGTGGACCGACACACTGCCGCCGTGCATCTCGGTGAGGCGACGGACAAGTGCGAGTCCGATGCCAAGCCCTCCCTGCGCGCGCTCTGACTTGGAGTGCACCTGCGTGAACAGCTCGAAGACCCGCGGTATCAGCTCCGGCGCGATCCCGATGCCGGTGTCGGCGATCTTGATCGCGACGTTCTGGCCCTCTCGCCGTACGCTCAACCGGATGTGTCCGCCCGGATCCATGAACTTCGCCGCGTTGTGCAGAATGTTGGCGATCACCTGCACCAGCCGGGTCTTGTCCCCTTCGACGCTAATCAACTCGTCGGGCAGATCGATTTCCAGGACATGGTGATGCGTGTCGATCGCCGGCCGCGCCGTTTCGACCGCGCGCGCGACGATCGCGCCAATGAGCACCGGCTCCAGCTGCAGCGTGATCATGCCGCGCGTAATGCGCGAGACGTCCAGCAGGTCGTCAATCAGACTTACGAGATGCTCGACCTGCCGCTCGATCACATCGCGGGCGCGGTTCCGATGCGGTTCGGCCAGCTCTTTCAGCCGCAGCAACTCGACGGCCGTCCGAATCGGCGCCAGCGGGTTGCGCAGCTCGTGAGCGAGCATTGCCAGGAACTCGTCCTTGCGATGGTTCGCCTCCTGCAGCGCCTGCGTCGTGGCTTCCAACGCCGACGTGCGCTCGGTGACCCGCTCCTCGAGCTCGCTGTTGAGCCGTTCGAGCGCCCGTGTCTTTCGAAACAGCTCGGCAAAGATGCTGACCTTCGCGCGCAGGATCGCCGGCACGACCGGCACGGGCACGTAGTCGACCGCGCCACACTCGTAGCCGCGCAGTCGATCCAGATCGGTCATGAGAATCGCGGACACGAAGATGATAGACGTCTTCTGAAACCGCGGGTGCTGCCGGATCATGGCCGCAAGCTCGTAGCCATCGAGATCAGGCATGCACACGTCAACGAGCACGACGGCGATCTCGTTGTCGAGCAGGCACTGCAGCGCCTCGCTCGCCGAGCTTACCGTGATCAGGTTCTCACCCAGCTCGCCCAGGATCGTTTCGTAGGTGAGCAGCTTCGATGGCTGATCGTCCACCAACAGGATGTTGACCCGGTCGATGCGCGTCGTTGGGACCATGTCGATCCTCGTTTACCGATGGAGCCACATCCGCAGCGCGGACAGCAGCTGTTCGGTGTTCACCGGCTTGGCGAGATAATCCGATGCCCCCGCCTCGAAGCACTTCTCGCGGTCCCCTTTCATCGCCTTCGCCGTCAATGCCACGATCGGCAGACGACGAAGCTCCGGGTTCTCGCGAATCTTCTGCATCGTCTGGTAACCGTCCATCTCGGGCATCATGATGTCCATCAGGACGATCGACACGCCCGGTGTCCGTTCGAGGAGCGAGGCCGCCTCGCTGCCCGTACTGGCGGTGAGCACCTTCATGCCGCGCCGTTCGAGCACGCTGCTCAACGCAAAGATGTTCCGCACGTCATCGTCGACGACGAGCACTGACTTGCCCACGAGGTCATCGTCGGATCGGTGCAGGCGATCGAGCATCTTCTGCTTCTCAGGCGGCAGATCCGACACCACGCGGTGCAGGAACAACGCCGTCTCGTCGAGCAGCCGTTCCGGCGATTCGACGCCCTTCACGACCACGCTGCGCGCGAGCATGTGAAGCTGTGCGTCTTCTTCCGGTGAAAGCTCTCGCCCGGTAAAGACCACCACCGGTACGTCGGACAACCTCTTGTCACCGCTGATCTGCTCGAGCACCTCGAAGCCGGACATGTCCGGCAGGCGCAGGTCGAGCACGACGCAGTCGCAGGGCTGCTCGGTGAGCGCGGCCAGAGCGGCAGCGCCGCTGTCGGCGGTCACGATATCGAGATCGTCGTGGCCCAGCAGCTCCTTGATGCTCATCTGCTCCGCCGCGTTGTCCTCGACGACCAGCAGCCGCTTCCGTCTCGGTTCGGCATAGGCCTTGAGGCGCGACACGGCGGCGGCCAGACCTTCCTTGGTGGTCGGCTTGGTGATGAACGCGAACGCACCGCGCGCCAACCCGTGCTGACGATCCTCGTCCAGGCTCACGATCTGAACCGGAATGTGCCGCGTTTCCGGGTCCTGCTTCAACTGACTCAGCACGGTCCATCCGAGCATGTCCGGCAGGAAGAGATCGAGCGACACGGCGGTCGGCCGCCATTGACGCGCCAGCGCCAGGGCGTCGACGCCACGCGCCGCAACCAGCGCCTTCAGCCCCCTGTCGTGCGCCAGGTCCATCAGGATTCGCGCGTAGTGCGGATCGTCTTCGACGATCAGCATCGTCGAGTCTCCCGGATGGATACTCTCGCGATCGTCGAGCACGACATCGACAGTGCGTTCGGGCTGACGCGCGACGGTGAAACGCGCGCGCCCGTCGGCGGGGACTGCTGCTTGATCGGCATCCGCGCGACCCGCGACGGTCGGCCCGGCGTAACGCAGCGGCAAATAGAGCGTGAAGGTACTGCCGACACCGGGCGTGCTGCGCAACTGGATCTCGCCGCCGAGCAGTCCCGCAAGCTCGCGACTGATCGCCAGGCCCAGGCCGGTGCCGCCGTACTTACGGCTGGTGCTTGCGTCAGCCTGCTGAAACGCCTCGAATACGATGCGCTGCTTCTCCGGCGGAATACCAATTCCTGTGTCGGAGACCTCGAATGCGACGACGGCGCCGCTCTGGCTGAGAACCGGATGCGACGCAGACCACCCACCAGTCGCCGACGTCAGGTTGAGACGGACACCACCGTGCGAAGTGAACTTGAACGCGTTCGAGAGCAGGTTCTTCAGCACCTGCTGGAGACGCTTCACGTCGGTCACCATGCTCCGGCCCAGTTGCGCCTCCACGATGACGTCGAATCCCAGGTTCCGGCTCTCGGCCTCGTGCTTGAACGTGCGGCCCACCATGTCGAGGAGGTTGGAGAAGAACACCTCCTCCGCCTCCACCGTCACCGTTCCTGACTCGATCTTCGAGAGATCGAGAATGTCGGTGATCAGGTTCAGGAGATCCGTTCCCGCGCTGTGGATCGTTCGCGCGAACTCGACCTGCTTGTTGGAGAGATTGCCTTCCGGGTTGTCGGTCAACTGCTGGCCGAGGATCAGGATGCTGTTGAGCGGCGTCCGCAGCTCGTGCGACATGTTGGCGAGGAACTCTGACTTGTACTTCGATGTCAATGCGAGTTCGGCGGCCTTGTCCTCGAGTGCGCGCCGCGCCTGCTCGATTTCCTGGTTCTTCCGTTCGACCTCCACGTTCTGTTCGGCGAGCTGCTGCGCCTTCTGTGCCAGCTGCTCGTTGGTCTGCTGCAGCTCCTTCTGCTGTGCCTGGAGTTCACCGGCGAGCTGCTGCGACTGCTTGAGCAACCCTTCGGTCTGCATCGTCGCTTCGATACTGTTCAGCACGATGCCGATACTGGCGGTGAGCTGATCCAGGAACGCGAGGTGGGTCGCTGAGAACTCGTTGAGCGAGGCAAGACCGAGGACCGCCTTGATCTGCCCCTCGAACACGACCGGCAGGACGACGACGTTGCGCGGCAGCGCCTGGAAGAAGACGGATCCGACAGGCACCGTGTCCCTGGGCACATCGGACACGAGGATGCGCTTCTTGTCGCGCGCGCACTGCCCGACGAACCCCTCGCCGAGACGAAGCGCGGGTGGATACGCGCGCTCCTGCGCATCGGCGTAGCTGGCCAGGATCCTCAGCGTTGGCGTCGACTCCGAGTCCATCTGGTAGATGACGCCCTGGTGCGCGTTGATCAGCGGCACCAGTTCGCCGAGCAGGAGCTGCCCGACGGTCATCAGATCGCGCTGCCCCTGCAGCATGCCAGTGAACCGTGCCAAATTAGTCTTGAGCCAGTCCTGCTCGGTGTTGGTGTCGGTCGTCAACCGCAGGTTGTCGATCATCGTGTTGATGTTGTCTTTGAGCTCGGCCACCTCGCCGCGCGCATCGACCTGAATCGACCGGGTCAGGTCGCCCTTGGTCACGGCAGTGGCCACCTCGGCGATCGCGCGTACCTGCGTGGTCAGGTTCGCGGCCAGCAGGTTGACGTTGCCGGTGAGGTCCTTCCACGTGCCGGCGGCACCCGGCACGTTCGCCTGACCACCAAGCCGTCCTTCGACGCCGACCTCGCGCGCCACGGATGTCACCTGGTCGGCAAACGTCGCCAGCGTTCCCGTCATGTTGTTGATCGTGTCCGCGAGCGCGGCTACCTCACCCTTGGCTTTCACGGTCAGGTTCTGCTCGAGATCGCCGTCGGCCACTGCGGTAACGACCTTGACGATGCCGCGAACCTGCTCCGTAAGGTTGGCGGCCATGACGTTGACATTGTCGGTGAGGTCTTTCCATGTACCGGCCACACCAGGCACCTGCGCCTGACCACCGAGCAGCCCTTCAGTTCCGACCTCGCGCGCCACCCGCGTGACTTCGGCCGCGAAGGCGTTCAACTGATCGACCATCGTGTTGATGGTGTTCTTCAGCTCGAGAATCTCGCCCTTCACATCGACGGTGATCTTGCGTGACAGGTCGCCGCGCGCCACCGCGGTGGTCACTTCGGCGATGTTCCGGACCTGGGTCGTGAGGTTGGCGGCAAGCAGGTTGACGTTGTCGGTGAGGTCCTTCCACGTGCCGGCGACGCCCGGCACGACGGCCTGACCGCCGAGACGCCCGTCGGTGCCGACCTCGCGCGCCACGCGTGTCACCTCGGCGGCAAAGGAGCGCAACTGCTCGACCATCGTGTTGAGCGTTTCCTTGAGCAGCAGGATCTCGCCGCGCACGTCGACCGTGATCTTCTTGGAGAGGTCGCCGCTGGCAATCGCGATCGCAACTTCGTTGATGTTGCGCACCTGCGCCGTCAGGTTGCTGGCCATGAAGTTGACGTTGTCGGTCAGGTCCTTCCACGTGCCGGCGACACCGGGTACCTGCGCCTGACCACCCAGCTTCCCTTCGGTGCCGACCTCGCGTGCCACGCGTGTGACTTCCGCGGCAAAGGCGTTGAGCTGGTCGACCATCGTGTTGACGGTGTTCTTCAGCTCGAGGATTTCGCCCTTGACGTCGACCGTGATCTTGCGCGACAGGTCACCGCGCGCGATGGCCGTGGCGACGTCCGCGATGTTGCGGACCTGCGCCGTGAGGTTGTTGGCCATCGAGTTGACCGAATCGGTCAGGTCTTTCCACGTGCCGGCCACACCGAGCACGTTGGCCTGACCGCCCAGGCGGCCTTCGGATCCGACCTCGCGCGCCACGCGCGTCACTTCGCTGGCGAACGCGTTGAGCTGATCGACCATCGTGTTGATGGTGTCTTTGATCTGGAGGATTTCACCGCTGACGTCCACGGTGATCTTCTGGCTCAGGTCGCCCTTGGCGATGGCGGTCGCGACCTTGGACACGTCGCGCCACTGCTCCGTGAGGTTGCCACCCATCGCATTGACCGAGTCGGTGAGATCTTTCCAGGTGCCGGCGACACCGGACACCTGGGCCTGACCACCGAGCTTTCCGTCGGTGCCGACCTCGCGCGCGACGCGGGTCACTTCCGCCGCGAACGCGTTGAGCTGGTCCACCATCGTGTTCAGCGTGTTCTTCAGCTCGAGAATCTCGCCCTTGACGTCAACGGTGATCTTGCGCGACAGGTCGCCGCGCGCCACGGCCGTGGTGACCTCGGCAATGTTGCGGACCTGCGTCGTGAGGTTGGCGGCCAGCAGGTTGACGTTATCCGTCAAGTCCTTCCACGTCCCGGCGACGCCGGGCACCTGGGCCTGACCGCCAAGCTTGCCTTCCGTGCCGACCTCGCGCGCCACGCGCGTCACTTCGCCAGCGAACGCGTTGAGCTGATCGACCATCGTGTTCAGCGTCTGTTTCAGCTGCAGCACCTCACCGCTGACATCGACGGTGATCTTCTTCGACAGGTCGCCGCCGGCGATGGCGGTGGCAACCTCGGCGATGTTGCGAACCTGCGCCGTCAGGTTATTGGCCATCGAGTTGACGCTGTCGGTCAGGTCCTTCCAGGTACCGGCCACGCCGAGCACGTTCGCCTGACCACCGAGCCGGCCTTCGGTACCAACCTCGCGCGCCACGCGCGTCACCTCACCGGCAAACGCGTTGAGCTGATCCACCATCGTGTTGATGGTTTCCTTGAGCAACAGGATCTCGCCGCTCACGTTGACGGTGATCTTCTTGGACAAGTCGCCGCGGGCAATGGCGGTCGCGACTTCGGCGATGTTGCGCACCTGGGCCGTCAGGTTGCTCGCCATGAAGTTCACGTTGTCGGTGAGGTCCTTCCACGTGCCGGCAACACCGGAGACCTGCGCCTGGCCACCCAGTTTTCCGTCAGTGCCGACTTCGCGCGCCACGCGCGTGACTTCGCCGGCGAACGCATTGAGCTGATCGACCATCGTGTTGATGGTGTTCTTCAACTCCAGGATCTCGCCGCGCACGTCGACGGTGATCTTGCGCGACAGGTCGCCGCGCGCCACGGCCGTCGTCACTTCCGCGATGTTGCGCACCTGGTCGGTCAGGTTGCGCGCCATGGCGTTGACCGAGTCGGTGAGGTCCTTCCATGTACCGGCCACACCGGGCACTACCGCCTGACCACCGAGACGTCCTTCCGTGCCGACTTCCTGCGCCACGCGCGTGACTTCCGATGCAAACGACCGCAGCTGGTCGACCATCGTGTTGATCGCTTCTTTCAGCTGCAGGATTTCGCCACGGACATCGACCGTGATCTTGCGGGAGAGGTCGCCGCTGGCGACAGCGATTGTCACTTCCGAGATGTTGCGGACCTGCGCCGTCAGGTTGCTCGCCATCGAATTGACGCTGTCGGTCAGATCCTTCCAGACGCCGCTGACGTCCCGGACCTGCGCCTGGCCGCCCAGCTTGCCGTCCGTTCCAACTTCGCGCGCCACGCGCGTGACTTCTGACGTGAAGATGCCGAGCTGCTCGATCATCGTGTTGACGATCGTGGCGGAGCGGAGGAACTCGCCTTCGAGCGGCCGGCCGTCGACGTCGAGCCGCACAGTCTGCAGCAGGTCGCCCTTGGCGACAGCCGCAAGCGCGCGTGTGACCTCTGTTGTCGGCCAGAGCAGATCGTCGATCAGCGTATTGACCGACGTTTCCATCTCGCCCCACGAACCAGTCGCGCGTCCGAACTTGACGCGTTGTCTCGTCTGACCCTGTTTACCGACGACCGTGCCAACCCGTTCGAGCTCGCTCGCCATGCGGGCATTCGACGCGACGATGTCGTTGAAGGTGTCCGCGATCTTGCCCTCGATGCCCGTCCAGTCACCGGGCAGTCGTACGGAGAAGTCCCCATCGCGCACGGCCTGGAGCGCGCGAAGCAGTTCGGACAACTCGGCGTGAGAGGGCGTCAGCGCAGACGGAGAGGGGGGAACAGCGCTATCTGTCCGCATCATGGAGCTCCAGCGGTAGTTACGAAAGAAAAAGATGTATCACAGGGTGCGCGGCAGAGTGCAAGAATCGGGCTCAGCCATATCCGCTGAAATGCTTGAGATTTTGATGGTTCTGGTGTGAGAGGAGCGAGCGCTCCACGCGCGCGCCCACCTTGAGCTTGAAGCTCTTACGTAGGGCTTTGAAACTTTTGCAACGACGTGGGCACCGTCGTCGATGCTCTGACAACCGCCGACCGCCTATAGTGTCGCTGTGAGATCTCTCCGACTCGCGGCTGCCCTGCTCTTGATCGCCCAGGTGGCTGCGGCGGAAGTGGTCAGAATCGATGTGCGCAGCCGGGCTGATTTCGGGACGCACGAGCGGGTGATCGCGCGCGTCCACTACGCGGTCGATCCGATGCTGCCGGTCAATCAGCGCATCGCTGACCTCGCCGCCGTGCCGAGAAACGCCGCCGGCAAGGTCGAATTCGCCGGCGACCTGCTGCTTTTCCTTCCCAGGCGAGCCGACAGCGCTCGCGGGACCGTATTTCTCGAGATCGTCAACCGCGGACGCGACCAGTCACTGGCCCTGATGAGTGATGCACGCCAGCGCGACCTTGCTCCCGAGAACTGGAACCTGGGTGATCGGTTTCTGCTCGCCGAGGGATTCACAGTGGCGTTCATCGGATGGCAGTTCGACGTGCGCCCGGGCGAGGGTCTCGCGCTCGAGGCACCCACTGCGCCGGTCAGCGGCCTTGTCCGCGCCAGCGCGGTGACGATCAGTCGGAGCGGATCGGGTGGAGCGCTCGGCCTCACCTACTGCGCTGCCAACCCGTCGCAGCCGGATGCCTTGCTGACGTACCGGTCGGTGATCAACGGCCCGGCAGACGTCGTGCCTCGCGAGAACTGGCAGTTCAGTCCGGACGGCTGCTCGGTGCGACGGGCTGACGGCTTCGATGCAGGCCTCAACGAAGTGATCTATCGCGCAACCGCATCGCCGGTGGCCGGTCTGGGGCTGGCGGCAGTGCGTGACCTGGCGTCGTACCTGAAACACGGCGGCACCGTCACGGCGCTGCGCGAGAACGCCGCGCTCATGCGACGCATCATTGGGTTTGGCTACTCGCAGAGCGGGCGCTTGCTTCGTGAGTTCGTACGCGATGGCTTCAATGAGGACGAGCGCGGCCGCGCCGCGTTTGACGGGCTGATGATTGCCTCGGCCGGAGCCGGCGGCGGCAGCTTCAATCATCGCTTCGCCAGCCCTGGACAGGCAGGCAACTCGGTGCTGTCCATCTTTCGACCCGTCGATCTGCCTCCTTTTACCGATGACGGCATCCTGGCGCGGGCAACGGCGTCTTCGACCGTCCCTCGCATCTTCTACACGTTCTCTTCGACCGAGTACTGGGCTCGCGCGGGATCATTGACGCATACCAACGAGAGCGGCACCGCGGACGTTCCACTGGCGGCAACGTCGCGACTCTACTTCCTCGCCGGCACGCCGCACGCTTCGGGAGGACTGCCACCTGCCTCGCAGCAGACGCGCCATGCGCTCAACTTCGCCGATCAACGCTGGGTGCTGCGCGCGCTCCTCGTCGATCTCGACCAGTGGGTGACGCGCAGCACGGCGCCTCCGCCCTCGCGTTACCCGACCATCGCCCGCCGGCAACTCGTGCCGCGAGAGGCCGTCCGCTTCCCGAAGATTCCGTCTCTTCCCTTTGCCGAATATATGCCGGGCGTGTGGCGGATGGACTTCGGCGCCGACTACTCTTCGACGAGAGTGATCACGAAGGAGCCGCCCTCTCTCGGCGAGCCGTTCGCGGTCCTCGTCCCCCAGGTGAACGCAGACGGCAACGATGAGGGCGGTATCGCTCTACCCGAGGTCGCAGTGCCACTTGGCACGCACACTGGATGGAATGTGTCGACGCTGCCACTGAGCGGGCTGCGTTACCTGGCGGGGCTGGTAGGCGCATTTCAACCGTTCGCGCGCACTCGTGCCGAACGTGAACAATCAGGTGACTCGCGCCCCTCGATTGAGGAACGATACAAGGACCGCCAGGACTACCTCCAACACGTGAAACGGGCCGCGACCGATCTCGTTCGAGAACGCTTCATGCTGGCAAGCGATGTGGACGCGGCTGTCATGCAGGCCGAGCAGGCCTGGAACGCGGTCGTGGAGAAGTAGAGCCCGTCTACTTACGCACGCCTTTCAGGTCCCCTTCCACGATGCGGAAGATCGCGTGATCGACCTGGCCCTTCTCGTCAAGGACGAATTCCATGCGCGAGCCGAAGGTCGAGAAGGTCGTGTTCGACAGTGGAATCATCGGCTGCGGATCCTTGCCGCCGATGTCGAGCAGTAGCTCGTCCCCTGGCAACGTCACGTTGACGGTCGTGACAACGCTCGGATCCTCGGTTGAATGGAAGTCGTACGCACCGACATACCTGGCGAGTACGTCACGCGCCACTTTCACGGCATTCTTCCGGTCGTCGGAGGCCTTGCCGACCATTCGCGCGTGCGACTTCTCGTTCTCGTTGCAGACGTATTCGAGCATGTCGGTGTCGGCCGCGAGCTCCACTTTCACGTCAACCGTCACCGGCTTGTTGAACACCTTCGGGTCCTCGAACGTCGCCTTCAGCTCGATCTTTCCCAGCGACGCGCGACGGTAGCGCTCAACCACGCGCAACGCTTCGGTATGCGGGTGGCCACCGAAATCGAGCCACGTCGTGTCCTTGTAGCCGACGGTGTCGACCACGAGCGTGTCGCCTTCCCAGTGGCCAACCGAATAACCCATGAAACTCGGATGAGGATCGACCGGCAGCGCCCTGCCGTCCAGGTAGATCTGCCGATAGCTCAGGTTCTCGTAAAGGATCGCGATGACACTCGGACTCTGGATGATTCGAGCCATTCCGGCAATGCCCAGGACGGCGCGAGGCCCTTGCGGCAGGCACTTGAACGTAGCTGGATCGTCCTTGCCCAGATCCTCCAGACGCTGCTTGTACAACGCATCGGCAGACGACGCGATATCGGCCAGCGCGAGGTCGGCAAGAAGGTTTCCGCCATAGGCGCCGGGATCGATGCGCCAGAGCCCGGAGAGGTCTGGCTTGCCGTCCGCGGTTCGCGGCGCTGGCGCAGCAAGGTCCGGCTTGCCATCAGCCGTGCGCGGGATCCCTCGGGTCGGCTCCTTCAGCCACTGCGCCGCGAGCGGCGAACTGAACGCACACACCACGATCAACGCCACGAGCTTGTTCATCGTCGTTCCTCTCAAACGTCGTGATGGCGCCGTATGCCACAATAGCACCACTTTCGATGCCGGCGATGACTCTGCGTCGATCGATCGCCACATGCCTGGCCGTCGTACTCGTGACGACCGGTACCCTCTCCGCACAGGCACAGGGCACGCGGTGGACAACGCCAGCACCAGCAGAAATCGACGCGATCTTTCCCGACATCGACGCCCTCTACGTCGACCTCCATCGCACCCCGGAACTGGGCTTTCAAGAGATCCAGACGGCAGCCAAACTGGCCGCGCGTGTCAAAGCCCTCGGGTTCGACGTCACGACCGGTGTGGGAAAGACCGGGATCGTGGCGGTGCTCAGGAACGGACCTGGGCCCACCGTGATGCTGCGCACCGAGCTCGACGCGCTCCCGGTCGAGGAAAAGACCGGACTCCCGTTCGCAAGCACCGTGGTCGTGAAAAACGCGGCCGGACAGTCAACGCCCGTGATGCATGCGTGCGGTCACGACCTTCATATGGCCGCGTGGGCCGGCACCGCACGGCTCATGGCCGAGAACCGCACTCGCTGGAGTGGAACGCTGATCATGGTCGGCCAGCCCGCCGAAGAGGGCCTCGGCGGCGCCAGGGCGATGTTGACCGATGGCCTGTTCACGCGGTTCCCGCGGCCTGACTTCGCGTTGTCGTTCCACGACGATGACACGATGCCGGCAGGAACGATCGGCTACCACGCTGGTCTGTTTCGCGCGATGTCCGACAGTGTGACGATCACGGTCTACGGTCGCGGCGGCCACGGAGCGATGCCGCACAATACCGTCGACCCGGTCGTGCTCGCCTCGCGCATCGTCCTCTCGCTGCAGACCATCGTCTCGCGCGAGAACAACCCTGTCGAGCCGATCGTGATCACCGTGGGCTCGATCCACGGCGGCACACAGGCCAACATCATCCCCGACGAGGTACGGCTACAACTGTCCGTGCGGACCTATACCGAGGAGGTGCGCACACGGACGTTCGCGGCAATCCGCCGGATCGCACGGGGTGAGGCCACTGCAGCCGGCGCGCCACGCGAGCCCCAGGTCGAGACGCCCGCGCGCGCCAATCCGCCTGTCTACAACGATCCCGCCTTGACAACACGGCTGGCGGGTGCGTTGAAGAAGGGGCTCGGTGAATCAGTCGTGGTCGAAATGCCGGCGAAGATGACCTCGGAGGATTTCTCCGAGTACGGCCTCGCAGGTGTTCCATCCGCACTGCTGCACATCGGTGCCGTGGACCCGTCGAAGCTCGCTGCCGCGCGTCAGAGCGGAACTCCCGTCCCTCCGCCGCACTCGCCTGAATGGGCACCCGAACGCGAGCCCACGCTCAAAGGCGCTGTCCGTGCGGAAGTGACCGCGCTGCTCGAATTGCTGCGAACGCCGTAGGAGCGAAAGGCACAGCTTCCCGACATCCATGCGGCATGATTTATGGTCGTAGGCACCTGAGTGTTGCAGTCCGTCCAGAAAAGCCGCCACTCGCCCCGACCACGCAGTCGACCGATTGACTGGTCTCGTCGCCCGCCGAGGCACGGTTGGCGCCTGCGCTCGGTCGACGCGCGCTCGCGCAGGCCGAAAGGCATCCCCACTCTGTGGGTGCGCACGCGACGTCTGCTGTGGTCATGGTGGCCCTGGGCGCTCGTCAGCATGTGGTGTGTCCTCGATGACAGGTTGGGCTGGGCCTTCGGCGCCGGCGTGGTGGCCCTCCTCGCGTACCTCTCCGCACCCGCGGCTTTGCCACCACGTTATGGTCTCTCGCACGCATTCGACATCGAGTCCGACGAGTTTCTCGCCACGATCGCCGGCGCGAGCAGCTCTCCCTTTGTCGAGGGCAATGCCGTGGAGCTGCTGAACAACGGCGACGCGTTCTACCCACGCATGCTCGAAGCGATCGCCGAGGCCCGGGTGTCGATCACAATCGAGGCGTACATCTATTGGGCCGGCGACGTCGGCGTGGAATTCGCGCGCGCGCTTGCCGGGCGGGCCGAGGCCGGCATCACGGTCAAGATTCTGCTCGATGCGATCGGCTCGTCGAGTATCGGCAAGGAGATTCTTCACACGCTCGAGGACAGTGGCTGCCAGGTTGCCTGGTACAACCCGATCCACTGGTACACCCTGGGTCGATTCAACAATCGCACCCACCGGAAGTCGCTCATCATCGACGGATCCATCGCTTTCACGGGAGGAGCCGGCATCGCCGACCACTGGCGGGGCGATGCCCGCGGACCGCACGAGTGGCGTGACATGCAGGTTCGCCTCGAGGGTCCGGCCGTCACTCCGCTCCAGGCGGGGTTCGCGCACAACTGGCAGCAGACGACCGGTGAACTTCTCAGCGGCGCTGCCTACTATCCGACAATCGAGCCACGGGGACGATTGAGCGCGCAAACGCTCATGAGTTCGCCCGAGTCGGGCGGCTCGACCGTCCGGGCCATGTACTACCTGTCGATCGTGTGTGCGAGGAAGTCGATCTACATCGCGAACCCGTACTTCATTCCCGACGCAGTGGCGATTGAAACGTTGCTCGACGCCAAGCGGCGCGGCATCGATGTCCGCATCATGGTCTCGGGTGACCGCAACGACAACTGGCTCGCGCGACAGAACAGCGTGCGTCTCTACGGTCCGTTTCTCGAAGCTGGCATCGACATCTTCGAGTACGACCGGACGATGCTGCACCACAAGACCATGATCGTCGATGGTGTGTGGCTGACAATCGGCACGACCAATTTCGACAACCGCTCCTTTGCCCACAACGAAGAGAGCAACGTGTGCGTCTTCGATCGCGGCCTGGGGGAAGAGCTTCATCTGATTTTCCTGGAAGACCAGGCCGTATGCGAGCACATCGAGCTCGGGATCTGGCGACGCCGCGGACTCTGGCAGCGTGCGCAGGAGTTCGTGGCGTCGTTCTTCGAGGAACAGGCCTAGCAGATGATTGACGCCTTATTTCAATGCTGGTTTCTCGCAGAGATGTCAGGTAAATAGCACGTCGTTCTCCAGCTCGAGCGCCCGCCGATTCCCGCACCCCCGCGAAAAACTCCCCACCCTCGCACCCGCGATCGATTCATACTGGTGGACACGTCGCGTCACCACGCAAATAGCCGTGGTACTGACGTTGCTCCGCTGGCTGTCGCTGGTGATTGCGAGGCCACCCATGACATTAGCCCTGCTCTCCGTGCTGTGCCCCGTCGACTTCTCCGAACCGTCGCGATCGGCGCTGGCGTACGCGGCCGCGATTGCCGATCACTTCGGCGCGCGGTTGACGGTGTTGTCGGTGGACGACCCGCTGCTGGCCGAGGTCGCCGCCAGCACCGGTCAGATTCCGTCGTTGGCCGATGTCACGCTGCAGGAACTGGAACGCTTCTGCCGGGAGACACTGACGAACTACGAGGCGGGATCCAAGAAGGTCGAGTTCCGTGTCACCGTTGGAAAGCCTGCCGTCGGTATCCTGCGTGAGGCGGCGGCGATGCGCGCCGGCCTCATCGTCCTCAGTGCCCACGGACGGAGCGGACTTCGAAAGCTGTTCTTCGGTTCGACCACCGAACGAGTGCTTCGGGAGACGACGATACCGGTGCTCGTGACACCGGATGCCAAGCCGTCGTCCAAATCGCTGAGCGAGATCGCCAGTCACATCCACCGCATCGTCGTGCCGGTCGATATGACCGACGCCTCGCCCAACCAGCTCAAGGTCGCGGGCGGGCTGGCCGAAGCGATGTCGGTCCCGCTCATCGTGACGCACGTGCTCGAGCCGATCTTCGTTCCATATCACGTGCGGTTGGCGATTCCGGGAGCGGAGGCGGCGCGCCGCGCGGAAGCCGAGGAACAGCTCTCGCTCCTGGCCACGAAAGTCACACCACGCGTTCACGTCGAGCCGATGGTGCTGACCGGCGAGCCATCCGAAGAAATCGTCACGCTCGCCAAGGCGCGCCAGGCAGGACTGATTGTCATGGGGTTGCATTCATCGGGCCTGCTCGGCCCGCGGATGGGTTCTGTGACGTATCGTGTTCTCTGCCGCATTGAAGCGCTCGTGCTTGCGTTGCCGCCGGAACGCGATACTCAACGTGTGTCGACGATTCAATCGTCATCGACACCAGCCTCGGCGCGCTGAGCCCGCCCTTACGGTCCCGGCGAGGCCGGACTGAGCGCGCGCAGACACTACATTTCCACCTGAACGCCGAGTTCGACGACGCGCTCAGGTGGCAGCCGGAAGAATGCCGTCGCGCGCACGGCGTTACGCGACATCACTACGAACAACTTCTCGCGCCACACGGCCATGCCCCGTTTCGCCGTGACAATGATCGTCTCGCGGCCGAGAAAGTACGTGGTGTCGTCGAGGTCCAGGTGCAGTCCCTGCTGCTGCGCCTCCAGCAACGCTTCAGGCACGTTCGGATCTTCCATGAAGCCATACTGCAGCCGGACGTTGAACATGTCGTGTCCCAGCGGCTGCACCTGCACGCGATCCGCAGCTGACACGTGTGGCACCTGTGCGGTTGCGACCGTGAGGATGACGACACGCTCGTGGAGGACCTTGTTGTAGCGAAGATTGTGCACGAGCGCCGGCGGTGTGCCGGTCGGCTGCGCAGTCATGAAAACGGCCGTGCCGGGCACGCGCTTGGGGCGCACGGCATCGACTGTCGCCAGGAACTCGTCGACCGCAATGGCACGCGCCGTCAATCGTTCGGCGACGAGACGGCGGCCAGTTCTCCATGTCGTCATCAGGATGAACGCCGTCAACGCGACGGCGAGCGTCACCCACCCGCCCTGAAAGACCTTCAACGCGTTCGCACCAAAGAACGCCAGGTCAATCACCAGGAACAGCGCCAGCACGGCGGCCGCGGCGGGCTTCGGCCAGCGCCAGCGCTCAGTCATCACGATGTACAGCAACATCACCGTGATCACCATGGTCAGCGTGACGGCAATACCGTACGCCGCAGCGAGGTTGCTCGATGAACCGAACCCGACCACGAGAAACACGGTGGCCACCATCAGTGCCCAGTTCACCTGCGGGACGTAAATCTGGCCGATCTCGTGCGCCGACGTATGTTCGACGTCCAGTCGCGGCGCCAGGCCGAGCTGCATCGCCTGCCGGGTGATCGAGAACGCTCCTGATATCAACGCCTGCGACGCGATGATTGCCGCGATTGTCGCGATCACGACGAGCGGCACCAGTGCCCACGCCGGAGCCAGCTGAAAGAATGGGTTTGCCGCCTTCTCGTTCCGCAGCAACAACGCGCCCTGGCCGAGATAGTTCAGCACCAGCGACGGCAACACGAGCGCGAACCACGCCAACCGGATCGGCTGCCTGCCGACATGGCCCATGTCGGCATACAGCGCCTCGCCGCCGGTGACAACGAGGAAGACGGCGCCGAGCACGACGAACCCTGTCACGCCGTTACTCTCGAAGAACGCGATCGCATGGCGTGGATCGAAAGCGCTGAGCACGACCGGCTCTCGCACGATCCACGAGAGGCCAAGCCCGGCAATCGTCACGAACCACACGATGACGATCGGCCCGAAGAATCCACCGACGCGGTGAGTCCCGTATCTCTGGATGACGAACAAGCCCACCAGGATGCTGACCGTGAGCGGCACCACGTAGGGTCGAAACAGCGGCGTCACGACCTCCATGCCCTCGACCGCGCTCAGCACGGAAATAGCCGGAGTGATCATGCCGTCGCCATAGAGCAGCGCAGTTCCGAAGATGCCCAGGGCAATCAGGACCGGCCGGCCAACGGCCAGCCGCGCGGTCACGCCACGTTCGCCCTTGCGGCCGGGCACCAGTGCCGTCAACGCCAGAATCCCACCCTCGCCCTGGTTGTCCGCACGCAGGACGAGCGCGACGTACTTGAACGAGATGACGAGGACGAGCGCGTAGATGATCAACGACAGCACGCCGAGGACGTTCGCGTCCGTGGGCGGGATGGGACGGAAACCGAAGAAGCACTCTCGCAGCGCGTACAACGGGCTGGTTCCGATGTCGCCATACACGACACCTAATGCGGTCAACGTCAGCGGCAGGAGGCGGCTAGTGGGGCCGGAAGCGTGTGCAGCGATCCGAGGTGCAGCAGGTGCGGAAGCCGTAAGGGAATCAGACAACCACCTTCATTATCGAGCGTCGCTCGCTCCGAGTCGCTGGCGAGCGGGTCGTACTTATGAACTTTTTACGACTTTCTATGCCGAGCTGCCGCAGTGTCAGCACTTTCGCCTGATGGACAATGGATAAGGTGTCTGTGCGTCTCGTGTGGATGCGTGACCTCACAATTGTGATTGCCGGCCTCGCTGCACTCGTCGCGACCGCGATGGTGCTTCGCGAGTTACCTGACATCAGCCCCACCACCGTTGCCCTGGCCTTCCTGCTGGTCGTCCTTGGCACGGCAACCATTGGCCGCCTGCCGGCGGCGATTGTCGTGTCGATCGCGGCAATGCTGGCGCTCAACTTCCTCTTCCTGCCGCCGGTAGGCGCGTTCACGATTGCGGATCCTCAGAACTGGATCGCTTTATTCGCATTTCTCGTGGTGGCGGTCATCGCGAGCAATCTGTCGACGGCGGCACAGGCGCGGACACGTGAGGCCATCGCGCGCCGCAACGAGGTGACGCGACTCTTCGATCTGACTCGAGACGTGCTGCTGACGACTGAGACGATCGGCGCCATCGAGGCTTTGGCGCGGCAGGTGGCACGGCGATTCGAGTTGTCGCGCATCGCCATTTGCCTGCCGGTCGACACCGGTTGGCGAGTGCATCAAGGCGGGGCCGATGACGTCAGCGTCAACACGGATGCGTTGAACATGGCTCTGGCGCGAGCCCGCGGCATCGTCGAGTTCGATGCCCGTCAGCGCGCCTACGGTGGCCACGTTCGAATGAGCGATGACGTCTCGATCGTTCCGCTCCGTCACGGCACCAAGGCGATCGGCTTGCTGGCGGCGTCCTCGTCAACGATCGACATCGGCACGCTTGACGCGTTGGCGGGTGTGGTGGCGATCGCGATCGAGCGAGCGCAGTTCATGGCGGATCGGGACGCCGCGGAGCTCGTGCGCCAGAAGGCTGACCTCGCAGCGGCGCTCCTCGCGTCACTCAGTCACGATCTGAGGACTCCACTGACGGCCATCAAGGCCGCCGTGGAGAACCTGCGAGGCGACCTGCCTCCCTCCGAGCGCCGCGAGCAGGCACGGGCGGCCGCCGCCGAACTCGACCGGCTCACGCGCCTGTTCCAGGACATCCTCGACATGGCGCGCATCGACGCGGCGGCCATCCGTGTCGACCGTCAGTGGGTCACGGCCGCTGACGTGGTCGATGCCGCGTGCGCGCAGGTCAGGCACGCACTCGACGGGCACGCCCTGCGGATCGATGCCAATGCCGACATGGAGGCGCACATCGATCCGCGCCTTGCATCGGTGGCACTGTCGCATGTCGTCGAGAATGCCGCTCAGTATTCGGCGGCCGACCGCGAGATCGTCGTGCGGGGCCACATCGAGAACGACGGCCTGCATGTGTCGGTCACCGATCAGGGGCCCGGGCTCGATCCCGGCGAACTCGAACACCTGTTCGAACGCTTCTACCGAGGCCGCACGGCACGCAAGACGACGTTCGGCACCGGCATGGGGCTGTCGATCACGCGCGGCCTGCTGGCCGCAGCCAGTGGACGGATCTGGGCGGAGAACGTGCCAGGCGGCGCACGCTTCTCACTCGTGATTCCCGGTGCCGTACGCACGGTGGCCGTACCACAGTAGCGATGTCTCAGCGCATCCTCATCGTCGATGACGAGCCGAACATCGTGGCGACGGTCTCGCCACTCCTGCGGGCACGCGGATATGACGTGCTCTCCGCAGTGAGCGGCAGGGCCGGTCTCGAGGCAGTCGAGCGGGACAAGCCGGACCTGGTGGTGCTCGACCTGGGTCTTCCTGACCTCGATGGCGTCGAGGTCTGCCGTGAAGTCCGGCAGAACTCGAACGTCCCCATCCTGGTCCTGTCTGCGCGCGGTGCGGAGGGCGACAAGGTCGCGGCCCTCGATGCGGGCGCCGATGACTACGTGACGAAGCCGTTTGGCGCGGAGGAACTGCTGGCGCGAATCCGTGCCGCGCTGCGCCGCGCTGATGCGCCGTCTACACCAGCCGGCGTCCTCGTCCGCGGCGGCCTGGTGATCGATCGAGATCGATTTCGGGTGCTGAAGGACGGCGAAGAGGTTCGTCTCACACCAAAGGAATTCGAGCTGCTCACCTACTTCGCACAACACCCCGGCCGGGTGCTGACCCATCGCGCCATTCTCAAGGCGATCTGGGGACCGCACGCGGCAGGGCAGCCGGAGCACCTGCGCGTGCTGGTCGGGGCGCTCAGGAAGAAGATCGAACTTAATCCATCCTCACCGAAGTACATCCTCACCGAGCCGTGGGTGGGATATCGATTCGCTGACCTGAGTTAATGGAGGTTGCGGAAGACGCAACGGAGGTTGCGGAGGACGCGGATCGCCACGGAGGCGCGAAGACACGGAGGGACGTGACGCGGGCGGCGCCGGCCTTCGGCCGGCCGATGATCGAGTGCCATGGCCTGCAAAACGCAAGCCCACACGACTGAACGTCACGCCAACCCCACCGTCACGAGCACGAGGTCGATCGCCTTGATGCCGATGAACGGCAGCAGCACGCCACCCGCCCCATAGATCAACAGGTGACGCCGCAGGATCGCAGCAGCGCCAAGCGGCTTATAGGAAATCCCCCGCAGCGCGAGTGGAATGAGCGCGATGATGATCATCGCGTTGAAGATCACCGCCGACAGGATCGCGGACTGCGGCGTCGCCAACTGCATCACATTCAGCACGTTCAGCTGCGGGAACGCGATGATGAACATCGCCGGGATGATCGCGAAGTATTTCGCGACGTCGTTGGCAATCGAGAAGGTCGTCAGCGCACCGCGCGTCATCAGCAGCTGCTTGCCGATCTCCACAATCTCGATCAGTTTCGTCGGGTTCGAGTCGAGGTCGACCATGTTGCCCGCTTCCTTGGCGGCCATGGTGCCCGTATTCATGGCCACGCCGACGTCTGCCTGGGCCAGAGCGGGAGCGTCGTTGGTGCCGTCGCCTGTCATCGCCACCATGCGTCCGTCCGCCTGCTCGCTTCGAATCAGCTTCAGCTTGTCTTCCGGTGTCGCCTCGGCCATGAAGTCGTCGACACCAGCCTCAGAGGCGATCGCGGCGGCGGTCAGCGGGTTGTCGCCAGTAATCATCACCGTTTTGATACCCATCGCCCGCAAATGCGCAAACCGGTCGCGAATCCCGCCTTTGACGATATCCTTCAGCTGAACCACGCCGAGTACGCGGCCGTTCTCCGCGACGGCGAGCGGTGTCCCACCTTCCCTGGCAATGCGCTCGACCTGCGCCTTCACTTCCGGCGGCACGGAAGCACCTCCCTCGCGGACGAGGCGTTCGATCGCGTCGTAGGCCCCCTTGCGGATCGTGCGGCCGTTGAAGTCGACCCCGGACATACGCGTGTGCGCCGAGAACGGCACGAAGACCGCCTCGTGTGCCGCGAGCTCGCGGCCGCGGATGCCGAACCTCTCTTTCGCGAGCACGACAATCGAGCGCCCCTCCGGCGTCTCGTCCGCCAGCGAGGCGAGCTGGGCGGCGTCGGCCAGCGTCGCATCGCTCACCCCCGGTGCAGGTCGGAAGTCGGTTGCCTGGCGGTTGCCGAGCGTGATCGTTCCGGTCTTGTCGAGCAGCAGCGTATCCACGTCGCCGGCGGCCTCAACCGAGCGTCCCGACATCGCCAGCACGTTGTGCTGTACCAGCCGATCCATGCCGGCAATCCCGATAGCGGATATCAACGCACCGATCGTCGTTGGAATCAGGCACACGAGCAGTGCGATGAGCACCGGGATTGCGATCTCTGTTCCGGCATAGCGGGCAAACGGCTCGAGCGTGACCACCACGAGAAGGAAGACGAGCGTCAGCACCGCTAGCAGGATGTTCAGCGCGATCTCGTTGGGCGTTTTCTGGCGCTCGGCGCCCTCGACGAGCGCGATCATCCGATCGAGGAAGGTCTCGCCGGGGTTCGAGGTGATCCTGATGACCAGCCCGTCCGAGAGCACCCGGGTGCCCCCGGTCACTCCCGAACGATCGCCACCCGCTTCACGAATCACCGGCGCCGATTCGCCGGTGATTGCCGACTCGTCGACGCTGGCCACACCTTCGACAATCTCTCCGTCACCGGGAACCATCTGCCCTGCCTCGACACGAACGATGTCGCCGGCGCGAAGACGGCTGGCAATGACGCTCTCGCTGCTGCCATCGACCAGGCGCACCGCGGTCGTTTCCGTTCTTGCCTGTCTGAGCGTCGCCGCCTGCGCCTTGCCTCGTCCTTCAGCCATCGCTTCGGCGAAGTTCGCAAACAGCACGGTGAACCAGAGCCAGAACGCCACTTGCCCCGTGAACAGCGGCTGACCGGCCCCGCTCATGAGCTCGTGGATCCAGGCCATCGTCGTCACTAGGCTCCCCACCTCGACGATGAACATGACGGGGTTCTTGATTTGCACCCGTGGATCCAGCTTGCGGAAGGATTCGATGATCGCCGGTTGGACGATGTTGGAATCCCATATCGAAATCGTGCGTGCGCGTTCAGCCATGGTCGCCGTCGCTCCGAGCTGCCCCTGGGAAAGCCCAGTGACGCCGCTACTCCACCCTCGTACTGAGACCAGGTGAGGGCGGCAGTGGCACACCGGCGGCTTCGTCGAGCGCCAGGTTGAGCTCCAGCACGTTCACCCGCGCGCGACCGAGAAAGCCGAACGTTGGCGCCTCGGTGTGCGCCGCGATCAGTTCACGCACGCGCCTCACGTCCAGCTTGCGAGTGGCGGCGACCCGCGCCGCCTGCAGATCCGCGGCGCTTGGTGGAATGTGAGGATCCATGCCGCCGCCGCTCGCCGTCACCATCTCTGACGGGACCTGGCCGGCCGTCACGCCTTCCTGCTTCATGATGGCGGCGAGCCGCTCCTGCACCAGCTTCAAGTGATCCGGGTTGGACGGTCCGTAGTTGCTGCCGCCGGTGGAGGCCGCGTTGTAGTCCACTGCCGACGGTCGTGGTTGGAAATATTCGGGCCGCGTAAATTTCTGTCCGATCAGGCGCGAGCCGACGATCGTGCCGTCCGTCCGCCGGATCAGGCTCCCTTCGGCCTGCGACGAGAACACCACCTGTCCGACCCCCCACAGCAGGACGTGATACACGCCGCCGACGAGCACCATCGTCACCAGGGTGAAGAGAATGGCCTGCTTGAATTCGTTGAACATGTCGTCATCCCTGGCGAGTCCGTGACGTTCCCTTACCTGAGAGTCAGGTACTCCGCAATCGGACCCAACACGGCAACCGGCATGAACATCAACAGGCCCAGAATCACGATCACCGACCACAACGTGATTGCGAACGTTGCGCTGTCGGCACGCAGCGATCCGGCGGTTTCCGGCGCCGCTGGTTTGGCCGCGAGCGATCCTGCCAGCGCCAGCGGCGCGATGATCGGTATGTAGCGTGACAGCAGCATCACCAGCCCGCACGCGATGTTCCAGAACGGCGTGTTGTCCCCCAGCCCTTCGAAGCCCGATCCGTTGTTGGCGGCCGCCGATGTGAACTCGTAGAGCATCTCCGAGAAGCCGTGCGGTCCCGGGTTCTTCAGCCACGCCAGCGCTGGGCCGGGATCCGACGTCGTCGCCCACAGGTAGCAGGCGATGGCCGTTGGCACCAGGATGGCGAGCGGGTGCCACAGCAGTGCGAGACTGGCCAGCTTGACTTCCCTGGCCTCCACTTTCTTGCCCAGGAACTCCGGCGTACGACCGATCATCATGCCCGCCACGAACACTGCGACGATCACGAAGATCAACATGTTGATGAAGCCAACGCCGACGCCACCGAAGATGTTGTTGAGCCACATGCCAATCAGCGGCATCAAGCCCCCCAGCGGTGTCAGCGAATCGTGCATGGAATTGACCGACCCGTTCGACGTGACCGTCGTGGTCACCGCCCACAGGGCCGACAACCCGGCGCCGAAACGCACCTCTTTGCCTTCCATCGAGCCGGTGGCCTGATCCACGCCCATGCGCGCGATCGCCGGGTTCCCGCTGGCCTCCTGTGCAACGCCGAAGACGACCATCGGCAGGTAGATCGCCAGCATCGTTGCAAAGATGACGACGGCAAGTTTCCGCCTTCCGGTCATGTAGCCGAGCATGACGATCATCGACATCGGGATGATCGTGATCGACCACGTCTCGATGAAGTTTGAAAGCGGCGTCGGGTTCTCGTACGGGTGCGTCGAGTTCGGGCCGAAGTAGCCACCGCCGTTGGTCCCAAGCTGCTTGATCGAGACGACGCCTGCCGTCACACCCCGCGCGATCGCCTGCTCGCCTCCTTCGACGCTGGTCGCCTTTGCCGCGGGTGCGAAGGTCTGCGGTGTGCCCTGCCACATCATCAACAGCGAGACGAACAGCGCCAGCGGCAGGAAGAGCCGGACCGTGGCGCGCGTCAGGTCGACATAGAAGTTGCCCAGCGCCTGCAGACGGTTGTTCGCCAGGCCGCGCATGATGGCGACCGCCGCCGCAACACCGGTCCCCGCGGTCACGAACTGGAGGAAGGAGATCACGAACATCTGCGACAGGTACGAGAGGCCGGTCTCACCAGCGTAGTGCTGCAAGTTGGTGTTCGTCACGAAGCTCGAAATCGTGTTGAACGCGAGCGTCGGCTCCATGTTCCCGATGTGATCGGGATTGAGCGGCAGATACTGCTGGAGCGTCACGATCGTCCAGGTGGCCAACCACATGAATACGTTCGAGATCAGGAGCGAGAACGAATAACGCTTCCAGTTCTGCTGATCATCCGGATCGGCGCCGATCAGGCGCAGCACGAGGTGCTCGAGCGGCAGGAAGACCGGGTCGAGCCAGGTCCGCCGCCCGGTGAAGACCCGATACATGTAGCCGCCGAGCAGCGTGCTCGTGGCGATGGTGAACAGGATCGTGAAGGCAACCGCAAGGTATTCGGTGGCCATGGCGCCTCAGAACTTCTCCGGGCGCAGCATCGCGTACACCAGGTACACACACGCTGCAACGCTCAGCAACAACGAGATCGCAGTCATGAACACCACTCACAAGAACGGCTCGCGGCCGCTACACGCGCTCACACAACACGACGAAGCCAATCATGGCGAGGAACGTCATCAGAGCCAGTACCACCATTCCAATCGTGATCATTCCGTCCCCTGCGTGATGGCGAACCCGATGCCATCGGTCTCATCATGCGCGCGCCTTCCCTAAGAAAGGCATCAAGACTTCATTAAGAATTGATAAAGGCGCTGATAGCATGTGGCTGTGATGCCGGAAAGGAGTCGGCCGACAGGCGAGCAACTGCTCGCGAAGATTCACGCCGAAACCAAGCCGCGCCTCCGCATCTACATCGGGGCGGCTCCCGGCGTGGGCAAGACCTACTCGATGCTTCAGGATGCCCGTGCCTTCAAGCGCGAAGGCATCGATGTAGTGGTGGGCTTCGTCGAGACCTACAGCCGCCCTGACACCGAAGCGCAGATCGGCGATCTCGAGGTGGTGCCTCGGCACCGGATCGAGTACCGCGGGGTGGTGCTCGAGGAAATGGATGTCGAGGCCATCCTGCGCCGCCGCCCCCAGCTCTGCATCGTCGACGAGCTCGCCCACACGAACGTGCCAGGCAGTCGGTACGAGAAGCGCTACCAGGACGTCCTCGATCTCCTCGACGCCGGCATCAGCATTCTCACAGCCGTCAACATCCAGCACCTCGAGACGCTCAACGATGCCGTCGGGCGCGTCACAGGTGTTCGCGTGCGGGAGACAGTTCCGGACACCTTTCTCGATCGCGCCGACGAGGTGGTGAACGTCGACGTCACGGCTCAGGAACTGCGCAGCCGACTGCGCCAGGGAAAGGTGTACAAGCCCGAAAAGATCGAGCAGGCGCTCAACAACTTCTTCAACGAAACGAACCTCTCGACGCTGCGTGAACTGGCGCTGCGCGCCGTCGCGGACGAGGTCGGCGACAAGGCCGCTTCATCTCGCCAGCGCGAAGGCTTGGAGCCGGCGCTGATCCCCGAGCGTGTGATGGTGTGCATGAGCTCGAGCGCAGATGCCACGCGGGTGATTCGCATCGGATCGCGCATTGCCGGCCGGCTGGGAGCGCGATGGTACGCCGTCTACGTCGAAACCCCTCGCGAGGCGCCGGGCCGGATCACTGCCGCCGATCGCGACGCACTGCAACGGAGCATCTCTCTGGCCGAAACACTCGGAGCCACCGTCGTTCGCGTGAAAGCCGATCGGGCGGCTGATGGACTGATTGCCTTCGCCAAGCGTGAAGGGATCACGCACGTGGTCTTCGGTCAGACGGCCCGCTCCCGATGGGAAATTCTCTGGAAGGGTTCGACGCTCAATCGCTTCCTCGAGGAGGTCCGCGATGCAACCGTCCAGGTGGTCCCGCTCGGCGAACCTTCGTGAGGCTGAGTTTTATAGGCAGACACCATTGCCGGTGACCGAGAACTATTCACACGGCGATCAACTGAGTCGCCATCGCTTCCTCAGGTAAATCCAGTAGGAGCCCATCGGTCTAACAGTTGCACTACGGTCCAGCACTCCCTTTCTTTCTTTAGTTGTTTCTTGACTAGCCAGCGGTGTCCTTCGCACGCGCTCCGCCGGAGGTGTGTACGGGACACGCTCGGTGGGGGGGACCACGATGTCCAATCAACAAAGCCACACGCCTTCGAAAGTGACCCGACGCGGATTTATCGGCGGCATCGGTGCAGGCGCGGCAGGTGCCGCGGGGGCGATGGCCACGCCGGCGAACCTGCTCGCTCAGGCACCGGCCACCACTGCAACGCGCTCCGATCGGTTCAGTAAGCTTTTCCCCACGTTGCCGTCATTCGCGGAACCCACCGTGCGCGTCCAGGGTGCGCTGCGCGAGATGGGAGCTAAAGGAGGACTGCTCGACGCCAAAGACCCGCTGGAAGTGGGACCGGTCCGGCTCATCACGGAGCCTACGCTCAGCCCCAACAATCGCGACAACTCGGCGATGACAGCTGGCGTGACCTTCTTCGGCCAATTCCTCGATCACGACATGACGTTCGACACCACGTCGCGGCTGGGGATTCCGGCACGCCCCGAACGCTCGCCGAATGCGAGGACACCGCATCTCGATCTCGACTCCGTGTACGGCCGCGGTCCGACCGCCGACACGCAGCTCTACGACCCTGCTGATCGCGTGAAGTTCAAGGTCGAGAGTGGCGGGCAGTTCGAGGATCTGCCTCGTTCGAGGGACGGAGGGGCCGTCATCCCCGACCCGCGTAACGACGAGCACATCATCATCGCCGGATTGCAGGTCGCGTTCCTGAAGTTCCACAACAACGTGGTCGACATGCTGCGCGCAGAGGGCACGGTGCCGCGAACCACACTGCAACTCGACGAGGAGGACGCAGGTGAAGAGGATGCCGCGGCCCTGGCCGGGGCCGACTCTTTCGCCGACGTCCAGGAGACGACGCAACTGCGCAACGTGTTTGCCGAGGCGCGCCGGCTGGTCACCTGGCATTATCAGTGGATGATCGTCCATGAATTTCTGCCGACGATCGTGGGGTCGTCGCTGGTGAACGACATCCTGTCGAGAGGCCGGCGCTTCTACCGGCCACGATCCGGCGAGCAGAGCATTCCCGTCGAGTTCCAGGGGGCGGCCTATCGATTTGGACACAGCCTCGTGCGTCCCTCGTATCGTGCGAATCTTGCGGGCGACCGCGGACAGCCGTTCTTCGCGTTCATCTTCGATCCCGCGGGTCAGGGCCAGGACGACCCGGTCGACCTCCGCGGCGGCGCCCGCGCCGCAAGACGGTTCGTCGGGTGGCAGACCTTCTTCGATTTCGGCGGCACGCAGACGACCCACGTGCGCCCGAACAAGACCGTCGACACGAAGATCTCGACGCCACTCTTCAACCTGCCACTCGGCGCGATCGCGAGCGGGGATCCGCCAACGTCACTGGCGCAGCGCAACCTGCTCCGCCAGCTCACGTGGTCGCTGCCTTCCGGTCAGTCGATCGCACGAGCGATGGGGATCAAGCCGCTCTCGACAGGCGACTTGCGGGAGCTGACGACGTTTGGTGTGGGCTTCGAGCGCAGCACACCGCTCTGGTACTACATCCTGAAGGAGGCCGAACTCGCTGGCGGTGCGCGCCTCGCCGGCGTCGGAGCACGCATCGTCGCGGAAGTGTTCCTCGGGCTGCTCACCATGGATCGAAACTCGTACCTTGCGCAGAACCCGCGGTGGCGACCCACGTTGCCAAGCGGCACGCGAGGCACGTTCAGGATCGTTGATTTCCTGAAGTTTGCGGGAGTGGATCCGGCGACTCGAGGCCAGTAGAAGTGAGAGGGCGGGCGGGTCTTGTTACCGAGACCCGCCCCCCCCAGGTACGTTCGCTACGCTCATTCCGTTGAACGCGACACCGGCTCGACGCGAAGAATCGGCGTCGGCTTGCCGTCGCGATCGTCGGTCACAATGTAGATGTGACCATCTGGTCCCTGACGAATATCACGGACGCGCCCGCGCTGCTGCACGAGCGTCTCTTCGTTGATCACCCGCTGCCCGTCCAGCGTCAGCCGTGACAGCTGCTGGCCGGCCATACCGCCGATGAAGAGATTGCCACGCCACTGCGGGAACTTATCACCCGTGTAGATCATCAGACCCGAGATGCCGATCGACGGCACCCACATGCGGACCGGCTGCTCCATTCCCTCGCGGTGTGTGCCGCTGTGGATGGCGAGGCCAGTCCGGTAGTTCACGCCGTAGCCGATCACTGGCCAGCCGTAGTTTTTTCCTGGCTGAATGAGATTCAGCTCATCGCCTCCCTGCGGACCGTGCTCGTTGGCCCACAGGTCGCCGGTTTCCGGGTGAATGGCGAGTCCCTGCACGTTGCGATGACCGTAGCTCCAGATCTCCGGCTTCGCTCCCGCGCGCTTGACGAACGGATTGTCGGTCGGCACGCGGCCGTCGTCATGCAGACGAACGATCTTCCCGTGGTGGTTGGTGAGGTCCTGCGCCGGATGCGCTTCGAGGTTCCCCTCGGGTGGAACCTGGCGGTCACCGAGTGACAGGAAGAGATAGCCGTTCTTATCGAACGCGATCTTCCCGCTGTAGTGCCCGCGGCCCTTCGAGACCGCGTCGAAGATCTCCTTCACGTCCGTCAGTCGATCGTTCTCAAACCGGGCACGGACAAGCGCCGTCCGCGAGTCCTCCTCCGTGGCACCCGGCTTCGAGTAGCTGATGTAGAGCAACCGGTTCGAGGCGAAGTTGGGATGCGGCATCACCTCCAGGAGTCCACCCTGGCCGGAGTGAAACACCTTCGGGATGCCCTCGACTGGTTGAGGCAACAGCTTCCCCTGGCGGAGGATCCGCAGCCGTCCTGGTCGTTCCGTGATCAACGCGTCGCCGCCGGGAAGGAAGGCGATCGCCCAGGGCTGTACGAGTCCGTCAACCACGGTCACGACGCGATAATCATGGAGGGCAGACCTCGAGCTCGTCTGGCCGGATACCACGACCGACACCAGCGTGGCGATCCCAAGAGCCGCGATGCTTACGTGCATTCGTCGCATTTTTCTCTCTCCTCAGCAACACATCCTAACATCGGGGGTCCGGCGCTGGAACCGCGATGTTACTGTCGCCGCGTCAATCGATAGAGCTTCGAGGCCGTCCGGACGAACACGCTTCCTCGAGCAATGGCCGGAGTGGCCAGCGTCATCTCGTTCAGCGAATTCTTCCCCACGACCTTGAATTCGGGACCGGACTGGATGACGTAAGTGTCCCCTTCCTCGCTCATCGCGAAGATCTTGCCATTGTAGGCCCAGGGCGACGAGGTGAAACCACTTGCCTCGCTCGTGATCCGCTGACGCCCGTAGATTTCCCTCCCCGTGCGGGCGTCGTGGCTCGTGAAGAAGCCGCGGTCGAAGAGCGTGTAGTAGGTCTCGCCGAAGACGATGGGCGTCGGGTTGTAGGGTGCAGCCGTGGGCGCCGACCAGACGATGTGGGCATTGCTCGTTTCGCCCGGCGCGAGCGAGATGTCGCCGGATGCACCAGGACGAATCGCATAGGCCGGACGCAGCGGGTCGGCAATGTACCCCGAACTGATATACAGCAACCCGAAACGCTCGAACGGTGTGGGAATGGAGATCGTCGACATTCCCGACAGCTCCCAGAGCAGCTTTCCTGAGAGATCGTAAGACCGAACCTTGTCAGAGCCGGACGTCACGATCTCGGTGCGCAGCTCGTTCTGCCAGACGAACGGCGTGGACCAGTTGGTTCCCTCCTTGCGCTCCACTCGCCAGATCTCCGCGCCGGTCCGCGCATCGTAAGCGGCAAGAAACGACTGCTCATCGTTGTCGTTCACGACGAACACGCGCCCCTGGTGAAGTGCCGGCGACGAGGCCGAGCCCCAGTTGTTACGCGTCTTGAATGGGCCGATCGGTTTCGACCAGAGGGTCTTGCCATTCAGATCGAGCGCGAACAGACCGAGGTTGCTGAAGTACACGTAGACGCGCTCGCCATCGGTCACCGGTGTTTCCGAGGCATAGCTGTTCTTGAGGTGCTTGGCCTTGGCCGGCGGCGTGCTGCCGACCTCTTGCGACCATCGCACCTTCCCGGTGTTGTAGTCGATGTCGTAGACCATCCATCGATGCGGCGCCGTCGAAGCCGGCCAGTCGCCGAGATAGAACCCTGGCTTCGGAGCCTCCTGCTGACCGCTGTTGACGACCGTCGTGACCAGCACGTGGTCGCCCCAGACGACGGGCGAACTCCAGCCGAGGCCCGGGATGTCCGCAACCCACGCCACGTTCTCCGTCGTGCTCCAGGAATCGGGAAGATCGGGATGATCGACACCAACACCCGCCATCGTGCCGCGGAACTGCGGCCAGTGCTGCGCGCCCAGCGTCACCGACGCAGCGCTGATGACGAACAAGGTGAACGCGGTGAGGGTTCGTTTCATGCCCTAACACTCTACGAATGCGCGCGGCGAAAGCCAAGCGTGAAACTGAAGCATGCATTGCCTTGATGAGCGTCCGACCGGCAGCGGCGGCTGGTATAACATCTCGCCGTGCGCACGTCCCTGGTTCTCACCGTCATCGGCACCGATCGACCGGGAATCGTCGAGCAGATTTCAGATCAGGTACTCGCTGCGGGCGCCAACTGGGAAGAGAGCCGCATGGCGCGGCTGGCGGGGAAGTTTACCGGTCTCCTGCGCGTCAGCGTTGACACGGCACGGGCCGAACACCTCGCTGATCTCCTGCGCACGCTCGGGGACCTCACGGTGGTCGTCGAGCGCAGCCCCGAAGTCGACGTCAGCCGTCTCCGCTCGCTCAGCCTCGAGCTCGTTGGCAACGATCGCCCGGGTATCGTGCGCGACATCTCACACGTGCTCGCGCGTCACGGCGCGAACATCGAGGAACTGGAGACCGAGGTCACCGGCGCGGCCATGTCGGGCGAACCGGTGTTCCGCGCGCGCGCACGAGTGCGATTGCCGGCGTCGGCCGATATCAATGCCATTCGCGACACGCTGGAAGCGATGGCCGATCACCTGATGGTCGATCTCGAGTTTGGCGAGGGCGAGGCACTCTGACTGTACGTAGTGTCCAACTTTAGCCGGACGCGACCACCTACCGCCTCGTGTGTTCCAACATCTTTCGGAGCGCGTTATATCAAGTGCAGAGGGCCACTCGACGCACCGTCGGGTGGCTGGGATATTCGCGCTTGAGCTGACACGGGCGCGCCCGACCGCCCCTCAGTCGATTCCTTCGGCGTGCGCGCGACAAGAAGACTGAAACCAAACCCGGGAGCGTATTCGGCGGCCTGAGCGAACAGTGGCAGCGATGGACCGGGACCGATCAGGACAAGGCGCTGTACCTCTTCGCCGGGCCGACCAAAGTCAGCCTGAGCGAGATCGACGAGATCCTGCTGCGAGGCACAGGCGCCGCCGTCTGAAGGGAGTTGGCTCGCGTGGGCGCCGCGTGAGAGGATTTCCGTCACGATGCCTCAAGGCGATGCCGTCCGGCCACGGCGGGGTCGTGTTCGTCGTCTGCCCGGGTCCGTCCGCTTCTACCTCGCCTTCGCGACGATCGTCATCGTGCTGGTGGCGTTCGAGGGCTTCCTGACGTCGCTGCCATTCGCCGATGCCATCCCGGACTTTGCCGATGACCTGCGGCAGCGTCAGCTCGATTCCTATTTCCAGATGATCGAGCTGCTGATCACCCTCACCACGCTGGCAATAGGTGGCATCACCGGCTACGTGATCAACCGCGACAACACCATGGGGCTCTCGCCTCTTCTCCTCCGTCGTGTTGTCGCGAGCTGGGCACTCTGCGCCGCGTCGCTGTATTTCGGCTACCTGGCGTACCAGCAGGCGGTGTGGATGTTGAACAATGGCTTCTTCAATCCAGCGAACCCGCGCATCTGGATTCCAACGCGGGCGCAGTTCTGGAGCTTCCTCGCCTCCGTCGTGGTGTTTGCCGACTTCGTCTACGCGAGTCTGCAGGTAACAGACGCACGTGCCGCAAGGAGGTCATCATGAGACTCGCCTCCCTCGTCAGTTACAGGATCGCGGTGTCGGCCGGCTGTCTCGCCTTCGTATTGGTTGCCCTCTCGTCCGAGCCGATCAACGCACAGTCGGATGGCGATGTGCAGGTGTCAGGCGGCGTGTCGACGGCATCGTTCACCATGCCACAAGGCAGAGTCCTGGTGCACGTGTCTTCGGATGCAGCGCCCGGCGACACGATCTCCGGCGTGGTGCTGGCGGAGCCCGCGGGTGCGACGCCGCAGGAGCAGCAGGCCAACCTCGGCGTGCTCACGGGACTGGTCGTGGAGCTCGAGAAACAGCAGACGAAGGTCGCGGAACGCCGGTACGAATGGACCGTACCGGTCGTCCTTCGCATGGGCAGGGCGATGATGGCGCTGCGTGACGCGAGTGGGCAGGTCGTTACGCAGATGTCGGTGCCGGTCGACCCTCAGCCGGCACTTCCGCCCGGCGCCGGCCCCGGCACCGTGCAACTGCCGGTAGACCTTCAGGTTGGTCGGCCAGCAACGATTCGCGCTCGTTCGAACGGCAGCCTTGCCGGCAAGACAGTCGAAGTCGGGGGCAGCCAGGCCGAGCTGCTGGCCGCTTCTCCACGACAGGTCGTGTTCCGTGTGACCGAGACTCCATTCGGCGAGGTGCCGGTTCGCTACACCGACAGCGGCAGGACGACCGAAGGCCGGGTTCGCGCCATGGGCGTACGGCTGATCGCGACGGGCACGCAACTGGTTCGTGGGCAACGTGCCACGCTGACGACCACCGTGAATGGGCTTGGCGGCCTCACGGAACCTGCGACGCTGTCGTATCGAAATCTCTCTCCCGCCATCGTGCAGCTCGAAGGGCGTGAACCACGCGTCACGATTCGCCCCGGAGATGTAAAGGCCGACGGCACGTATACAGACACCCGCCGGCTCACCGGCGTTCAGGCCGGCGCTTTTCAGATCATCGCGTCGATAACACGCCCGGCACTCTCGCGGTTCGACATGGCGGGCACACTCACAGCGGTTGTCAACAACTGGGAGGTGCGAGCGCGATTCCGGATCAACGAGGATGCACGCACCGCCATCCAACGTTCGATACTCGAGGCACGCCGGCAACTCGACGACTTCCTGCGGCAGCAGGAGTTGAACGGCGCCGATCCGAGGAGTGTCTTTCAAGCGCTCCTCTCTCACTACTGTTATGACCTGCGCGACAACCGGCTGGCATCCAATCGATCGGCAGCAGGTCCGGCCCCGCGACAGCCGATCCTGCTGGCAGTGTCGAGACAGCAGCCGGCTCCGCCACCGACACCGGAAGTCACACCGAATGAGGTGCGGCGATGGTCGTTCTCGCAGTTTCTCTCCGACCTCATCGCGCGGGCGACGTCGCAGTCGATCGGCTACCTCTTCGTCACCTCGGCCCCCGAACGCTTCGGCATCACCATCGATGGTCAACGCAAGAGCGAGCTGACCAATCGCCGTTTCGTGACATCCGTCGGGAATCACGATGTGCAGGTCGATCGACCATCGAAGCCCTGCCGCATGAACGTGACGATCAACGCGCTGCAGACGAGCGTCGTGACGTGTGAGTAGGCTCTAGTCTCACGGCTCTTGACTCTCGGCACACCTCAACCGCGAGCCCGGAGCCCAAAGCCCAGAGCCGCTCTCTGCGGTCCGTCCTTTGCACCACCGGGTCCCATGTTGAGAGCGACGCTTCTCATATGCATGGCGCTCGGAACGGCTGCGCTCGCACAGGCACCTGGCGGAAATCCCAGGTCGATCGAGAAAGGTGAGCCAGCGACGAAGGCCGAGCCGGATGTGCTTGCCGCACAGGTGATGCTCGACCGCACCGGCTTCTCACCGGGTGAAATCGATGGTCGACCCGGCGCTAATCTGCAGCGAGCGCTGGCGGCATTTCAAGGCAGTCGCGACCTCCAGGTGTCCGGCCGTATTGACGAGCCGACCGCGAGGCAGCTGATGCAGGAGATGGGAGAGCAACCTCTTGTAATCACGTACACGCTGACCGACGCCGACGTTGCAGGTCCGTTCCAGCCAGAGATTCCGAAAGACCTTCTCGCGCAGTCGAAGCTGCCGACGCTCAGCTATCAGAACCCGCTCGAGGCGATCGCCGAAAAGTTCCACGCCAGCCCTGCGCTGCTGCAGTCATTGAACGCCAGCCAGACATTCGAACGCGCCGGAGATCAGATCATCGTGCCGAACGTCCTGGACACGGCGCTGTCAGCGCAGGCCGCCGCATCACGCGCGACGATCATCGTGACCAAGCGGACGAGTGCACTGACCGTGGAAGACCAGAACGGGCGGGTCGTGTTCCATGCGCCTGTGACCACGGGAAGCCAGCACGACCCGCTGCCGATCGGGAAATGGAACGTCACCGGCGTGGAGCAACTGCCGGCATTTCACTACAACCCTGATCTGTTCTGGGACGCGAACCCTTCCCACTCGAAGGCCCGCATCCCGTCAGGTCCGAACAACCCCGTGGGCGTCGCCTGGATCGATCTCACCAAGGAACACTACGGCATCCACGGCACGCCGGAACCGTCCACGATCGGTCACATGCAGTCTCACGGCTGCGTGCGGATGACGAACTGGGACGTCCGTCGCCTGCTGGATTGGGCCAGGCCCGGAACGCTGGTGATCTTCCGATGAGGCGAGCCAACCGTGCACAGCGCCTGCAGCGTCTCGCGCTGATCATCGCACTCAGCTTCACGATGGGCGTGCTGACGACGGTGGCGCTGTCATGGTGGCTGGGCGCAGCGGAAATCACGCAGGCTCGCGCACAGGAGGCGCCATCACCCGATCCAGCTCCGGCGCACGACCCGGCCGAGCCTCGTGCCGTCGAGCGTCCGGGCGAAAACGGCGAGGCGGTCCCGGCGGCAATCACTGGCTCGGTGGCGCATGGTACTGCCGTCGAAACGCTGCGAGAGAAGGATCTCGACATCCCGGTCGAGGGGATCGACGAGGACGATTTGCGCGACACCTATGCCGACGCGCGCGGGGGACATGCACACGAAGCGCTCGACATCATGGCGCCGCGACACACGCCGGTTCGGGCGGTCGAGGGCGGCACGATTCAGAAGTTGTTCACCAGCAAGGCGGGCGGGTTCACGATCTACCAGTTCGATCCGACACAGGCCTTCAGCTACTACTACGCACACCTCGATCGCTACGCCGAAGGACTGCACGAGGGGCAAGTCATCCGCCGGGGAGACGTCATCGGCTATGTCGGAAGCACGGGCAATGCGTCGCCCGAGGCGCCGCACCTGCACTTCGCGATCTTCCGTCTCACGCCGGCACGTCAGTGGTGGAAAGGCGAGCCGATCAATCCCTATCCCGTTTTCACTGGCTGAGAAACCTGCGCGCGACCTCGACGTCACACTTCTGATTCGAGTGACGCATGTTCGGTCGATACTCCCACTTCCCCGACCACTGAACCGGCTGCGCGAGGTACACGGGATCTTCGACAACGCCTGAGTAGATCAGGGCCTTGCCGTCTTCCGAGACCACGAATCGCTCGGTCAGGCGCTTCCGCGCGCTTGCCGGCATCGACAGCGAGAGTCCGTTGGCGTGCTCCGTGAAATTGGCCGTGTCCACGACGAGCATCTTGCCTTCCCAGCGCCCGACCGAGTGGCCGTGCAGGAACGTCTGACTGGCCGGCGGATGCTGACGACCATCCAGGTAGATGACGCGTTGCGACTCCATCCAGTCCACGTTCATCACGACGCGGTCGCGCTCGACGATGACCGTAGTGGCGACCGGGTACAGCATCAGCGTCGGCGCGCCGACCGGGATGCAGTCTTTCTGCGTCGTGGCTTTCGGATCCACGCTGGCGGCTGCGGCCCTGCCCTTGTCGGTCAGTTTCCAGGTGCCAACGCTCCCGGTGTAGGCCACGAATTCCGAGCGTGGAGAAAACCAGGTACCGGCAATGCTCGTTGCCGTCGCCGTTCTCGACTGGTACACACTGCGCGAACCGATGTTGAGTGGCAGATAGGATCCATCCCGCTTGAGAAGATCTCTGCCGAGGAGGATCGCGGGGTTCTGTCTATCGGGGTTGCCGACGACCGTGACGAGGTCGCCGACCGACACGGCATCGCTGGTGAATCCGAGGCCGTTCAACACCGACGC
This sequence comes from Acidobacteriota bacterium, assembly GCA_032156805.1. Taxonomy (GTDB): domain Bacteria; phylum Acidobacteriota; class Vicinamibacteria; order Vicinamibacterales; family UBA2999; genus Gp6-AA40. The sequence goes on from JALDXQ010000006.1 coordinate 65,710, forward strand.
GGCGCCCGCCTCGACCTCGATGGTCGCTGTCGTTCCATCCGGGTTCTTCACCTGCACGGTGAGATACACGTGCGGGTTGGCAAACCGGTATCGCACGACGTTTCCGGTGACCTTGACTTCCTTCTGGGTGTCGTACGCCGCGGCGCTGTGGTGTGCGGTGACTGGCGGGACAGCCGCCAGCGACACTGAGCAGAACAGCACCCATGTAGCACTGGCGTTCATGAAATGACTCCCGACCCCATTGCAACAGTGATTACTTCACGGAGCAGGGCGTCGGATTCCATCCCGCGGCACCCGGCAGCTTCTTGAAATCCGAGCTCGTGACGTACGGCCGCGTGAAGTACGCAGGGTCCACGAGTTCGGTAGTGACCGTGAGCCACTGATCACCGTTGGGCAGCGTGTTCAGATCCCAGTACTCAGTCACCATCGCCTTCTCGCTGTACGGCACCCCGTTCCTGCGGATGTAGCCGGCTCGCAGGTTGGTGGTCACGACCTTGAGGCTGCGCCCCGGAACGTTCCACTGCGCGATCGAATGTCCCTGCCAGGTCGACTCTGCCGGAGGAGAGGAGGCGCCAAAGCGAAACAACCGAGTCTGCGTTCCGGCGTCTGTTTCAACCTTCAGGACTCTGTCGTCCTGCCACGAGATGTTCAAGCGCCCCGGCACGCGCATGATCCCGCCCGCACCGTAGGCGCGGCACTGCTCGCCGGCCGCTTCATCGCGAGCCGGATCCCAGCTCTCTCCGACCTTTCGTCCTTCCGGGCTGAGCGGCACGCCATCGAAGACGCCCTTCTTTGGCGTGACCATCCGGTACTTCCAGTCTTCGGCGACCACCGAGACCCAGTAGCCGGTCACATCGATGGGAGCCATCTGCCGCGGGCTGGCAGGAGGGGCAGCGCCACGCCCACGTTGGGCCTCGACCGTCGTGGACCAGGCCGTCATGCAAATCAGTGCCAGAAGGGCGACGTATTTCATAAGGGGTTCTCTGTGTCGGTGCCTCAGTGTGTCCGTGTCGAGCGTTCTCTCAGCGGCCCTCTGGGAGGGTCTTGTACACGGCCTCGACGAACATCGCGGTCGTCCACGGCCCACTCGTCGATCCATATCGCCCATCGAAGTCCAGTGTCGGCCGCGCCGCTCTCACCTGCTCGAGCGTCATACCCTTCGTCTTCAGATCGCGGATGCGATCGCGAATCATCACCAGCATGTTGCGATACGAGGCGACGTCGGCCGTATCGGAGAGTCGTCCACGGCCGGGAATCACCCAGGTCCCTCCCTGCGCGCGGTATTCGGCCACGGCGAGATCGAGAATGTGGTTGAGGCCGTCGATGACGCCCTGGATGGTGCCGCCTTTCTCGACGTCGACGAGCGGATAGCTGATCGTCGAGTAGATGTTGCCGGCGCTGATGACTTCCGAATGACGGAAGAACACGAGGCTGTCGCTGTCGGTGTTCGCCGCGGGCGCGTGATACACGACGATCGGCTCACCGTTCACGTACTCGGACAGCTTGTGAAACTCGTCGAAGTACGTCTCGCTCGGCCACGCGGCAGACGGGACGGTGGTCCCGGTCGCGCTCACCGCCGCGAGCACGCCCTCGTGCGCGACAATCGTCGCGTTCGTCCCGAGCGCTGGTGCCGCGCCACCGAAGCTGTTACCGGTCCCGGCACGTCTGAAGTTCGCTGAGGTCGCGACCTTCTCGTTCCCGCCGACATGTTCCGCCGCGGCGCTCGTGTTGATCACGTATCGCACCGACTGCGCCGGCCGGGGAGACGCGATGACGGCGTTGAAGTACGGGCTCGACCAACTGGGCGTGTTGGGACAATTCGCGCCGAAGCAGGTGTTGGGCGCAGGAGGATTCACCGCCTGCCTGGCCAGATCGTTCAATGCCGCCAGCACCTTGTCGGACATCTGCTGCGAACCGGTGTTCACGACCGCGATGCCGTCCTTCCCCACCGATGCCGTGATGTTCGTCCCATCGGCCACGAGCATGTAGATGTTTCCCTGCACCGGCAGCACGTGAACTTGTCCGTCTCTCGGGCTCTGATCGGCGATTCTCCTGGCGACGTCGTTCGCCGATTTCGACGACGGAACCGAAAGCTTCTCGACAGGCATCGCGCCAGCCAGCACCCCACGGTACTCGGGATACATCGTCTTGACGCCACCGCGGATCGGTTCGAAGGGGATCCAATCCTGCGTCTTCAGGAACTCGCCAATGCCGCTGTTCTGGCCGGGCAGGAAGTGCGGCACCCAGTGACGATCGCGGCCGCCGTTCTCGGCAAACGACGAGCCGCTGCAGTTTTCGGTCGGCGGGCCCGCCGTGGCGTCGTACCTCGAGGTGATCGAGAGCACGAACGGCTCGTCCAGGTAGATCGGGTCATCGACCACCTGCACCACGGTGAGGATATCGTCGTGCCGGGTGATGAACTCGGTCATCGTCAGCATGTCGCTGGTCTGTGGACCGCCGCGCTTGAGAAAGCCGTCCTTGAGGTGCGTCGTCGTGACCTTCAGGGTGTGGCCGACCCATTCCCCTGTCGAGAAGCCACTCCAGCTGTGGGGTGCGTACGCCGGTGGATGCGGACGGCCGTCCAGGAAGATGGGCCGGTCGAGCGATCGCATGTACTGGAGGCGGAAGCCGACGATGTCGCGGGAGATCGGATCCAGATCTTTCAGAATGCGCGCGCCCCCCACGCCACGCCACTGGTGCGGCGCCGAGTGCGGCCGGCATTGGTATTCGGGCGTGCCCCAGATGGATTCCGGGGTCGTATCGGCGCGCAGGCGCCCAGCCTCGTTGAACGGGACGCCGAGATAGTCGGACAGCGGCGGCTGCCCGGGATCTTCGGCGTTGTCGAGCCGCCATTCGCCGGCGAAGTCGGGAGGCCTCACGGCCTGTGCCAACGTGACGACGTGAAGGAATCCGGCGGCAGCAACCGCCAGCAGAAGCATGGTGAGATGGGCTCGAATGCGCATATTGGTACCGCCTGGTCGCTCTAGGTCGTCGTGATCTTGGTGGGCCGCAACTGGCCTGTCAAGCAAGTTAGAATCGCGGCTCGGAGGGCAGCATGTTGGGGAATGCGAGGAAGACGGTCGTCTGTGTGCTGGCGCTTGCTGTAGGAAGCGCGGCCCTGCTGGCTGCGCAGGGTCGCGGTGGCCGCCCCGCTGGCGGGGCCGGCACAATCGAGCGCATCACCGTTCATGGCAAGGCGCTCGAAGGCAATCTCGAAGGCGACTCCCCTGACCGTGACGTCACGGTTTACCTGCCGCCGAGCTATGCGACCGAAGAGGCGCGCCGGTTCCCCGTGATTTACCTGCTGCACGGCTACGGCGGACGAGAAGATACCTTTACCGCGCGCCTCGCCAGCCTTCAGGAAAGCAGCGACCGCCTCGCCGCCGCGCAAGGTTTCAGCTCGGCGATCGTCGTCACGCCCAGTGCGTACTCGCTGCACAAGGGCAGCATGTACTCCAGTTCGCCAACCACGGGCGATTGGGAGCGTTTCATCGCCGAAGATCTCGTGGCCTACATGGATAGTCACTACCGCACGCTTCCCGATCGCATGAGCCGCGGTCTGGCCGGCCACTCGATGGGTGGATACGGTGCAATTCGAATTGGCATGAAGCGGCCGGACGTGTTCTTCAGCCTCTATCTCCTGAGCTCGTGCTGCCTGACGGCGAACCGCAATCCGCAGCCGGACGGGATGAAGGCGGCGGAAGCCATCACCACGCGAGCGCAGGCCGAAGCAGCTGCCAGTGCGCCGGGGTTCGGACCGTCGGTGCTCCTGGCGTCTGCGGCGGCGTGGTCACCCAATCCGAAGAACCCGCCGCTCTTCCTCGATCTGCCAGTGAAGAACGGCAAGGTGCGCCCCGACATCGTCGCGAAGTGGGTCGCAAATGCGCCGATCGAGATGCTCGAACAGCACGCGGAGAACCTGAAGAAGTACTACGCCATCTCGATCGACATCGGCACCGCCGATCCGCTCCTGGCGGCGAACAGGCAGTTGCACGACGCGATGACGCGGCTGCGCATTCCGCACCACTACGAGGAGTACGACGGTGACCACACCAACAAGGTGCGCGATCGCATCGAGCTGCACGTGCTGCCGTTCTTCTCGAAGAACCTCGCAGCCCCCGCCAATCCGACGTCGCCGTTGCCGGATAGCGGAACAAAAACCAAGAACTGAAAATTAGCACGAAGAACTGGAACGAACTCGAGCAACCTCGGGAGAAAACATGGCTGCAGTCCGCACAGTAATAGGTGCCACGGCGCTGTCGCTTGCTCTGGTGGCTGGAGGCGCATCGGACGCGTTCGCTCAGTTGCGACCGCCCGAGTTCAAGGGACTGCGCGGCGCACCGTTTCCCGCGATGAATCCGCCACCCGAGGTCCGCAGCTTCGGCGAAGGACCGCAGTGGGACGGGCGGGCACCCGACGGCGTTCAACCGCTTCCTGTGGACCTGTTCACCAGCAAGGACTTCTACAAGGATCGCGATCTCTGGATGGATCAGCGCTACTGGCGCTGCAACTCTCCCCGACAGGTCGCCGACATGCGCAGCGGCGGCGCCGGCTCGAGCACGAACGATCCGCGCATCGGCAGCAAGCCTCCCGGATCCGCGCGCTGGGGAGACTGCAAGATGGACTGGCCTCGCGAAAACATCGTGAGCCCGTATCCCTTCAAGAGCGCCGGCGATCATTACCAGGCGCTGATGGCAGATGCGAAGTCACGAGGCGGGCCGACCCGGCATACCTACGAGACGATGCCCAGGTGGGACGGCGTCTACGGCGAGTACGCGCCCAACGGCCGGCGCGTCTGGAACTACTCTCGCGCCAACCAGGTACCAACGTTTTTGTCACTGCTGACACCCGACTATCAACAGCGGATGGTCCGGCAGATTTATCACGAAGGCGTGAACGCCGCGCATCAGTGGTCGGCGTCGTACTGCTGGCCCGAAGGGTTCATGCGCCAATGGGCGACCGGTCCCAAGCCGGGTCGCATCGTGGTCACCCCGGACGTCGTCATCTTCATGGGCAGCGGCAGCGGCAACATGTGGCGCGTCGTCCACCTCAATCGCGACTTGCCTCTCGGCAACAGCGTTCCACAGTGGTACGGCGACACGATTGGCTTCTGGGACGGAGACGCGCTGATCACGAGGACCTCCAACATCCAGGGATGGAACCAGCATTCGAGCTGGGAGTGGAGCGACCGGCTCGAGACGATCGAGATCCTCACACCGGTTCGCGATGCCGCCGGACAATTCATCGGCATCGACTGGGAAACAGTGCTTTACGATTCCGAAGCGCTGGCGCAGCCGGTGCGAATCCTCTGGCACAGGAACTACCAGCAGGGATGGGGCACCGCCGACCGTCTCGGATGGGTGGAATGTACTCGACCGCTCTACCCAATCGAAGGCTTCGCGACACAAGTGGCGCCAGGACAAGTGATCGAATACAAGGTGCCCGACATGCTCGATCGCCCGTGGGCGAAGATCTGGGAAGAGCATTTCGAGAAGGACATGGAGCGGCCGAAGCAGGAACTCGATCTGGGCTTCAAATGAGAGCGCTGCCGGGAGGACTGGTGATGCGGATCGCTGCGATAGGCGTCGGGATCGCGTTGATGGCGCTTCAGGCGCCGCCAGCACAGGCTCATCACTCGTATGCCATGTACGACGGGACGGTGTACCGCGTCTTCACCGGCGTGATCGTTCGCATCGTTCCCAATGCGGCACACTTCGAGATGCACTTCGTGCCGCTCAACGAGGCGCGAGATGCGCTGGCGCGCGACGAGAAGGGTCAGCCGCTCGTCTGGGTCGCTCAGATGGAGAGTGCGGCGCAGGCGTTCAAGGACGGCATCACGCGGGAGAGCTTCCCGCAGGGCACCGTCTTCAGCATGGGGATTCACCCGCGGCGGGATGGCAAGCCAGCGGGAGACCGGGGAATGTCGGGACTGTTCCAATGCCCGAAGGGCAGCAAGCCCGAACCGGGCAAGCACTGCGACTCGGTTACCGGGAACAAGACGTTCGGCGCTGGCGAGCTGCCGAAAGAAGGCGCCGCTCCTAAATCGTGAGCGCTGGCACTACTTCGGAAGGAGGTCCTCGAGCTTCTCGAGATCGATCTCGTCGCCCACAGGTACCGGCACGGAGCTCGTCGTGAAGCCGACCCAACGGCCCAGGAAGATCACGCCGATCCAGATCGCGAGTGACAGAACGGCTACTGCCCTGCCAGCGGCGGGCGCCGCCGCCTGCCGATTCCAGGTGTGAACGGATCGCCCGGCGGTCAGCTCGAACGCCAGCATATTCAGACCGGACAGGACGAGCAGCGCCATCTTCGCGCGGAAGTACGCGTTGCTGTAGTACGTGCTCGCGTTGGTGACGAACATCAGCGCTCCGGTCATCACCGTCCCGGCAAACGCCAGCCACGTCCACTTGAACACGTCGGAGGCAATGGCCGTGAACGCGCGCTGCGTCGACGCCAGGCCGAGCAGCCGCAGATCGACGATCAGGATCGTCCCGAACACCATCGTCAACCCGACCACGTGAGCCGATTCGATGAGCGGGAACAGATACAGCGAGTTGCGAATGCCGGTCGCGAGGCCGGATGCTTCGAGTGACGCGATCAGTCCGGCGATGTCCATTTATTGCTTGAGCACCGTCGACCAGGATCCCCAGACATAGTCGTACGCGATCAGGCGCCCGAGGATGACGACCGAGACCCACACGAGGAAGGTGACGACCGCCAGACCTTTCACGCGCGAGCGGTTGACGAGAACAGACTCCCAGTGAGACTCATGCCGGTGGAGCGATCGCTGAAAGACGACGGCCACGGCGGTTCCGATGACCACGAGGCCCATCTTCAGCCAGAACGACAACGCGAGCAGCTGGCGCGCCGGTTCACCCACGATCATCACAGCCCCTGTGACCATCAGCACGCACAGGGCCCATGACAGCCATGGACCGAATCGCGCCGTCGTCTGAGCGAGCGTCTGATCGCGTCCCGCCCACGCCAGGACCCGCAGGACGATCATGAAGACCGAGCCCAGCACGGCGGCGATGGCAACGATATGAATGGACTGGACCGCCGGAATGACCCACTCGTGGCTTTGAATAGCCAGGCTGAGCGACGTCTGCGAGAGCCACTCCGCGAACTGATTCACGACGCTTTGACGACGACCCTATGGCGCGGGCTCGATGCGCAGCAACGCGCCGTCTTTCGGGCTGTCGGTGAGTAGATAGATCAACTCGTCTGGTCCCTGCCGCACGTCACGAATGCGCTGACGCATCTCCGTCAGCAGCGACTCGCGGCGCAGCTCCTCCATCTGCTCGTTGAACAGGATGCGCTGCACGTGACCCGTGCCCGGGATCTCGCCGACGCGCAACGCGCCAACGAAGACGTCGCCCTTCCACTTCGGGAGTTTGTTGCCGGTGTAGAACGCGATCCCCGATGCGGCGATCGACGGGACCCAGAACACGAGCGGCTGCTCGAAGTTCTCGTGTGAGAGCTTCGGCGCCTGCCACGGGCCTGGATACGTGCGACCGTAACTGACGATCGGCCAGCCGTAGTTCGCGCCCGCCTTCAGGACGTTGATCTCATCCCCGCCATTGGGTCCGTTTTCGTGCTGCCAGATCTCGCCGGTGCCCGGATGCACCCCGAGCCCGAGCGAGCTCCGATGCCCCAGCGTGTAGACCTCCGGGGCGTAACCGGCGTGCTTCGCGAACGGATTGTCCGGCGGCACCGTGCCGTCATCGTTCAAACGCAGCACCTTGCCCGCGTGGCTGCTCGGATCCTGCGCGCCACTGTTGACGCCACCGGTCGTGACATAGAGCTTTCCATCGCGGCCAAAGACCATGCGGGCCGGCCCGCCCACACCTGTCTGCGCCACGAAGATGTCTTTCACGTCGGTCAGCGCAGTCCCATTCCAGCGTGCGCGCGCAACCGCGAGTGCGGTCTGTTGAACAGGGCCACGGCCCGCGCCACCACCCCCCGGAGCCGCCGGTGCCGGAGCCGGCGCCGGACCGATCGGTTTCGGATAGCTCAGATACACGAAGGGGTTGGTCGCAAACTGCGGATGCAGCGTGATCTCCATCAGGCCGCCCAGACCGCCCGCCACGACCTGGGGAACGCCGGCAACCGGTGTCGGATCGAGCACTCCCTTGCGCAGACGACGCAGCTGCCCTGTCCGCTGAGTGATGAGCATGTCGCCGTCGGGCAACCAGACCATGCTCCATGGCGACGGCATTCCCCTGGCCACGACCACGACGCGGACGTCCTGCCCTTCGGCTGTCTTGAACTCCAGCGGCTTGTCTGGGAGCGGCACGGCGGGAAGGCCATTGGGGGCAACCGGGACACCACCCCGGCCACGCGGAACTGTCTGTTGAGCAGAACCAGCAGCAGTAAGCAACACGACAAGCGCGGTGACGACGACCAGTCTCATATGTCCCCTTCGGTGAAGCGGAGTATAGAGCAAATGGCGGGGACGCGAAGCAGCGCGGGCCAGCGTACGAGAACGGCACTTGGGATTTCGCGCGTTTGGTGGCAGGATTGCGGCGACGTCGCGCGTCTCTTTCCAGAAGGAGGCCCCCGTGCGGTTGAGTTCATGTCTCACGGTCGCCTGTGTGATGTGCGTGGCGCTGTCGGCATCGGCGCACCACTCGCACGGCCAGTACGAAGAAACGTTCCGGGACATCGAGGGCGTGGTCAAGGAGCTCCATCTGCTCACGCCGCATTCCTGGCTGTATATCGAGGTCAAGGACGCTGGCGGCGCCGCGCACGTCTGGGCGCTCGAAGCGACGACGCGTGGTCAGCTCGAGAAGATGGGCGTCACCCGCGAGTACGTCAAGGCGGGCGATCGCGTCAAAGCGCGATGCCATCCGCTCAGAGACCGGACCAACGGATGTCTGCTCGGGTTCCTCAAGGCAGGCGACGGATCGGTCAAGGACTGGGACGGCGGCAACGCGCCCGCGCCCAAAGATTTTTAGCGGACGGACACGTCATGCGCGCACGAGCATTGGCGTTCGCATTATTGCTGTCCATTCCCACTCTCGCGGTCGCGCAGGAGTGGGAGGAGTACACGAGCCTGCAGGACGGCTTCAGGCTGAACTTCCCCGGCCAGCCGAAGGTGAGCGAGATCACCTGGACGTCACAGTTGAACTACGTTCTTCCCGGACGCATGTACAGCGCCGAGAAGAACGGCGAGACGTACTCACTCACCGTCGTCGACTACACCACCATCACGCAGCAGGGTATCGAACGCGCCAAGTCGTGCCCGCCGGGAAATGCGAACTGTCGAGGGAACGCGCCCGAAGCGCTGGGTGCCGGATACGCGCGGCACGATGAGCGCGGAGCCATCGTCTTCGCGACGTTCAAGCTGCTGCAACGGGACGCGAAGCTGAACTACATGACCTACGAGTGGCAGGACCTCGTCGAAGGGCACATCGTCCAGTTGACCAACGCAGACCGCTCCCGCACGTTCGCGTGGATTGGGATGCGCGCGCACAAGCTGTACATCCTCGAGGGGACAGTGCCGGAGGGGCGTCCGGAGCCCGGGCTGTTCCAGCAATCGATGCAGTGGGTCGACAAGAACGGAAACGGCGTTCGCTACCAGAGCATCTACTCGAACTCATTCCACGGGATGGGCCTGTATCCGGAGCCGGCTATTGTCGGCGGCGGCGGTGACGCGACAGGCCAGAGAGGCAGGTAGATCGCGATGCGTCGGAACGTGCTCGCGGCGGCATTGGTGTTGTCGATGTCGGGGCCTGCGTTCGCACAGGAGTGGACGGAGTTCGTCAGCCGGGAGGATCGATTCACCACCAACTTCCCCGGTCAGCCACGAGTCACTGACACGACCTACAAGTCGCAGTTCGGCGCCGATCTCCCTGCGCGCGTCTACAGCGCATCGCAGGGCGAGAGCCGCTTTTCGATGACCGTCGTCGACTACCGGAACATCGAAAAGCTGCTGACCGAGAGAGCGAAGTCGTGCCCACCGGGGGCAGAGACGTGTCGCGGCGGAACGAATCCCGGGAGCTCGACTGGCGCGGGCTACTGGAAGGTCGACTACGCCGGCGCCCTCGTCTACGCGTCATGGAACTTCATGCAGCGCGACGCAAAGGTCACCGAGTTCATCTGGACGAACATTGACCTGATCGAGGGATACCTGCTCCATCTCACGAACCCCGACAAGTCGCGGACCTACGCGTCCATCTTCATGCATACCGACAAGCTCTATATCGGCGAGGCGACAGTGCCTGCCGGCGCGCCCGAGCCCGGACTCTTCCAGCAGGCACTCGGCTGGATCGACGAAGACGGCAAGAGCATCCGCTATCAGACGATCTACCATCACGGTCTGCCCATCCCCCCGCGCGCTCGCTGAAATAGAACTCACTCACCTCGGAGATCAGAGGTGCCTGGGCGACCGCGTAAGCAAGGCCGACGCGCTGCGTAGCCGGAATGCGGCCGGAGCGATTCATCGCGTCGACTTCCGACCGCGCGTTCGAGTTGTGGGAGCTACCCGCAACGTTTAGAGCCGCGTGACAGATGCCGCGACGAATCAGCACCTAGTCGACGCGGCAACGACAGTGCGTCAGCGTAGGCCGCATTCCCGGCCGCCGATTCCGCGAGCGCCGCAGGCACCTCTGATCTACGGCGCCTCCTTTTGACGTTCGTAAGGAACTCCTGCTAGGCTTCTTTCGTCTATCGAAAGGAGCGGGTGTGGGCAAGGACAGAAGCGACGTGCTGCAGGGAACGCTCGACATGCTTGTTCTTCGCGCCCTGCAGCTCGAACCGATGCACGGTTGGGGGATCACTGAACGCATCGAGCAGTGGTCGGAGCGCGTGCTGCAACTCGGCCAGGGGACGCTCTACCCCGCGCTCTATCGCCTGGAACAGCAGGACTTCATCCGCTCCGAGTGGCGCGTCACCGACAACAACCGGCGCGCGCGCTACTACTCGTTGACGGCGCGCGGGCGGCGCCATCTCAACGACTCGCTGGCGCAATGGCGACGCATGTCGCGCGCGATCAACCTCGTGCTGGACGCGACGGTGTGAACTGGGAAGACATGAAGAGTGAGAGGGATGATGGGTACGCTTGCTGACATCATGCGGCGCCTTCGTTCGCTCGGTCGCCGGCGGGAACTCGAAGATCGGCTCGACGATGAGATCCGGTTCCATGTCGAGCAGCAGATCGAGAAGAACCTGCGCTTCGGCATGACACCCGACGAAGCGCGCCGGCAGGCGCTGGTTCGATTCGGCGGCGTGGCGCAGATGCGCGAGCGGACGCACGACGAGTTCCGCGCCCGGCCCATCGAGAATCTGGCGCGCGACGTCCGCTACGGGCTGCGCTCGCTGCGCCGGCATCCGGCTTTCTCGGTAATGGCGGTGCTGTCGCTGGCCATCGGCATCGGCGCAAACGCGGCCATCTTCAGCGTGGTGTGCGTGGTGCTCTTCCCCCACTCCCCACTCGCGCAACCCCAGACGCTCGTCAACGTCTACGAAACCGAAGGCGGCGAGGGATTCAATCCGCCGTCGCACGCGAACATAGAAGACCTGCGCAAGGGTACGACCGCGGTCTTCAGCGGCATTGCAGCATCGACCTTCGTCGGCGCGCCGATCGATCGCGACGGTGCGCCCACGTACGTCATGGGCGAGGCGCTGACGGGAGGAGCGTTTGCGCTCCTCGGCGTCGAGCCGATGCTCGGCCGGGCCATTCTGCCGGAGGACGACATCGCTCGGGGCGGCCACCCGGTCGTGATGCTCAGCCACGGTTACTGGCAGGGCGCATTCGGCGCCGACCCGCAGGTCGTCGGCCGCACGCTGCGAATGGGAGGGCGTAGCTACACCATCGTCGGCGTCGCGCCGGCCGGCTATCGCGGCGGTCTGCCGGCCGTCACGCCGGCTTTCTACGTCCCGATGGCCATGGTCGACGAGTTGATGGGCGTCGAGATGCTCGACCAGCGCGACTACCACAGCTTCTTCGCCCGGGCACGGCTCGCTCCGGGCGTGACCCAATCACAGGCCGAGCACGCGGCATCGCTGGTGGCCGCGTCGCTCACTGCTGCGCGCCCTGAGGGCTGGGTCCCCGGAGAGCAGTTCGCGTTCGTGCCGACCTCCGACGTGAACATCCATCCCGGTTTGGATCCCGTGCTGCGCGCAGCGGTGTGGCTGCTCGGAGCCGTCGTGGGGCTGGTGCTGCTGCTGGCGTGTACGAACCTCGCGAGCTTCCTGCTGGCACGGGCTCTCGATCGGAGGAAAGAGGTGGCCGTGCGGCGGGCCCTCGGCGCGACCCGAGGAGCGCTTGTCCGGCAATCGCTCGTCGAGAGCTCACTCCTCGGCATCGCCGGCGCGGCAGCAGGTCTTGTGCTCGCGCTCGGCCTCCTTCGTCTTCTGCTGTCGGTCGATCTCCCACTGCCCTTCGGCATGAGGCTCGATCTTCACTTCGGCCTCGACTCGAACGCGCTGTTCGATTGGCGGGTGCTTGCGCTCACGGCGGGCGCCGGTATCGTGGCCGGAGCACTCCTTGGACTCGTGCCTGCGGTGCAGGGAACACGCGCCGATCCCGGCACGGCACTCAACACTGGCAGCAGAGGGAGCGACGCCCCGGGACCTCTCAGGTGGCGGAACGTGCTGGTGGTCGCCCAGATCGCCATGTCGCTCGTGTTGCTCGTGGGGGCCGGGATGTTCTTGAGGAGTTGGCAGCAGATGCTGGCCGTGGACCCCGGCTTCGGCCGGGCTCCGACATCGATCGTGTCTCTCTGGCTACCGGTCGGACGTTCAACTCCCGACCAAGCCGCGCAACGGACACGTAGCTTGCTCGCGAGTTTTCGGGCGCTTCCCGGCGTCCAGGCCGCCGGGCTCGTCTGGCCGCTGCCGCTCGAGCTCTCGTCCAGCTCCACCGACTTCACGATAGACGGACACGTGCCGCCGGCTGGTCGAGAGGCGTTCCGCGCCAACCGCGCCACTGTGGATGGCGGCTTCTTCGACGCCGCCGGGATGTCGATCGTGTCCGGCCGCCCATTCAACGACGCCGACCGGAGAGACACTCGACCCGTGGCGGTCATCAGCCAGGCGATGGCCCGTCGCTATTGGCCAGATGGGGACGCCCTTGGCCGCGTCCTTCGTCGGCCGGATCCGGCCGCCGAAGACCTGGTGGTCGTCGGCGTCGCGAGCGACATCAACGTGCGATCGCTCGGAGAAGCGCCAAGAGATGTCGTCTACGAGGCCTACTCCCAGGGTGACAGCAGCCCCATGTTCCACTTCCTCGTCCGCGCCGCCAATCCGGAACGAGTCTCGTCAGCGATGATCGCTGCGGCGCACGAGATCGATCCGGGCCTGCAGGTGTTCACGTCCACCACGATGGCTCAGCATCTGGCGATGTCGCGTCTGCCGTCGCGGATCGGCGCGTTCATCCTCCTGGCGTTTGCCGCGATGGCCATGGCGCTGGCAGCAGTCGGGGTGTACGGGATGGTGCGCTACACCGTGGCAATGCGCACGCGCGAGGTCGGGATCCGCATGGCGCTCGGCGCCGACTCCGCTGGCGTCGCGCGGCAACTCGCGACGCACGGCCTGCGATTGGTGTTGGCCGGCGGCCTGATCGGTGTGGCCCTATCGCTACCGGCGGCCCACCTCCTCGCGACGATGCTCTTCGGCGTGGGAGCGTTTGACCCTGTCGCGCTGACTGTTCCGCCACTTGTGCTCGGCGTCGCAGCCTGGCTGGCCGCCTATATGCCGGCGCGGCGCGCCAGTCGCATGAACCCGCTCGCGGCTCTGCGTACCGAATGAAAGCCGATCTGCCAATGCTCGCATATCTGTGGGGACGACTTCGTTCGCTCGTCCGCCGGCGGGAACTCGAAGATCGGCTCGACGATGAGCTCCGTTTCCACGTCGAGCGGCAGATCGAGAAGAACCTGCGACTCGGCATGTCCACAGACGAGGCACGGCGGCAAGCGCTGATTCGATTTGGCGGCGTCGAGCAGATGCGAGAGCGGACGCGCGACGAGTTTCGTGCCTCCTTCCTCGAGACGCTCGTCCACGACGTCCGCTACGGCCTGCGCTCGCTGCGCCGCCACCCGAGCTTCTCGGCGATGGCCGTGTTCTCGCTGGCCATCGGAATCGGCGCGAACGCAGCGATTTTCGGCGTGGCGCACGCGGTGTTTTTCCGCCCGTCCCCCCTCGCCGACGTCGCGACCCTCGTCAACATCTACGAGGCCGAGGGCGAGCGGCGGTTCAGTCCGCCGTCGTACCCGACGATCGAAGACCTGCGCAGGGGCACGACCGGTGTCTTCCGTGGGGTTGCCGCATCGACGTTCGCCCCCGGGCGGATCGAGCACGCCGGCACCGTGAGCAACGTCATGGGCGAGGCCACGACGGGAAACACATTCGCGCTCCTTGGCATCGAGCCGCTTCTCGGCAGGGCCATTCAGCCCGCCGACGAGATAGCCCGGGGCGGCCATCCGGTCGTCATGCTCAGCTACGGCTACTGGCAGCGCGCGTTCGGAGGAGATCCGCAGGTCGTCGGACGCACGCTGCAGATCGGACGTCGCGGCTACACGATCATCGGCGTCGCGCCGGCCGATTACCGCGGTGCCCTTCCGGCCATCGCGCCCGCCTTCTACGTCTCGACGGCAATGCTGGAATCGGTCATGGGCATCGAGATGCTCGACCAGCGCGATTTCCACAGTTTCATCGTCAGAGCACGGCTCGCACCGGGGGTCACTCGAGCGCAGGCCGAACATCGCGTGTCGCTCGTCGCGGCATCTCTCGACAGCTCGCGACCTGAAGGGTGGCGTCCGGGCCAGCAGTTCAACATCGTCCCGGCCTCCGACGTGCAAGTCCACCCGTCACTCGATCCGATCCTGCGTGCGGCGGCCTGGCTGTTGATCGTCGTCGTCGGGCTCGTGCTGCTGCTGGCATGTACAAACCTCGCGAGCTTCCTCGTGGCGCGCGCCCTCGATCGGGGTCATGAGGTTGCGTTGCGCCGTGCGCTCGGCGCAACGAGAGGCGCGCTCGCGCGCCAGTTGCTCGTCGAGAGTGCGCTGCTCGGGCTCGGTGGCGCGGCCGCAGGACTCCTGCTGGCGATCGTCCTCGTCAACGGGCTCTTGTCGCTCGACCTGCCGCTGCCGCTGGGCATGCGGCTCGACCTTCACCTCGGCATCGACTGGACAGTGTTGTTCGACTGGAGAGTGCTCGTGTTCACAGCGAGCGCCGGCATGTTCGCCGGACTGCTGCTGGGACTGGTCCCCGCCGTTCAGGGCACGCGCACCGATCCCGGCTCGACGCTCAAGACCGGAAACAAAGGGAGCGAGGCGCCGGGATCGCTCAGATGGCGCAACGTGCTCGTCGTCGCCCAGATCGCGATGTCGCTCGTGCTGCTCGTGGGCGCCGGGCTGTTCCTCAGGAGTTGGCAGCAGACACTGGCAGTGGATCCCGGCTTCGGCCGCGCTCCGACGTCGCTCCTCAACGTCATCATGCCGTCCGCGCGATCGACACCCGACCACTCCGCATCGCTGATGCGGGACCTGCTCCAGCGCTTTCGAGCGGTGCCGGGTGTCGACGCAGCCGGCCTGATCTGGCCGATGCCGCTCGATCTGAACGTCAACTTCACCGACTTCACGATCGACGGCCGCGTGCCACCGTCAGGGCGGCCCTTTCGCGCCGATCGCGCCGAAGTGGACGGCGGATTCTTCGAAGCCGCCGGCATCGCCCTCGTCGACGGCCGCACGTTCGACGATCGCGACCGGCGCGAGAGTCAGCCCGTCGCCATCATCAGCCAGGCGATGGCCCGGCGCTACTGGCCGAACGGCGATGCGCTTGGGCAGATCCTCCGCCGGTCAAAACCCGAACCCGATCTGATGATCGTCGGCGTGGTGAGCGACATCAGCGTGCGATCGCTCGGGGAGACACCTGCCGATCTCATCTACGAGGCCTACACGCAGGGCGAACATCAACCGGGGGTCATCTTCCTCGTCCGCACGACCACCGATCCCGCACGTCTGCTGCTCACGCTCGCCGACGTGGCCCAGCAAGCCGACCCTGACCTGCGCGTGATGGAGTCGAAGACGATGGCGGAGCATCTCGCCGTGGAGCGCCTGCCGGCGCAGATGGGCGCGGTCGTGCTCGCGGCGTTTGCGTTCCTCGGGATGGCCCTCGCGGCTGTCGGCGTCTACGGGATGGTGCGCCACACGGTCGCCATGCGCACACGCGAGGTCGGGATCCGGATGGCCCTCGGGGCGGATGCCGCTGGCGTGACGCGGCTGCTCGCGACGCTTGGAATACGACTCGTCCTGATCGGCGGTGCGATCGGTGTCGCGGCCTCGCTGTTGGCGGCCCGCTTCCTCGGGACGCTCCTCTTCGGTGTCGGGACGTTCGATCCCGTTGCGTTGATCGGGGCGCCGCTCGTGCTGGGCGTCGCAGCCTGGCTCGCCGCCTACCTGCCCGCGCGCCGGGCCAGCCGGTTGAGCCCGCTCGCGTCTTTGCGCGCTGACTGACCTCGGCGCGTCAAGTGACATGATCGGCACCGACGAGGAGCGAGGTGAGCTAATCTTTCCCTTCAACTGAGGGTCACCATGAAGGGATTCGTCATCTGCTGTGCTGCGCTCATCACCGGAACTGTCTTCGTTGCGGTCTCTGCGCAGGTCCCGCCATCAGGCGCAACGACGCGGCTGGACCCAGCGTTCGATGCGGTCGTGTCTCCGGGCACCACCATGGAGACCGTGAAGACCGGCTTCGGGTTCATCAACGGAATCGTCTGGGTCAGGGAGTCCGGCGGCGGCCACCTGCTAATCAGTGACATTCCCGCGAACGTCGTTCACCGGTGGACAGCGGACGGGAAGATGTCCGCGTTTCTCGAGAAGTCTGACTGGACTCGAACGTCCGGCCGACCGGCGAACCCGAGATTCGGCGCCAACGGCATCACCCTCGACCCGCAGGGGCGGGTCGTCTATGCCGCCGAAGCCGACCGCGCCATCGTGCGGCTGGAGAAGGACGGCAAGCGGACCATTCTCGCTGAACGCTACGAGGGTCAGCGACTGAACAGCCCGAACGATCTGGTCTTTCGATCGGACGGTGCTCTCTACTTCACGGATCCAAGTGGAGGGAACCGCTTCGCCGACTGGGACCTGAAGAAAGAACTCCCCTATCAAGGCGTGTTCCTCCTCAAGGACGGCAAGCTCCAGCTGGTCGTCAAGGATCTCGAGCGTCCGAATGGAATCGTCCTGTCGCCCGATGAGACGTTTCTCTACGTCAACGACTCGGTCAAGCGCGCGATCATGAAATACGAGGTGCAGCGCGATGGTAGTGTCGGCAGCGGCACAATGTTCGCGGACATGAGCACTGGAAAGGGTACCGGCAATCCTGACGGGATGAAGTTCGATGCCAGAGGGAATCTGTACTCAGTGGGTCCCGGCGGCATTTGGGTGTTCAACCCTGAAGGCAGGCACCTGGGCCTGATCGTGCCGCCCGAGTTCTCACCCGGTTTCGCATTCGGCGATGCCGACGGAAAGACACTGTACATGGCGGCGAGCACTCAACTCGCGCGCATTCGCGTCAACAATGCCGGCGCGCGATAGAAGAAGGCTCACTGACACCGCGAGGCGCCGGCGACGCTGCCCTCCTTCGCGCCATCGCGATAGACCTTGTGACAATTCGCGCACGTCTCATTGAGCTGGT